>CAYMJW010000026.1:0-23066 GCA_964390455.1 uncultured Methyloceanibacter sp. | reverse complement strand
GGCCGCATGAAAATTCTCGTTCCCGTCAAGCGGGTCGTCGATTTCAACGTCAAGATCCGCGTCAAATCGGATGGCAGCGGCGTCGACCTTGCCAACGTCAAGATGTCGATGAATCCGTTCGACGAGATCGCCGTCGAGGAGGCGGTCCGCATCAAGGAACGCGGCGAGGCGGCCGAAATCGTTGCCGTCTCGATCGGCAGCGTCAAGGCGCAAGACACGTTGCGCACCGCCCTTGCCATGGGCGCCGACCGCGCGATCCTCGTCAAGACCGATCAGAACGTCGAGCCGCTTGCCGTGGCGAAGCTGCTCAAGCGCGTGGCCGAGAACGAAAAGCCCGATCTCATCATCCTCGGCAAGCAGGCCATCGACGACGATTGCAACCAGGCGGGTCAGATGCTCGCAGGTCTGCTCGGTTGGCCGCAAGGCACGTTCGCCTCAAAGCTCGAGCTCAACGGCGCCAAGGTGAAAGTGGTGCGCGAGGTCGATGGCGGCCTCGAGACGGTCATGCTCGCCAAGCCCGCCATCGTGACCACCGATCTCAGGCTCAACGAGCCACGCTATGCCTCGCTCCCCAATATCATGAAGGCGAAGAAGAAGCCGATCGACGAAACGACCCCCGAGGCGCTCGGCGTCGATGTCGCGCCGCGCCTCAAGGTGCTGTCCGTCGCCGAGCCCAAGGGCCGGCAGGCCGGGATCAAGGTCGATAGCGTTGCCGCGCTCGTCGACAAGCTGAAGAACGAGGCGGGAGTTCTTTGAGATGGCGGTCCTCCTGCTCGCAGAGCACGATAACACCACGCTCGCGCCGGCGACCGCGAAGGCGCTGACGGCGGCGAAGGGATTCGGCGGCGACGTCGATATTCTGGTGGCCGGCGAGAATTGCCGGAGCGTCGCCGAGGCGGCCGCCAAACTCGACGGTGTGCGCAAGGTCCTGCTCGCAGAGGCGCCGTATCTGTCGCAGCGCCTCGCGGAAGAAACCGCAAACACGGTGCTGCCGCTGATGCAGGACTATTCCGCCCTGCTCGCGCCCTCGACGAGCATGGGCAAGAACGTCCTGCCGCGCATTGCCGCGATGCTCGATGTCGCCCAGGTCTCCGACATTATCGAGGTCAAGGCGCCGAAGGTCTTCGTGCGTCCGATCTATGCCGGCAATGCGCTCGAGACGGTCGAGACCACGGACAAGATCGTGGTCGCGACCGTCCGGACCACGGCCTTCGCCAGTGCCGGAGAGGGCGGTGCCGCCGCGATCGAGACGGTCGCGCCCGCGCCCGCCGTTTCGCTTTCAAACTTCGAGGGGGCCTCGATCAGCGTGAGCGAGCGGCCCGAGCTGACCGCGGCCCGGATCGTGATTTCGGGCGGACGCGGCATGCAATCGGGCGAGAACTTCAAGACCTTGATCGAGCCGGTTGCCGACCGCCTCGGGGCTGCCGTGGGCGCAAGCCGCGCCGCGGTCGATGCCGGCTACATGCCGAATGACCACCAGGTCGGCCAGACCGGAAAAGTCGTGGCGCCCGAGCTCTATATCGCCGTCGGCATTTCCGGCGCCATCCAGCATCTCGCCGGCATGAAGGATTCCAAGGTGATCGTCGCCATCAACAAGGACGCCGACGCCCCCATTTTCCAGGTCGCCGACTATGGCCTCGTCGGCGACCTTTTTACCGTGCTGCCGGAGCTCGACGCCGAGCTCAAGAAGGCCGGTTACTCGTAGAGCGGATTGTCGAGGTATGACCATGGACGACATCGTGCAAGGCACAGGGCTCCGCGCCGACCCGGCGTCTCGGGGCGATTCTGACGGTGACCCGATCAGTCGGATCGGCATCGTCGGCGCCGGGCAAATGGGCACCGGCATCGCCCACGTCGTCGCGCTCTCCGGCTATGACGTCGCCCTGCACGACATCGCCAAGGACAAGGTCGATGCGGCGCTCGGGGTAATCGACAGGAACCTCACCCGCCAGGTCGCCTCCGGTAAGATCACCGAGGATGACAAGCGCAAGGCGCTGTCGCGCATCTCCTATGCCGAAACCATGGCGAAGTTCCGCGACGCCGATCTCGTGATCGAAGCCGCGACCGAGGACGAGACGGTCAAGCGCAAGATCTTCGTCGCGCTGTGTCCGTTCCTCAAGCCGAATGCCATCGTCGCCACCAACACCTCGTCGATCTCGATCACCAGGCTCGCCGCCGCCACCGACCGGCCCGAGCGCTTTATCGGCTTGCACTTTATGAATCCCGCGCCGGTGATGGAGCTGGTGGAGATGATCCGCGGCATTGCCACCGAGGACGCCACCTTCGGCCGCACCAGGGAGTTCGTCGAGAGACTCGGCAAGACGGTCGCCGTGTCGGAAGACTTCCCGGCCTTCATGGTCAACCGCATTCTGCTGCCGATGATCAACGAGGCGGTCTACACGCTTTATGAGGGCGTGGGCACGGTCGACGCCATCGACACCGCGATGCGGCTCGGCGCCCATCATCCGATGGGACCGCTCCAGCTTGCCGATTTCATCGGGCTCGATACCTGCCTCTCGATCATGCAGGTGTTGTATGAGGGGCTGGCCGATTCCAAATATCGCCCCTGTCCGCTACTCGTGAAATATGTCGAAGCAGGTTGGCTTGGGCGCAAGGCAAATCGCGGCTTCTACGATTATCGCGGCGAAAGGCCGATGCCGACCCGCTAGCGGCAAGGCGACGCATCATCACGCCGCTCGGCGGCCGGCACGACAGCGTCCCGGCTGCGCTCATTCCGAAGCACAAGCACGGACTCTCTTGGCGCGCCGACCGCGAGCGCCTCTCGGCGTGCCGCAGTAGGGGCTCCGGCCCCGCGCGCTGCACTTCGCGGGATGCGGCTTGGCGAGAACGTGGTTAATCGATCGTAAAGATCAGCACACAAATATTATTCAATCAGTACACAAACATTACGAAGAACTGACATCAATATAGCTCTTACCGGGAAAATTGCGTCATGGGGAAGGTAGGCATAAGTTGATCCTGTTCTAACGCCATCGTGTAGATGCAACGTACAAGGAATGACTCGGTGGACGGCAGCGTGGTTCCTCCCAAGGTCCCGTTTCAGACGTCCTGCTCCGGGTGAAGTCAAAAGAGATCGGAATAGGAAGAACGATCATGCGAGACCTCACGACCAACGAACTGAAGGCCGTTTCCGGCGGACGAGCGGTCCCGGCGCCTAGAGTTCCCACAACTCTCTTTGGCGTCAAGCTGAGCAAGAAGGATCAAGCCGCCCTCGCGGCCGTCCTGTCGCTGCTTCGGCCCCGGAAACCTGCTGCGTAACAAGAGTTAACAAGGAGAACATCGATGCGCGAACTCACCACCACCGAACTGAACGCCGTCTCGGGCGGAGTTATGGAACGCCCGCGGATCACCTTCAGCGTGAAGCTGAGCGAGAAGGATCGGGCCGCCCTGGCCGTGGCCATCAAGCTTGTCGGCGGGCTCGTGCGCCCGCGGAAGTAGCGGGCAACGTGGCATCGCGCGCGCAGGCCGTTGCCACTTAAGCGGAAAGTAATGGCTTGCGGCGTATGAAACCAACTCCCTCCGTCCTGCCGGGCGGGGGGAGTTAGCCACTTCTGGGCACGGGTTCTAACCAGCGTCGCGTTTCAGCCATGACAAGCTCCCTGTTCCGCCCCGAAGCACTCGAGTTTCAAAAGCAATATCGTGAGTTCGGCCAGGTCGGACGGCTGCAATCGTCGTCGGCGAAGCTTCTCGCCTGGCTGCTGACGATCGCCGTCGGCGCGCTCATCGTGTTTATTTGCTTCGCGGGCTATACGCGCAAAGAGACGGTCGGCGGCTACCTCGCTCCGGCGCGCGGAACGTCGAGCATCTTCGTGCCCGAGCAAGGGACCATTACCGCGGTCCATGTCGCGCAGGATCAAGAGGTCGCCAAAGGTGATGTTCTCCTCACCATCGACAAGACGCAGATCACCGCCGACGGAACCGATGTCAACGCGGCGATCCTGAAGAGTCTTGCCTTGCAGAAGACTCTTCTCGCCAATCAGATCGGCGAGGAGGAGCGAACGACGAGCGCCGAGGAAATCCGGCTCGAAGCCGCGATCACGAGCGGTGAAGCGGAATTGGCGCAGCTCTCCGCGCAGATGAAAATTCAACAAGAGCAGATCGATCTCGCCCAGCAGCTGGTCGCGACCGCCGAGAAGATGCATGCCTCGGGCTACATGGCGGCGCCGGAGCTCTATAACCGGCGGGAAAATCTGCTGAAAGCCAAACAGGATTTGAGCGCGCTCAAGCAGCGCACTGTTGCCCGCGAAACCGAGCTCGCCGAGACGCGCTCGACGCTGAAGCAATTGCCGGCGCAATCGGCGCGCAGGCTTCAGCCCCTGAAAAGCCAGTTGGCTGAGCTCGACCAGCGCACCGCCGAGACGGGCGGTCGCCAGTCCTTCTCCATTCGCGCGCCGATCGACGGGCGCGTCGCCAATGTGCAGGCCAAGGCCGGGCAGGTCGCCGACCCGAGAAAGCCGCTGCTCGACATTCTCCCGCTCGAAAGCCCGCTCCAGGCGGTGCTGTTCGTTCCGACCCGGGCGATCGGGTTCGTGCGCCCCGGCCAGAAGGTGCGCCTGCTCTACGAGGCGTTTCCGTTCCAGCGCTTCGGGGCCTATTCGGGGCGGGTCGTCACCGTGTCGAAAACGATCCTGTCGGAGACCGACACCGGCTCGCCGGTGCAGTTGAAGGAGCCCGCCTACAAGGTCGTGGCCGCTCTCGACCGGCCGGATATCGATGCCAACGGCCAGAAAATTCCGCTCCAGGCCGGCATGCTGCTGCGCGCCGACATTCTGCTCGAGCGCCGTGAGCTCGTGCGCTGGCTCTTGGATCCGATTCTAAACGTCAGGATGTAGGGGACGATGCTGAACTTCAGTGGCAGGCGGACGCTGCCGGTCATCGTCCAGTCCGAAGCATCCGAATGCGGCTTGGCGTGCCTTGCCATGGTGGCGAGCTACTACGGACACCGCATCGACCTGAATACGCTCCGGCGCCAGCATCCGATCTCGATGAACGGCGTCACGCTGCGGTCGGTGATCGAGATTGCCCGTCATTTGAACTTCACCACCCGCGCGGTGCGCCTTGAGCCCGAGGACCTCAAGCAACTCAAGCTGCCCGCAATCCTGCACTGGGACATGAATCACTTCGTCGTGCTGAGATCGGTGGGGCGGCGCGGCCTCGTTCTGCATGACCCCGCCATCGGCGAGAAGAAGGTCTCCTGGAGCGAGGCCTCGAAGCATCTCACCGGTGTCGCGCTCGAGCTCACGCCGACCGCGAGCTTCGAACGCAAGGACGAGCGGGTACGCCTCAGGCTCTCGACGTTCCTGCAGCAGGCGAGCGGCGCGAAGCACGCGCTCCTGCAGATTCTGGCCCTATCGCTCGCGCTCGAGCTTCTTGTCATCGCCGGGCCGTTCTACTTGCAGCTCACGGTGGATGAAGTCGTGGCGAGAGGCGATGTCGACCTGCTTCTGGTGCTCGCGCTCGGCTTTGCCCTTGTCGCGGCGCTCACCGTCGCCGTGACCTGGCTCAGGTCGCTGATCGTCGTCATCCTGCAGAACACGCTTCACTTCGCCTTCGGGGCGCGATTGTTCCGCCATCTCATCCGGCTTCCGCTCTCGTTCTTCGAGAAGCGGCACATTGGCGATGTGCTCTCGCGCTTTACCTCGATCGAACCCATCCGCGATCTCATCAGCGAGAGTTTGATCCTCGCGATCATCGATGGGATGATGGTGGTCATCACGCTCGCCGTGATGTTCGCCTACAGCACCAAGCTGACCCTCATCGTGCTTGCCGCCTTCTTCTGCTACGCCGCGATCCGCGTCGCGCTGTTCCGCTACCTTCGCGATTTGAGCGAGCGGATGATTCAGGCAAAGGCAAACGAAACCTCGAACTTTGTCGAGAGCTTGCGCGCGATGCAGAGCATCAAGCTGTTCAACCATGAGAATGAGCGGGAAGGGCAGTGGCTCAATCGGTTTGCGGAGACCGTCAACGCCGATGTCCGGCTCGAGCGGGCGAGGATCGGATTTGGCGCCGCGAATGGCATTCTCTTCGGCGCCGAGAACATCCTCATTATTTATCTCGCGGCCCAGCTCGCACTCGAGAACATCTTCACCATCGGCATGGTGTTCGCCTTCATCACCTACAAGCAGCAATTCATCAACAAGGCGAACCTGCTGCTTGAGAAGGCGCTCGACTTCGGCATTGTCGGGCTGCACCTGGAGCGCCTGTCCGACATCGCCCTGACACCGCTTGAGCCCGGGCACGGCACGCCGCTGTTGAGCCGGCCGGTTCGCGGCGCGCTCGAGATCCGCGACGTTTCGTTCCGCTACTCCGAGACCGACGATTTCGTACTGGAGAATGTCAACTTCGCCATCGAGCCGGGAGAGTCGGCCACCATCATGGGCCCGTCGGGATGCGGCAAGACCACCCTGATGAAGGTTATGCTCGGCCTTCTGCCGCCGACGAGCGGCGAGGTGTTCGTGGACGGGATTCCGCTGAAGACGCTTGGGGTCCGATCCTATCGCGACCAGGTCGCCGCGGTGATGCAGGACGACCAGCTTCTGTCGGGAACGATCGCCGACAATATCTGCTTCTTTGCCAATTCGCGCGACGAGGAGTGGATGCGGGAATGCGCGCAAATGGCGGGAATTCACGCCGATATCATGCGGATGCCCATGGCCTATAACAGCCTGATCGGCGACATGGGGAATACGCTCTCGGGCGGCCAGCGCCAGCGCGTCATCCTCGCGCGCGCGCTGTACCGGCGGCCGAAAATCCTTTTCCTCGACGAAGCGACGGCGCATGTCGATTCCGACAGGGAGCGCGAGATCAACCAGGTCCTGCAGAAGCTCAAGATCACCCGCATCAGTATCGCCCATCGCTCGGAACTGGCGGCTGCGTCGGATGTGATGTTGCGCTTCGAGGGGCCGGAATGGGCGACGTCGATTCCGGCGCGGAGCCGGGCGATCGCGCAGACGGCCGGCGTCTCCTGATCGGCCGGGCGCAACGCCGCGACCCCCGTGCCGCCTGGCAAGGGGGACGTACCGGCGCAAGTCTTGAGAAGCGGCGTGCGATCCGGGCTTAACGTCCGGCTTCGCGTCTCCGGCGATCGACTTCCGCCTGGGATACGGCGCCGGCCGCGATCAAGCCTCTGATGCAGGCCTTGCTCAACCGGTCGCCGTGCTTGCGCATGCAGTTTTGCAGACCCCGTGTCTCAAGCCCCCACTGGCTGCAGAAGCGGCGATAATCCTCGGCGCATTTTCTCTTTCCCGCCTCGGCCACACCCACGGAACAGACGACCAGAATTGCAGCGGTCAACAACACCACGCGACTATTTTTCATTGACGATTCCCTCAACCAACCAATAGCGGCGCGCGGACCGTAGACGAGGCGCGCGCCCATGGTCAAGGCGAAGCAGTAAGGATGAGTTGGTTAATGGGACCGGGGCGCCGGGCGCGCTCAGAGCCCGTAGGAGACCCAGACATTCGGCTCTTCGTAAGTGCCGGTCCGTCGATCGAGATCGATCTTGACCGGCACGAGCGCCCCTTCGATCGGATAGGCGCCCGAGCTTTCGAAGCGCTGTTTTGACCAGTTCTCCCAAAACGCGATGGGCTCGTGCACGACCATCGAGCGCTCGCAGGGGCCGATGATCTTGCCGCCGACGGAAAGATGGCTGCGAAGCCAGGGGTCATAGGGACGCCCGTCCTCGTCAGTCCAACCGATATAGTCGGCGATGGGAACCCAAGGATGTTGCACTTTCGCCGAAGGCCGCACCGGCACCACCACGCCGTCGAGCTTCTTGGCTTCGGCGAGGTCGACAAGAGAGCGGATCATGACCCGGGCATAACCCTTCAGTCGGTGAACGGCAGGAACCGAGACCGCCAAGGCGCCTAGGATGTTGGCTTTGTCCTTGTTGCGAGCGGCAGTTTCGACCACCCAATCCCAGCCCTCGGGCGGCAGATCTTCCGGTCCGGAACAGGCGAACGGGACGCTGCTCGCGACAGCCACAGGATAGCCTGCGTCTTCGTCGACGAGAATGAGCTGATATTCAGGGTAGGACTCGATGAGCTCCGCGTAATACTCGTAGTGGGCCCGCGTATAGCTCAAATAGCCGAGATGACTCCAGGCAGCCTGCTCAATAACGCTCGCAGCCTTCTTCAGGTGCGGCGCATCCGCAAGGGAGCGTATGGCCAGGTGGGCCGACATGACTGGTTTCGGGAAGCGCCGCTTTTTACTCAAGTTCCACTACATCGCCACGAAAGGGCTTAACCTTAATAATGCCTAAACCGGCCCGCAGCAACCGGATTGAGGCGATTATCCTTAATGGCCCGCGGTCGTGCGGCCCGACCGGGGTCCGGCGCAGGCGGGATCGGCCCGCCGGAAAGCGATTAAATACATCGCGAATTTACCAAAAACAGGGGGTGAGATGTTAGCCGTAACGGTACAAAGCGTTCGGGCGCCGCCTATTTTGCGCGCTAGCATTCCTCGTGTCGCGTCCGCGCTTGCCCGGTCCTCATGAGTCAAACTGAACGCAGCCTTCATTTCAGCGGCGATCTCCGCAGCCTCACCAGGATCATTGGGGCGGCGATCGCCTTTTTCGGCCTCTTGCTGATCGCCGTCATCGCTTATGCCGGCTGGTCGGCCAACGAAACGTCGCGAGACCGGGAGCGCACGCTGGTCGAAAACGCCCTGAACGAAAGCATCGCGCGCGCGCTCGCCGAGCAGAAGAGCGTCGCCTGGTGGGATGACCCGATCATCAAGATCACCGACAAAGAAATCGACCTTGAATTCACCGACGCAAATTTCGGCATCTTCCTCACCGAGACCTATGCTCACGACGAGGTTTTCATCCTCAACGCCGAGGATCGTCCGCTCTACGCCTTTGCCAAAGGCGAGAGACTTGCCCCCGCGACGTTCGAGCAGCGCCGTTCCGCCCTTGAGGCCGTGATCGCCGAGATTCGGAAAGGCGAACACTCGAAACTCGAATCGCGCCCGAACACGTTCAACGAGTCGCAAGGCGACTATAAGTTCCTCACCGGCGTGCGGATCGCGCTCTGGGCCGGCCACATCATGCCCGTGGACGGGCGGCCCGCGGTCGTTGCCGCCATGACCATCGTGCCCAATATCAACATGGATCTACTCAAGGGCACGCCGAACCTCCTCATCACTATCACCTATATCGACGCGACGTTCACCTCGCAGATCGGGCATTCGCTACTGTTGAACGACTTGCAGCTGACGCCCAAGCCGACCAAGTCGGATGGCATGGTGTCGATGCCGTTCGTCGGCGACGACCACGCCGCGATGGGCTATCTCACCTGGACGACACGGCGTCCCGGGCATGTCCTGCTGACGATCATCCTGCCGCTCGTGGCGTTGGGCGTTTTCGCCACCGGCCTGCTCGCGAGCGCGATGCTCAGGCGTCTTCGCCGCACCTCCGACGAGTTGGCGGAGCGCGAGGCCGAAGCCCGTCACGAGGCCAAACACGACGCGCTCTCCGGCCTGCCGAACCGCGTGCATATGGTCGAGCGGATCGACAACTTCCTTCATGGCCGCCAGCTCGAGACTCACGACAATCGTGCTGTCGCCGCCTATATCGACATCGATCGCTTCAAGGACATCAACGACACGCTGGGACATCAGGCCGGCGACCACCTGATCAAGCTCGTCGCGGAACGCCTCCAGGCCAGCCTTCGGCCAAACGACTTTCTTGCGCGCTTCGGCGGGGATGAGTTCGTCATCCTCTGCGCGCCCGCGGGGCAGGAGGCGAGCGCCTCGCTTGCGAACCGTGTCGCCCTGGCGTTCGCTACGCCGTTCGTGGTCAACAGCCAGAGCATTCGTGTCACGGCCTCCGTCGGCATCGCGCTCGCACCGGACAACGGTCAAACGGCCGATATCTTGATGCGTCATGCCGACATCGCGTTGTATGAGGCCAAGGATCGCGGTCGCGATTGCGCGGTGCTGTTTTCCGGGGATATGGCCGAGCAGGTCGAGCGCCGCCGCGCCATCGAATTGGACCTGCGCTCGGCGATCGAGAGCGACATGCTTTGCCTGCACTATCAGCCGGTCGTCTCCTGCGACTCGGGCAATATCATGGGCCTTGAGGCGCTGCTCCGCTGGCGCCATCCCATCCATGGCGAGATGTCGCCCGCCGACTTCATACCCATCGCCGAGAACGCCGGGCTCCTTCCCTCGCTCGGCGAGTGGGTCCTCAGCCACGCGATGATGGACGCGAGACGCTGGCCCGATCTCGAAGTTTCGGTCAATCTCTCGCCGGCGCAGTTTCGCCATGTCGATCTCGAGACCGTCCTGCGAAGGCTCATCGGCGAATGGGGCATCGACCCTGGCCGCTTCGTGCTCGAACTGACCGAAGGCGTGCTGCTTGAGACGACCGACCACACCAATTCGATCCTCGATATGCTGCGGTCGATCGGCTTCAAGACCGCGTTGGACGATTTCGGCACCGGCTATTCGAGCTTGGCCTATCTCTGCAATTTCAAGTTCGACAAGATCAAGATCGACCGCTCGTTCGTGAGCCGCATTTCCCGCGTCGATATTTCGCGGACGATCGTTCAGTCGGTGGTCTCGATCGGGCGCGGTCTCGGCATGGACATCGTCGCCGAGGGCGTGGAGACCGAGTTCGAGGCGGTCACGATGGCGAAGCTCGGCTGCACCGAGTTGCAGGGCTACTACTTCTCGAAGCCGCTTGCGGCTGACGAGATGGTGGCGTTCCTGAAATCCTTTGAGCCGAGACGCATCCTGCCGCCGGTCACCCAGCTTCAGCCCGTCTCTCCGCGCGGCGTCGCCGGATAGAAGGCCCATTTCGCGCTTTCGTGCCGCTTGCGTCGTCTCTAGGATCGCTCAGGTCCCAGGGAGCCGAGAAAGCGTGCCTGCCGACAAGCAATCCGTTGACGAGCCGTCGCGCCGCGGCAATGCGGAGTATCAATGGGCCGCGTTCGATTCGGAGGCCTATTTCAATCACTATTACGGGGAGCCGCATCCCGACGACGATCGCGTGATCGAATGCGCGGTGGAGGCGTTGAGGCAAGCGCGTCCGGCCGGAGAATTTGATGTGGTCGATGTCGGGACCGGGCCCAATCCCATCCCGCTCTTTTGCGCGCTGCCGCGGGCGCGCAGCCTGACCGTCTGGGAATACGCCGAAAGCAATGTGGCCTGGCTCAAGGCCGAGCTGGCCAAGGACGCGATGCGGCCGCAATGGCAGCATTTCTGGGGCGTGACCCGCCGCGCCTACGGTCCGGATTTTTCGCTCCCGGAGAACCCCATGCCGGCGCTGCGCGCCAAGACGAATGTCATGCAGGGATCGATCTTCGATCTCCCCGAGCGCCGCTGGGATGCGGCCACCATGTTCTTTTGCGCGGAGTCGATCACGGAGCGAAAGGACGAGTTCGAGCGGGCCTGCGCGGCTTACGCCCGTTCGGCAAAGCAAGGCGGCGCGCTTATCGCGGCCTTCCTCGTCAGGTCCGCGGGCTATGTCGTGGCGGATCGCCCCTTTCCGGTTCTCAGCCTCTCGGTCGAGGCGATCGAAGAGGTGTTCTCCCGCCACGTCGTCGCGATGAAGGCCGAACAAATCGGCATCAGGGAGCGGGAAATTCGCAGCGGCTATTCCGGGTTCGTGTTTCTCACCGGCACCGCCCGCTGACTTCGATGGTTGTCGACCGAAGAGTCCCGCTTTTGTCGCGCGGGGCAGGCCCCAAGAAGATTCCGGATCGCATTGCTGATCTCCGCCATGCGGCCGGCGCATGACGGCCTTGAAATCAATGCAACGCGGCGATGAGGGTGAACAAGTGGCGCAATGGATACGCGCCGCGATTTGACGTGATCGCGAGTTCGAAATCAAAAAAATTGGCGTGACAAAAAAATAAGCGTGGACTCAAACGCCCAATTCGAATTATTCTAAAGTGCGTTTTGTCATGATGCATGAGGGTCGGCACGCCGTAGGGATTGATGCCGCAACTACCCGGCGGCAATGACGTCCAATCCTCGATAGTGCGATTTCGTTTACCACCAGACGTGGTCGGATACGACCGCGGTGTGTTGGAGCGCCACGGCCGCAAGACAAAGATACGACGCCAATTCGTGCACGGTTGAAACACGCTTCTGAATGGAGGCCGCCGTGTCTGATACAGCTGCAGTCCTGCGCGGGAAGTTCGCCAATGTCGATCTCGACGAGCTGGTCGATTGGCCGGTCGTCCGGGTCTGGCTCTATTGGGGCATGTTTTGGCTCCTGGTCGCGCCGTCGGTCGGCGTCCTGCTCTCGGGGATGTTCAACTACCCCGATTATCTCGGCAGCTCGGTCGAGTTGACATTCGGCAGACTTCGGCCGGTCCACGTCAACGGCGTCATCTTCGGCGCCTTCTCCGCTCTCTTCATCGGCGAATGCTACTACCTGGTGCCGCGGCTTTGCGGCGTGCGGGTGCCGTGGCCGCAATTCGGCGTGCCGCTCGCCTGGATCTGGAACATCGTCACGGCGGCCGCGCTCATTTCGCTGCCGTTCGGCGACAATAACGGCCTCGAGGCTGGCGAATTCCCCATGTTCGCCAAGATCCCGCTGTTTGTCGCCTGTGCGGTCATCACCGCGCAATTCCTCATCGCCATTGGGCGCCGGCTCGAGCCGCCACTCTATGTCGCGCTCTGGTATCTGATCGGGGCGTTCGTCTGGACGACGATGAACCTCGTGCTCGGCATCCTCCTGCCCTACATGATCTCGGGCATCAACAGCGCCGCCTTTCACGGCCTTTACATCCATTACATCGTCGGGCTGTGGCTCACGCCCGCGGGCTACGTGCTGATCTATTACTTCCTGCCGATCAGCGTGAAGAACCCGATCTACGCCCACAAACTGTCCCTTGTCGGGTTCTGGTCGCTCGCGCTCTTCTATCCGTTCGTCGGCATCCATCATTATCTCTACAGCCCGATCGCCGACTGGGCCGAGACGATCGCCATCGTCACCTCGATGCTGCTGATCATTCCGGTCTGGACGGTGCTCGTGAACTTTTTCGGCACCGTGATCGGCCGCTGGGACACGATCGGGCGGAACTTGCCGGCGAAATTCCTGATCATGGGCGCGCTCATGTATCTCGCCGGCTGCTTCCAAGGCTCGACCGAGGCGCTCCGCTCGATCCAGCAGCCGACCCACTTCACCGATTTCGTGATTTCGCACTCGCACCTCACCGTGTTCGGCACCTTCGTGGTCTGGGCGATCGGCGGGCTGGTCTATGTCTGGCCGCGGGTGTGCGGGCGGGAGCTCTGGTCGTTCAAGCTCGGCAATTGGTCGTTCTGGCTGATCACCGTTGGCATTTCGATCATGGGCCTCGTGCTCACGGCCGGCGGGCTTCAGCAGGGCTTTCAATGGATGGCCGGCACCGAATGGCTCGACACGGTGCTGCCGATGCGACCGTATTGGCTGGTTCGCACGGCGGCGGGCATCACCATGGACATCGGCATGACGCTCCTCGTCATCAATCTGATGATGACGGCGATCGCCCGGCCTTCGACGGCCGAGGAACGGGCAGCCTACGGCACCTCACCCACTCTTGCGGGAGGGCGGGCCTGATGAGCGCACGATTCGTCATCCTGGTTGCCGGCGTCTTCTGTTTCTTCCTGGCGCTGATCACCCAAGGGTTCCTGCCCTTTTTCGAGCCTTCGGCGCGCACCGACAAGGTGACCGCGGTCGTGCGCACCGATCTCGGCGAGCTCAAATGGATGGAGACCAAGGCGACCGACTACACGCCGCTCGAGCAGCGCGGCCGGGACATCTATTTGCGCGAGGGTTGCTGGTACTGCCATTCCCAATTCGTCCGTCCGGTGACCGGCGAGACGCGCCGCTGGGGACCGGTGACCGAGTCGGGCGAGTTCGCCTTCGACATTCCGCATCTCTTCGGCACGCGGCGGATCGGGCCGGATCTGATGCGCGTCGGGCTGAAATACAGCAACGAATGGCATCTGGCCCATTTCTGGAACCCGCGCATGCTGTCGCCGGACTCGGTGATGGCGCCCTATCGCGGGCTGTTTGAACGCCCGCGCAAGGCGATCGCGATCGTCGATGACGGGGAAGGCAATCGCACCCTCGAAAAGACCCCGCTGACGGAGAAGCTGTTCGACTTCGCGAGCAAGGAAAAGATCAGGCTCACGCCGAGCAGCGACGGCCTCCTGTTCGTGCCGATGCATGCGCGCGGAAAGGTGCCGATCATTCACAGTCCCGGCGAGCAATTCAAAGGCGACAAGGTCAAGATTGGCGCCGAGACGCCCGACTTGCAGGCCCTTATTGCCTATCTCCAGAAGCTCGGCATGAACCGCGGCAAGTGGCGCGATCTGTTCGAACCGCAAAGCATCGAAGTCACGAACGTGACCTTGCCTCGCTCGGAGGAATGGATCGCCCACGGCAAGGAGGTGTATGAGCGGCGGTGCCTCGGCTGCCACGGCGCCAACGGCGACGGCAACGGCCCGGCGGCGACGTTCCTCTACAATCAGCGGCCGCGCAATTTCAGCACCGCCGTGTTCAAGTTCAGACTGACGAAGGAATCGATCCCGACCGACGGCGATTTGCTGAGAACGATCACCCGCGGCGTTCGCGGCTCGGCGATGCCGCCTTGGTACGATCTGCCGCTCAACGACCGCCTCGCCGTCATTCAGTACATCAAATACGTGCTGGCGGTGGATCGTTCCGATCCCGCCAAGCCCTATGCCTACTTCACCGAGGAGCCGGCGGGCGAGCCACTTCATATCGGGCCGCCGCCCGCGCCTTCGCCCGAGTTGGTCGAACGCGGCAAGGTGATCTGGGAGGAAGCCAAGTGCTGGGAATGCCACGGCAAGGGCGGGAAGGGCGACGGGGAAAAGGCCGCTGGGCTCGAGGATGACGACGGCTTCACCATCGTCCCGGCCGACCTCACGAGCGGCCAGTTCAAGTCAGGGCCGGCGGTCCAGGACATCTACCGGACGATCACGACCGGGCTGAGCGGGACGCCCATGCCGTCCTACCGCGACTCGTTCTCCGATGAGGATCGTTGGGCGCTCTCCTATTACATTCTCGCGCTGTCGGCCTACAAGGACCCGCTCACGGGGCAGCCGTTGACCATCAGCGAGACCGAGCGCAAGGCGCTGAACGATCTCAGTCTCAGGGCGGACACGCCCGAGACGGCCTACAAGCCTGGCGCGCCCGCACCGCAGCAGGGGGCCGCTTTTGGCGCCGACGCCTCCCCCTCAACGCAAGGACAATGAGCCATGGAAGGTTTCGAGGTCACGGGGCCCTACGCAAGTGCGCTGTTGATGAGCCTCGGCGCGCTCTGCCTGTTCATTTGGGGCGTGCTCTCCGGCGCGCTGCTGGGCGGCGACGAGGCTTCGGTCAGGTTCACCGAGATGGAGATTGAAAGTGAAGAAAAGCGAAAACGCGCCGAGCAAGCCCAAGAGTGAACCGCACTCCCACGCGGACGAGACCGAGGACTTTGGCGGCGGCGCCATAGAGGCGCGACACGGCTATATCCCGGTATGGCTGCTCGTGGTTTACGCCGTGCTTCTTCTCTGGGGGCTTTACTACACGTATCATTATTGGGGCGGGCTCGGCCCAGGACGTATCTCGTAGGGGAAGACGGATCTCGTAGGCAACGTCTCTGCAGGCTGAAGCACCGGAGCAACCGAGGAGAGTCGAGATGGCGGCCAGGATTGTCTTGGGAGTGGCGATTTTGAACCTCGTACTGCTTTTTGCGGCGCTTGGCCTAAACGTGGCCCGGGTGTATTTGGGTTAAAGGGGAGGGTGCTCATGCTTCCGCATCCGGCTTTCGTGCTCGCAAACAGCAGTTGGGAGCAGTCGCTTGCCTTTGTCGGCATGGCGATCGCATATGTCGCCTTCCTCATTTGGATCGCTTATCTCGTCCGTTCATAGCGGCGCGGGACAGCGCGTACCGGTGAGCTGGCGGTAGGCGGCAAGGCGTTCTGCCAGTGACCGAATATCTGGTGATATTTGCCGCCGGAATGGCCGGCAGCTTCCACTGCATCGGCATGTGCGGCGGCTTCGCCTGTGCCTTGGGCCGCGATCCGCGCGGGGCCGCAGCCACGGCCGAACGTCAGCTCCTCTATAATGTCGGCCGGGTCACGACCTATTGCTTTCTCGGCGCGGTGGCCGGCGCGCTCGGCCTGGCCTTGAGCGGCGGCTCGTTCGACGCCGCCCAGCGCGTGCTCGCGATCGCCGCGGGGCTCCTCATGATCGTCGTCGCCTTGCAGTTTTTCGGGCTGCTGCAGCGGCTGCACACCCTGACGAGCGGCTTCAATGCAACGAGGCTCGCCGCCTCCTTGCGCAATCTTCTGGCCTCGAAGAGCAGGCTCACGCCGGTCGCGCTCGGCGTCTTCAACGGTTTTCTTCCGTGCCCGCTCGTCTATGCCTTTGCGGCCAAGGCTGCGAGCACCGCGGGGCCGCTCCCGGGCTTTCTCGTCATGCTCGCCTTCGGCTTAGGCACGTTCCCCGCCATGCTGATGATGGGCAGCCTCGGCTTTATGCTGTCGCCGGTCTGGCGGCAGCGCGGCGTGTGGGTCGCCGCAAGCTTCCTGCTCGTGCTCGGGCTGATCACGCTTGGCCGCGGGGTCTTGCCGATGGACGCCCATATTGGCCACGCTCATATTGGCCACGCTCCGGCGACAGGACCAGGCGGATGACCCTACCGGCAGACCGCTCATGCAGCCATTGCGTGCTCCCCGTGGGGCCGCGCGCCATGCAGCGCACGATCAACGGCGAGGATTGCGCTTTCTGCTGCTACGGCTGCTGCATCGCCTACCAGGTCAAGCATGGGAGAACCGAGGAATGGGAATCCGCCTGGCTTCTGATCCGGCTCGGGGTCGGCGCCTTTCTCTCCATGAACATCATGCTCATCAGCCTCCTGATGTATGGGGGTACGTTTGACGGCGTCGATGCACGGTTGCTCCCGTGGATTCACGCGCTGCTGTGGCTGTTCGCCACGCCGGCACTCATTATTCTTGGCGAACCCTATTTCCGCGAAACCTGGAGCGCAGCGCGGGAAGGGCGCTTGACCGCCTCCGCGCTCGTCGTTCTCGGCGTCGGCGCGGCTTACGCCTATTCCGTGTTCGCCACCATCGAGGGGAGCCAGCAGGTCTATTTCGACACGGCCACCATGGTGCTGATGCTGTTCACGCTCGGCGCCTATATCGAGGCCGCGGGCCGCGCCAAGGCGGCGCGCGATCTCGAGCCGCTGCTGGCGGCCGAGAGCGAGTGCGCGACGATTGTCGACGATGGCGCCGAGATTCGGCGCCCCGTGCGCGAAGTCGCACCCGGGATGCTCGTGCGCGTCCGCCCCGGCGAGCGCGTTCCGGTCGATGGCATCGTCGTCGAGGGTCGCTCGCACTCAGATGAGTCCGTGATTACGGGCGAGAGCCGCCAGGTGGCGAAGAGCGTGGGCTCGGCCGTGATCGCGGGCAGCATGAACCAGGACGGCCCCTTGCTGATCCGAAGCAGCGGCGCAGGCTCGGCCACGCGCTGGGCGCAGATTTGCCGCTCGGTCCGCGCGGCGCTCGCGCGCAGGAGCCCGATCCAACGCGTCGCCGACCGCCTCGTCGGCCTCTCGGTGCCCCTCGTTCTCCTGCTCGGCGCGCTTGCCGTCGCCTATTGGGCGCAAACGATACCGTTCGACCGGGCGCTCCTCGTCGGCCTCGCGGTGCTGGTGGTCGCCTGTCCTTGCGCGGTCGGCCTTGCCGCACCGCTCGCGACCTCGCTCGGCATCGGCCGGCTCGCGCGCTGCGGATGCCTCGTCCGCGATCCGGCGGCGCTCGAATCCCTTGCCCGCACGCGGCTCGTCGCCTTCGACAAGACCGGCACGCTGACATCGGGGGCGTCGCGCCTTGCCGGCATCGAGACCGAAGGGGCCGCCGCCGAAGACGTGCTGGCGCGGGCCGCGGGGCTCGAGCGTCATTCAGAACATGGGCTCGCGCGCGCGGTCACGGCGGCAGCGGAGGCGAAAGGGATTGCCCCTTGCGTCACGAGCGACGTTCAAGCGGTGCCCGGCCGCGGCATTCGCGGAGAGACTGGCGGCGAGGCGGTCGCGGCGGGAAATCGCGCCTTTGTGCGCGAGCTCGGCTGGAAGCTGTCGCCTTCCCTCGCCACGCGGGCCGAAACGCTCGAAGCAAGCACGCATTCCGTGGTCTATGTCGGCTGGGGGGGCAGGGTTCACGCCGTGCTCGCCTTCGACGACACGCCGCGCCCCGATGCCCGCGCGACGGTCGCAGTGTTGCGCCGCCTCGGGGTTGACGTCGCGCTGCTCACCGGAGATCTCGCGCCGGCCGCCCAGAGGATCGGAGCCTTGGTTGGGATCGAGGACCTTCAAGCCGCGCTTTCGCCGGAAGCGAAGCAGGCCGCGTTCGACCAATATCGGCAGCGCTACGGTGTCGTGGCGATGGTCGGCGACGGCCTCAATGACGGGCCGGTTCTGGCCGACGCGGATGTCGGCATCGCCGTCGGCTCGGCAACCGACCTCGCGCGCGAGACGGCCGCTCTCGTGCTGCCCAAGGATGGTCTGTGGATGCTGCCCTGGGTGATTGAGGTGTCGCGCGTAGTGCGTCGAACCATCGTCACCAACCTCATCTGGGCGTTCGGCTACAACCTCATCGCGATCACGCTTGCGGCGTTCGGGATCCTGCAGCCGGTGCTCGCTGCCGCCGTCATGGCGAGTTCGAGCCTCTTGCTCGTCGCCAACTCGCTCAGGCTGTCCCGGCTGCCCGATCCGGCGCTTCCAGGTGTCGAGCCGCGCGCGCCCGGCGTGGCACCAGCCACCGCGCCGGAAGCGATATCGACCATTGTGCCGGAGGCGGTACCTGCCAGTCGCCGCCGCGGCTTCAAAAGCCCCGCGCTGGCCGCCTCCGCCATCGACCAGCGCTGACTTGCGGCGCCGGAAGCCCGGCGCATTGCTCCGTTAACGCATTTCGTGCGAGGCTCCCGCGAACCGAGCCTCCGTGGTAGGCGTTACATGACCAGGACAGCTCGGATGAACCGCAGGACAACATACGCATGAGGACTCCCATGACTGCCAATCGCATCTCCGCCTTCGCCCTGTTGATCGCATTCGTACTCCTCCCTTCGGCTCAGCCCGCGAGCGCGGCCTCCTATGACGGAAGCTGGAATATGCTTCTCGTCACGACCAACGGGCATTGCGGAAAGATCAAGATTGGCCTCGGTATAGACCGCGGCCGGATTTACTCGACGAGCGGAAAGTTCGTCTTTCACAAGATCCATTTGGCGGGCCGCGTTACTGCCTCGGGGCAGGCCAAGATCAATGGCGTCGCTGGCCCGCGTGTCGCCAAGGGGACCGGACGGTTCAGCCGCTCTGGGGGCACGGGGACATGGTCTGGCACCGGGCCATCCGGCGTCTGCTCTGGCGTTTGGAGCGCTCTCCGTTCCTGACGCGCGAAGCGGTGACCCCGACAGGATTTGAACCTGTGACCCTCAGATTAGGAATCTGATGCTCTATCCGACTGAGCGATGGGGTCTTGAGGCCCGAAAAGGGGAATGACGGCGCGTCTCCCTTCGCGTCACGGTCCTACCGGCTCTCTGGCAAGAAGGCGCGCCGAAAATTGGCTGCCATATCCGTAACGGCCCACCACGCCAGCTTGACAGGGAGTCCATTGGGTGGACCATGAGGCGTCCTGTTCACGTCGATGACGTAGAGGCGTCGGTCATCGATGTCGCGGAGCGTGTCGATTTCTCCATACTGGAGACCGATGCGTTTGCACAGGCTGGCGATTTGCTCTAGTTCGTTGGCGCTTGCGACGTCCGACGTTCGAACGATGTAAGCAGCCGCGTTGGCGTTGCGGAAGCGCTCGGCCTTTGGCCTGACCTTGCGATATGCAAAATCGAGCAGGCCGTCGATGTAAATGAAGCGAAGATCCTCCACCAAGCCATCTTCGATCTCGTTGTTGATGACGCGTTGGTAGACAAAGCCGGGCTCTCGCTCGCATGGCGTGCGGCACTCGATGCCATCATGCATGGCGTTGAGGTTGGATTTGCGAACATAGGGGCGATCGTAGGATCGTGGATCGATGTCATAACCGTAGCCGAAGATGTCGGCGGAGAGACGCATGACGGTTGTCTTGTCGATGTCGATGCAGTGCCCATTGATCAGGCCGGGTTGAGGCTCAGGGATGGGATGTTCGGAGATGGGCCAGAAGATTGTTGGCCCATCAGGATTGATGCCGTGCGCCCGCGACAATCGGAGCTCGCGGCAAATCTTGTATAGGGCGGAACCCGCACGAGGGGGCTTAGCCGGGTAGAAATGCAGCGAACCAGCGCTGCGTCTGGGGAGAAGGACGTACCGGGATTGTATCAATCGCTTCTTCAAGCGCTGCGTCGAAAGCCAATTGCGCTGCATTGGACTCCCTTCTTTTTGCATCAGCATGAGGCCGCGATGGCGTCAAGGCAAGAGGACCCAGAAGCGCGCTGTTCGGAGATGGCGGGAGGCTTTAAGCCATTGCGACAGTTTGGCGGGCGGGTCAATCCCAAGGGAAGGGGCGTTCACCTATCGACCGTTGTTACCGGCGGGAGGCTGTTCTTCCGGCGTACAATACTGGCGTTACGCGCCATCTCCGCCTTACCATGGTTGAACGCCTGAAATGTCCACTTCGCCGAATTCGTGAATGCGTGGATCGTAATGCCACTTAAGGTCATTTTTCTCGCCGATACGCGGCCCGGCCACTACCATGTCAGCGAGGGCGTCATTGCGGCGATCAAGCGCCTTCGCCCCGTCGAGGTAACGCGGATCGAGGTGAAGCGCAAATGGATCGTACCCACGCGTTGGCTAAGGCGCCGCATCAACGCCAAGACCTTTTTTCCACCGCGCATGCTGCGCATGGCCTACCGCATTGATGCCGATGCGTTGCCCAAGGCCGACCTCGTGGTCTCCACCGGCGGCGAGACCTTGATGCCGAATATTTGCGTGTCCCGATTTCTCGGCATTCCAAGCATTATTTGCGGCGCGCTTTTGCGAGGGCTGGGACCTGAAAATTTCACGCTGACCATCTCGTCCTACGGACGCGATGCCGGAAGCTCCCGGCACCTCGTCTCGCTCAAGCCGTCTTCGATCGATCCGGCAGCGCTCGGCCGGCCCGCGATCGTGCCGCGCTACGGCGTTGACCGGCGTCCGCAGCTCGCCGGATTGCTCATTGGCGGCAATGCCTATCCCTTGCGCTACCGGCGCTACGAGTGGGAGCGCCTGCTCGGCTTCGTCACAGACCTCACCAGGGCCTGGGGCACGCGCTGGCTGGTCTCCACCTCGCGTCGGACGCCCAACTCTCTTGCCGATAAGATCGCGGCGCTTGCCAAGGACGAAAGCGTGATCGCCCGCTTCATCGACTTCCGCACCGCGGGGCCCGACACCTTGCCTGAAATCTTCGCCAATGCTGAAATCATCGTCTGCACTGAGGATTCAACCAGCATGATGTCGGAGGCGATCTCTGCACGGTTGCCGGTGGTTGGGGTGAGGCCCGCGGCGCATGGGTTCAATGACGAGGAGCAGGCGTATCGTGACTTCCTCATGAGCAACGACTGGTGCCGCGTGTTGCCCATTGCCGAGCTCAGCCCGGAGGCGCTTTCCCGTGCTCTTGCCGAGATCGAGCCAATCAAGGAGAACCCGCTTGATATCCTCGCCGCGAAGCTCAAGGACCGCCTGCCGCATTTGCTCAGTCAGGGCGATTGAGTCATGGCCCTTCGCTTCGCGCAAAATACCGCAACGCGCCCCCATGCGGGCTCAACCATTCGCCTTCTTCCCGCGGTTTTCTTCCTAAGTCCGCTCGCCACGAGCGTCGCGCCGCGACTCACGCCCTTCTTCTTTGCCCTTGTTGGCATCGTCTTGATCGGAGCGGCGGTTCGCCGCGGGGTTGGCTGGCGGCAACTTCTGCCGCGCGGGCAGGCGCTTCACGTGCTTGCTGTCTGGTTGCTGCTGGCGGCCTATGTGTTCCTCAATGCGACCTGGTCGGCGGAGCGCGTCGACGGCTTCGGCAAGGCAGCCATGCTTGCTGGCCTCGCTCTCATGTCCTTCGCAGCCGTGGCGGCGGCACTTTCCTTGGACAAGAGAATCTTGGTGCAGGCGGGGCTTTTCTTCGCGGCTGGGGCCTTTCTCGGCGGGCTCTTCATTTTGATCGAGTTGCTCACCGGCGGAATCATCACCCGAACCATCATGAACTTGGTCCCCCTGCTGCAGCCTTCCGCCGCCAAACACCTCAAGATGGTGCAAGGCCAGGTGACACGAATAAAGCTGTCGCAACTGGATACCAACGTCAGTTTGGCCATGTTCCACCTCTGGCCGGGATTGCTTGCCCTGACAGCGCTTGAGGGCGCACGACGCACGGCTGCCATGACTGTTTTCTTTGTCGCACTCGCTGCCGTTATCGCCGCTTCGGAGCACGCATCGTCGCAAATGGCACTGATTGGTTCAGCTCTTGTTGTGTTGTCGGCTTGGAGTTTCCGGCCGCGAGCCGTCATCCCCGCTCTCGCTGTGCTTTGGTGCGCGGCCTTCGTGCTGGTCATTCCGGCAAGCTTCATCGCTTACCAGAGCGAACTGCACCTCGCGAATTGGCTGCCAAACTCTGCCCGGCACAGGATCATCCTGTGGCAGTCGACGGCGGAGCAAACGCTGACCCATCCTTTGCTCGGCATCGGTGTGAAGTCGACTCCCGTACTGACCAAACAACAAAAAGCCGCCGCGCCTGCCGACCCGTCCGACCGATTCGTTGCTCCGCGAGGGACTGGCCACCATGCTCACAACATTTTTCTGCACGCCTTCTACGAACTCGGTGCGGTGGGGGCGGTTCTGTTCGCCATCGCAGGCGCGGCCGTGGTCATGCTGATCCTTTACCTGCCGGCGGCAGCTCAGCCATTTGCGGCGGGGACCTTTGCGGCCTTCGCCTTGGTGGGCTCGTTTGCCTGGGGCATGTGGCAAACATGGTTCATGTGCGCCGCGGGTTTGTTGCCGCTTTATCTGCGCGTTGCGGCCGCCGCCGGTGAGAGCGAGGGCGACGGGCGGAACCCAGGTTGGGCGAAATGAGAGGGAATGGTGACCCCG
>CAYMJW010000025.1:10795-24016 GCA_964390455.1 uncultured Methyloceanibacter sp. | reverse complement strand
TCATGAACAGCAGCTTCGGCAACGACGCCAAGGTGCTCAAGCAACTGGGCGAGGACCGGGCCTTTATGCATCCCGACGAAGCGCGTTCGCGCGGGCTTGCGGATGGCGCTCGGGTCCGGCTCGGCAATCAAACCGGAGCGATCACGCTGAAACTCGCGGTCTCGGACGACGTGCCGAGAGGCGTCATCCTCGCCTATAAGAGCCGTTGGACGGCAAACGGTGTCGAGGGCAACGTCAACGCACTCAATCCGGGGAAGAAGGCCGACCTCGCCGAGAGCTGTGCCGTTCACAGCATCAACGTATCGGTTGCTCCCGCCTGAACGTCCGAAGATGCCGCTCCCGGCTAATGCAGGCGGAGCTCGCCCGCGACGAAGCGGAATTCGGCAGGCTTGATCAGTCTCCGGTGCGCGACGCGAATGCGGTAAAGCGCGCCGTCGAGATTGGCGTGCCAGAAATCGAGGAAATCGGTGAGCTTGGGAAAGCGCGGGGCCAGATCGTAGTCCTGCCAGACATAGGTTTGCAGGAGCCTCGGGTAATCGGGCAAGCGGTAGAGGATCTCCGCGGTGGTCAGCGAGAAACCCTCAATTTGGCGGCGGAAGGCGGTATCCATGGTCCTACGTCCCCGCAAATTGATTCTCGCTATTCTGCCAAAAGTTAACCCCCGAACCCAGCGTGATGCACGATTTTTCCAAATCAAATCAGATGATTGGCAGCAAGCTGGGCGCCCTGCTAGCGATCTTGGCGCTCCCTCCTCGAAAGTGCTAAGACCTCCTCCACACAGTGCGCGGCCGGTGCGCGCCGCGCGAACGCCCACAAGAACGATTGCTCGTAGGAGGAGCCGAAATGAAGTTTCGTCCATTGCATGACCGCGTCGTCGTGCGCCGTATCGAGGAGAATGACAGGACCAAAGGCGGCATCATCATCCCCGACACCGCCAAGGAGAAGCCGCAACAAGGCGAGATCGTCGCCGTGGGCCCCGGCATGCATGACGACACGGGCAAGCTTCAGGCGCTCGACGTGAAGCCCGGTGACCGCGTGCTGTTCGGCAAGTGGTCGGGTAGCGAGGTCAAGATCGACGGCGAGGAGCTTCTCATCATGAAAGAGAGCGACATCCTCGGCGTGCTCGAAGGTGCGGTCGCCAAGAAGAAGGCCGCTTAAGCTATTTTGGCATGGGGCAACCTTCTTGCTGGTGTCCGCCAGAGCACCCATTGTCATTGCCCGGCTTGACCGGGCAATCCAGTCATCACAGACGTAAGTGTAGTTCGCCATATCGGTGATGACTGGATGCCCGGCTTCGCGGGCATGACGCGGAGTGGTTTCGATGGCGAGGAAACAGGCGGGATCATCAGGGCGGATCCGCGCCGGCATCGGCGGATGGAGCTACGCGCCCTGGCGCGGCGTGTTTTATCCGAAGGGGCTTAAGCAGGCCGACGAACTTGCCTACGCGGGCGCCAACCTCACCTCGATCGAGATCAACGCCACCCATTACCGGCTGCAAACTCCCAAGAGCTTCCGCGCCTGGGCTGCCGCGGTGCCGGAAGACTTCGTCTTCTCGGTGAAAGGCCCGCGTCTCGTCACCCAGCAGAAGACGCTGGCCGAGACTGGAAGCTTCATCAAACGCTTCTTCGCCTCAGGCCTCGCCGAGTTGGGGGCGAAGCTCGGACCCGTGTTGTGGCAATTCGCGCCGTTCAAGAAATTCGACGCGGACGACTTCGCCCGCTTTCTCGCGCATTTGCCGCGCGAGATTGACGGGCTGAAGCTCCATCACGTGATCGAGCCTCGCCACGCAAGTTTCGCGACGCCGGAATTCATCAAGCTTCTGCGCGATAGTGGCGTGGGCGCCGCCTATACCGACGCCGAGACCTGGCCCTCGATCGCCGACCTGACCGGCGAGGTGGTCTATGCGCGACTCCAGCGCGGCGACGATACGCTACCGGCAGCCTATAAGCCGCAAGAACTCGATGCCTGGGCGGCACGCGCGAAGATCTGGGCCAAGGGCGAAGCGCCCAAGGATCTTCCGCGCGTCGACCCCGCGCACAAACTCGACGCCAAGCCCCGCGACGTCTTTATCTACTTCATCCATGAAGGAAAGCTGCACGCGCCCGCCGCGGCCATGGCGCTGATCGAACGTCTCAGCCGGGGCTGACGATCAGCGCGCGAGGCCTTTCGCTCGCGCCAGAAGCCGGTCGCGGTCCGTAGCGAAGCCTTGCGCCACCCATTCGTCCTCGAGCTTGCGCAGAAGCGCGCCGAGCGCGGGACCCTCGACCGCGCCGATCGCCACAAGGTCCGATCCCTTGAGCGGAAAGACCGGCGCCTGCCAGCGTTCGTCAAGGGTCACGGCCGCGCCCCAATTCGGGTCGCTTGGATCGGCGCCGGAGTCGGCCCACGCGAGCAGCGCAGCGGCCGCATAACTGGCAGGTCCGAGCCGGTACAGCAGCCGCCTGGCCGCGTTCTCGTCAGGCAGACCGCTCGCTTCATGATCTCCGGCACCGAGCGCAAGCACCGCCTGCTCGGCATTCGAGAGACGAAAGAGCGCGGCCAAGCGTTCCGCATCTTCGCCGACGAACACGGCGAGCGCCGCGAGCCGCACCATGGCGCTCGGCGCGCGCCCGAGTGCCGCCTCGATCGCGACCAGACGCCTGAACCGCTCAAGCCGCGGCGCGCCGCCGAAAATGTCCGGCAGGAGCCCGTAATCGAACAGCGCCTCGACCGCGCGCATCGCCTGCGGCGCGACGAGAATGCGCCTCACCTCGCCCGCGACCCGCTCGGCCGAGAGCTGCGCCATTCCGCCGCGGAGCGTGACCGAAGCGCGAAGCCCCTCCGCGTCGAACGGGCCCTTGCCGTAATAGGCGTTGAAGCGGAAGAAGCGCAGGATACGCAAATAGTCCTCTTTGATGCGCGCGTCCGCATCGCCGATGAACCGCACCCGCCCCGCGACGGCGTCGTCATAGCCTCGAAGCGGATCGAAGACGGTCCCGTCGCCAGCCGCATAGAGCGCGTTCAGCGTGAAGTCGCGCCGGCGCGCGTCCTCCTCCCAATTCTCGGTGAACGCGACCATCGCATGCCGACCGAATGTTTCTACGTCACGCCGGAGCGTCGTCACCTCGAACGGAACGCCGTCGGCGACGATTGTGACCGTGCCATGCTCGATTCCGGTCGGAACCGCCTTGAGACCCGCTTGCCGCGCGAGCGCCATGACCTGTTCCGGGCGCGCCGTGGTGGCGAGATCGATTTCCGTCACGGGAAGCCCGAGCAGGCTGTTGCGCACCGCACCCCCCACCACGCGCGTCTCGACACCGGGGCCTGCGAGGGCGGCGAAGACGCGCGCTACCTCGGGGCGTTTCAGCCACGTGGCGTCCTTGAGTGAAGGGGGCGCAGGTGAGCGCTCGAGCGCAGTCTTGGGCATGGGCCGCCGTCAGTCGATCGTGCCGGGCTTGATGACGCCGTCCTCAAGGCTCGGCGGGTGATAGGTTCCGCCGGGCTTTCCGCCCGAGACCTGGATGATCGTGGCCATCACCACGAGCATAAGCCCGACGCCCGTCGCGAGCAGCCAGAAGATGGGCGCACTCTGCCAGACATTCTTCGGCGCCACCCCCTTCACCGCGACCATGTAGGCCGCGTAGATCAGAAAGGGCAGCGCGAAGAGAAGAATATCGATCAGCGCAATGCGAAACATCGAGTTGACTCAGGATCCTGGCGGGGCGGCGCGAGCTGCACCATAGCGGCGCCTATCCCGCAAAGCGAGTGGCGCGCGGGAGCCTAGCCAATTCCCGCGCCGGGGAATGGGAAGAATGCGCCATCGCTCCACACGCCCGGTCTCTCGGGCGCGGTGGCCCCGACCGCGAGCGCCGCAAGCTCGTAATAGACCGGACGGGACAGCCGCGCCTTCAAACCGTTCCTTACGAGAATGAAGGGGATGAAGTCCTGCCCCGCGCCGGGCTGAAAGCCGAGCGGATGCTCAAGCCCCGCCGTGACCATGTCGTCCACATTGGTGCGGAATGAGAGGCTCTGCCCCTCCTCGCTTCCGCTCTGGCTCATCTCCACCGCGACGAAGGGCATCGTCTCGACGGCAATCGGCACTTTCTCGACCGGCGTGACCAGGTAGTAGAGCCCGTCGTCCTCGAGGCGGAGCACCGAGGCGAACAGCTTGACGAGCTCTTTCCGCGCGAAGGCGCTCCCCTGGTAGTACCAGGTCCCGTCATGGCCGATCTTGAGCCCGATATCCCCGCAAAGATTAAGCTTTGGCAATGCTCCCGAAGCCGGTTTGCCGCGGGCTTTCTCCAATGCTACCACAGCGTCGCTGTTGCTTTGGTCAGGCATCGCTAGGCGGCTCCTGGCCCGATCGCCGGGCGGCCAGCATGCCCGGTCCGCCTGGAGGCCCAAGTCAACACGATCCAAGTCAACACGATTGTGACCGAATTGCCGCTCAAAGTGCTTCTACTCCACGAGGCCTTTGCCCCTATATTTCCCTTATCACTCAGGATCGAGACAAACTGAAGCCATGACAACCCTTGCCCAAGCCGATTCCCAGCTCGTCGATCGTATCGAGGAGGTTGGCGCCAAGATTGGACGCGTCCGCGAGACCACCTCCTCGACGATTTTCGGCCAGGAGCGCGTCATCGACCTTGCCCTCATCACGCTGCTCTCCGGCGGTCACGCGCTGCTGATCGGCGTGCCGGGCCTTGCCAAGACGAGCCTGGTCGAGACGCTCGGCACGGTGCTCGGGCTCGAGAACAAGCGCATCCAGTTCACCCCCGACCTGATGCCCTCCGACATCGTCGGCTCCGAGGTGCTCGAGGAGGGCGCGGCCGGGCGGCGCGGCTTTCGTTTCGTCGAGGGCCCGATCTTCACCCAGTTGCTGATGGCCGACGAGATCAACCGCGCGAGCCCCAAGACGCAGTCGGCGCTGCTTCAGGCGATGCAGGAGCATCACGTCACCGTGGCCGGCAAGCGTCACGACGTGCCCCGCCCCTTCCATGTGCTCGCCACCCAGAACCCGCTCGAACAGGAAGGCACCTATCCCCTGCCCGAAGCCCAGCTCGACCGCTTCCTGTTGCAGATCGATGTGTCCTATCCGGACGCCGCCGCCGAACGCCGCATGCTGTTTGCCACGACCGGCGTCGAGGAGCGCGCGCTCAAGACCATTCTCTCGGGCGACGAGTTGATGGTGGCGCAGCGGCTCGTGCGCCAATTGCCCGTCGGCGATCAGGTGGTGGATGCGATCCTCAAGCTCGTGCGTTCGGCGCGGCCTGGCACCGGCATCGACGAGGAGCTTGACGATATGATCGCCTGGGGACCGGGCCCACGCGCCAGCCAGGCGCTGATGCTGGCCGTGCGCGCCAAAGCCTTGATCGAGGGGCGGCTTGCGCCCTCCGTCGATGACGTGATCGACCTTGCCGAGCCCGTGCTCAAGCATCGGATGGCGCTCACCTTCGCCGCCCGTGCCGAAGGGGTCGACATGAGCCAGATGGTGGCGCGGCTCGTCGAGCCGCTGGGGTAATTCGAGCTTGACCGTTACTCGGGAGAAATCGCTTCAGCCCTTTTCGGGCGAGGAAGCCGAAGCCCACCGCTTGGCGGCGCGGATCCCTGCGCTCCTCATCGAGTCGCAGCGGATCGCCCATACGGTGGCGCATGGCACCCATGGCCGCCGCCGCGTCGGTCCCGGCGAGACGTTCTGGCAGTTCCGTCATTACGACCAGAACGACTCCGTGACCGGCATCGACTGGCGCCGCTCGGCGAGTTCCGACACGCTGTTCGTCCGCGAGCGTGAGTGGGAGGCGGCGCACACGGTCTGGCTCTGGGTCGATCTCTCGCCGTCGATGCGCTTTCGCTCCAGGCTCGCCAAGTTGTCGAAGGAAAGCCGCGCCGTGGTGCTCGCGCTCGCCTTTGCCGAGCTCCTCGCCCGCGGCGGCGAGCGGGTCGGTCTGATCGGCGGACAACCTTTCACCGGGCGCGCGGCCGCCCGCAGGGTCGCCGAGATCCTGATGGGCGACACGAGCGAGACGAGCCTGCCGCCGAACACGCGGTTGAGCCGTTTCTCCGAGTGCCTCCTGTTCGGCGACTTTCTTGAGCCGATCGCGGATATGCGCGCGCGGTTCGAGGAGATCGCCGCGCAAGGAGTACGCGGGCATCTCGTCGAGGTGGTCGATCCGGCGGAGGAAACGCTTCCCTATGCCGGGCGGACCGAATTCGCCGCGAGCGAAGGCCGCGACCGGATGATCGCCGGCCGCGCCGAAACCTTGCGCGAGGACTACCAGGAGCGGCTCAAGCGCCACCGCGCCGATCTGATCCAAATGACGCAGAAGCTCGGCTGGTCGTTCCTGATCCATCACACCGACCGTCCGCCCGAGGAGGCGGTGCTGTCGCTGCATAGCCGGCTCGCGGGGCTCGAGAGCGATTATCGCTACCGTGCTGCACGACCCGCGGCGGGCGCCGGAAAGGCCGCAGGGCTCTAGCCATGCTCACCATCGGCGCGATCGGATTTCTTCAGCCTTGGGTATTGGCGGCTCTCGCAGCACTTCCCGCCATCTGGTGGCTGCTCAGGTTCACCCCGCCGAGCCCGCAGCTTGTGGTCTTCCCGCCGACACGGCTGCTCAAGGACCTCAAGACGACGGAGGAGACGCCGGCGCGGAGCCCCTGGTGGCTGACCGCCTTGCGCATGCTGCTCGCCGCCTTGATTATCCTTGCGCTGGCGCGGCCCGTGCTCAATCCCGACCGGGCGAGCTTCGCAGGCGCAGGTCCCCTCCTCATTGTGATCGACAATGGCTGGGCGTCCGCCGCGCATTGGCCCGAACGCCGCGAGGCGATCGAAGCGGCGATCGACCGCGCATCGCGCGACGGCCGCACCATCGTGCTTGCACCCTCCGCGCCCGGCCAGCCGGTCAGCGCCCCGTTGAGCCCCGACAAGGCGCGCGAGCGCGTCGGCGGCATCACGCCGGAACCTTATGCGCCCGATCGCGCCGCGCTTGCCGCAACGCTGGAAAAGGAGCTTGGCGGCAAGACGGGCTTCAGCGTGCTGTGGCTCTCCGACGGTCTCGACTATGGCGATGGCGAGGCCTTCGCCGGCGCTATTGCCAAGTTTGCCGGCGACGGCGGCAGCCTCTCCGTCCTCAGGCCCGAGCGGAATGACGCAGCGCTTGCGCTCGGACTGGGCGCGGCGGAGAGCGGCGCGTTTGCCGCCCGTGTCCTGAGCGGTGCCGAAGGACCACGGTCAGGAACCGTCAAGGCCCTGACCGGCCGCGGCGAGCCTCTCGGCGAGGCGGCCTTCACCCTTGGCCAAGGCGCGCGCGAGGCGCTTGCCCAATTCGACTTGCCGCTCGAGATCCGCAATCAGGTCGCCCGCATCGCGATCGCTGGCGAACGTTCGGCGGGCGCGGTTCACCTCCTCGACGCCCGCTCGCAATGGCATCGTGTCGGCATCGTCTCGGGCGAATCGCGCGAAGCCGCGCAGCCCCTCCTCTCGCCCCTCTACTACGTTCAGCGCGCGCTCTCGCCCTACGCCGACGTCATTGCGCCGAACGAGGGCAACGTCGCCAACGCCATTCATGACCTTGTCGAGCAGAAGGTCTCGACCATCGTTCTCGCCGATATCGGCAAGCTCGTCGCCGGCACGCAGGAGGAGCTCGAGGCCTGGCTCAAATCGGGCGGGGTGCTCATTCGGTTCGCGGGTCCGAGGCTCGAGCAAGGCGGCGACGAATTGTTGCCGGTGGCCTTGCGCCGCGGCGGACGCTCGCTCGGCGGCTCGCTCTCCTGGAGCACGCCGCAGCCGCTCGCGCCGTTCGAGGACAACAGTCCCTTCCGCGGCCTCGCCGTGCCCGAGGATGTCAGGGTCAACCGGCAAGTCCTCGCCGATCCTTCCGTGGCAAGCGAGGCCGAGGTGTGGGCACGGCTCGCCGACGGCACGCCGCTCGTCACGGCCGCGAAGCAAGGTCAGGGCTTTGTCGTCCTGTTCCACGTGACGGCGAACTCCGATTGGTCGAACCTGCCGCTCTCGGGCCTCTTCGTCGAGATGCTGCGCCGCGCGGTCACGCTCGGGCAAAGCCAGGTCGCGCTTGAGCCCGGCAAGGAGTCTGCGGGTGAGCCGACAACCGCCGCGCGGTCAGCGGCCTCGACCGGCGGCGCGCTGCCGCCGCTCCAAACGCTCGACGGCTTCGGCCAGTTGACGCCGCCGCCGCTTCGCGCGATCCCGCTTGCGCCGGACAAGATCGACGCGACCGTGCCGGGCCCCGATCACCCGCCCGGATATTACGGCCCCTCCGGCGCGGCGCGCGCGCTCAACCTCATCACCGCCAAGACCGTGCTCACGCCGATCGGCAAGGTCGAAGGATCGAGCGCCATCAGCGGCTACATCCTCAAGAAACCGATGGCGCTCGAGCCCTGGCTGTATCTTGCGGCCGTGGGTCTCTTTGTCGCCGATATCTTCGCCGTGCTGTTTCTGAGCGGCGGTTTTCGTTTCCGCCGCCGGGCCGCGGCTGCGAGCGTAATCCTGCTTGCCGCGGCCGCAATTCTCTCGTCCGCGCCCGCGCCTGTCCGCGCCCAAGCGAGCATCGCCCAAGAATCCGTCGGCGAAGCGGCGCCCTCCGCTGTTGACGACTTCGCGAGCAAAGCGGCCCTCCAGACGCGGCTCGCCTATGTCGTCACCGGCGATGCCGAGATCGACCGTACCAGCGAAGAAGGCCTGGCCGGATTGAGCAAGGTCTTGCGCGCGCGCACCGCGCTCGAGCCCGCCGAACCCATGGGCGTCGATATCGACAAGGACGAGCTTGCCTTCTTCCCGCTTCTCTATTGGCCGGTGCGCGAGGATGCGAGCCCGCTCTCGGACGCGACGCTGGCCAAGGTCGATGCCTTCATGAAGCAGGGCGGCCTCATCCTTTTCGACACCCGCGACCATGAAGTGGCCCTCTCCGCCGCCGGCACGCAAGGCGCGGCGCTGAACCGCCTGATCGGCCAGCTCGACATTCCGCCGCTCGAGCCGGTGCCCGAAAGCCATGTCCTCACCAAGTCGTTCTATCTGATGCGAAGCTTTCCCGGTCGGTGGGACGGCGGCGCGCTCTGGGTCGAGGCCGAGCCGGTCGACGAGGCCGAACGCAGCGAACGCTCCCGCCGCACCGACGGCGTCAGCTCGATCGTCATCACCTCCAATGACCTCGCCGGCGCCTGGGCACTCGATGAAGGGAATCGGCCCATCTATCCGGCCGTGCCCGGCGGCGAGGTGCAGCGCGAGATGGCGTTCCGCGCCGGCGTCAACATTGTGATGTACGCGCTCACCGGCAACTACAAGGCCGATCAGGTGCACGTGCCTGCCCTGCTCGAGCGCTTGGGGCAGTAAGCCATGAGCTGGTCGATCGAATTCATGCCCTTCGTGCCCTGGCCCGTGCTGTGGGGGCTTGCGGCGCTCGGCGCCGTTCTGCTCGCGCTCCTGTTCTGGCGGTCGCGCCGCGGCGCCGTTCTTCGGCTGTTGAGCTATGCTCTTCTCTTGCTCGCCATTGCCAATCCGCATCTGAAGCAGGAGGAGCGCGAGCCGCTGAGCGACGTGGTCGCCGTCGTGATCGACGAAAGCCAAAGCCAGGCGATCGCGGGCCGCACCGCACGCACCGAACAGGTGCGCAAGGACTTGGAAGAGAAGCTCAAGGCGCTGCCCAATCTCGACCTGCGCTGGGTGCGCTCGACCTCGACCGCCGCCGACAGCGAGCGCGACGGCACCATGCTGTTCACCGATCTCGCTCAGGCGCTCTCCGACGTGCCGCCCGACCGGCTCGCGGGCGTGGTGATGATTACTGACGGCGAGGTGCATGACGTGCCGGTCGCCGCCGCGGGTCTCGGCTTCGATGCGCCGGTGCATGCGCTCCTGGCCGGCAAGCCAGGCGAGTTCGACCGCAGGCTCCAGGTTCTGAGCGCGCCGCGCTTCGGCATTGTCGGCAGCAGCCAGGACATCGAGGTCAAGGTCACCGATACGGCGGCCTCCGGATCGGGCGACACCGTCAAGCTCACGGTCAGCCATCACGGCCAGCCGCCCACAACCCAAACCGTCCGCATCGGCGACAAGGTCACGATTCCGGTCAACATCGATCTTGCCGGTCCCAATATCGTGGAGATCGAGGCGGAGCCCGCCGAAGGCGAGATCACGCCGGTGAACAATCGCGCCGTGCTGACGGTCGAGGGCGTGCGCGAGAATCTGCGCGTGTTGCTGGTCTCGGGCGAGCCGCATGCCGGCGAGCGCACCTGGCGCAACATGCTGAAATCCGACGCCGCGGTCGACCTCGTGCATTTCACAATCTTAAGGCCGCCCGAGAAGCAGGACGGCACGCCGATCAATCAGCTCTCGCTGATCGCCTTCCCCACCCGCGAGCTGTTCCAGGAGAAGCTCGATCAGTTCGACCTCATCATTTTCGACCGCTACCAGCGCCGCGGCGTGCTTCCGCTGCTCTATCTGGAGAACGTCGCCCGCTATGTCGAGAAGGGCGGCGCGGTGCTCGTCTCTGCCGGCGACGACTACGCCTCTCCGCTCAGTCTCTTCCGGACGCCGCTCGGCCAGGTGCTGCCTGCCGTGCCGACGGGCCGGGTGGTGAAAGAGCCGTTCAAGCCCAGGCTTTCGGAGCTCGGCGCGAAGCACCCCGTCACCGGCGACTTGCCGGGGGCTTCCGGCGACGAGCCGTCCTGGGGGCGTTGGTTCCGCGTCGTCGAGGCCGACCCGCGCGATGCCGAAGTGCTGATGGAGGGCGCGCAGAACAAGCCCCTCCTCGTCATCGGCGAGCGGGGCGAAGGCCGTGTCGCTTTGCTCCTCTCGGACCACACCTGGCTGTGGGCGCGCGGCTACGAGGGCGGCGGGCCCTATACCGACCTGCTGCGCCGGCTCGCGCATTGGCTGATGAAGGAGCCAGACCTCGAGGAAGAGACGCTGAAAGCGACGAGCCGCGGCCAGACCATCTCGATCGAACGGCGCTCGATCAAGGACGAGATCGAAAAGGTCACGGTCACCGCGCCCTCCGGCAAGGAAGAGACCGTCACGCTCGATGAGGGCGAGCGCGGGCTGTGGCGGAAGGCGATCAACGCGACCGAGCAAGGCGTCTATCGCGTCTCGTCCGGCAATCTTGCGAGCGTGGTCACCGTCGGCAACGCCAATGCGCGCGAACTCTCGGCCGTGACCGCGACCGCCGAGGTGCTCTCACCGCTTCTCGATGAGACCGGCGGCGGCGCCTTCTGGCTCGGGCGAGACGAGGCGGAAGCCGCCAAGCTGCCGCGTCTCGTGATGCTGCGCGGCGGCCAGGTCATGCATGGCGACGACTGGCTCGGGCTGCACCGGCGCGAGGCCTATCACGTCAAGGGCGTGCGCCTGTTCCCGCTGTTCTCGGGATTCCTCGCGCTCGGGCTTCTGCTCGGATTCTTCGCCGCGACCTGGTTCCGCGAAGGCCACTAGCGCGCATAGCCTTTGACCAGGCCGGCCGCGCCTTCCATCGCCCCGGGCACAAGCTCGAAGCCTAGAAGCCGCGCGGGATCGACCGGCCCCGGTAAGGCGATCCGCCCCGGCGGAATTGGTGTGAAGCCGAAGCGGCCGTAATAGGGCATGTCGCCGACGAGCAGCACGAAACCGAATCCCTGCACGCGCGCCCGCGCCAGTCCCGCTTCGACAAGGGCCTTGCCGACACCTTTGCCGGTCGCGGCGGGATCGACGATGAGCGGCCCGAGCAGAACGCCGCCGTCATCGTCGCCGATCCGGATCGCCGTGAAGCGGATCCCACCCACCACATGTCCATCGCGCACGGCACAGAGAGAGAGCCCCGCGACGGGCGCTATGCCCTCGCGCACCCGGTAGGCGCTGCGGGCGAAGCGGCCGGGCCCGAAGGCCTCGGCTGCGAGCTGTGACAGAAGAGGCGCATCGCCATCGGCTTCGTGGCGGATTTCAAATTTTCCGGAAGACATGTGAACCGAGTCCCAGAGAGGCTGATCGAGAGACGAAACCCTCGGGCCGCGGCGGGAAAGCAAAGGGAAAGCGAAGACCTGCCGGCGCGAGGGACTAGGCTGAGCGCGCGATACGCGCTCGCCCTCGTCGTCGGGGAAAAGTGATTGGGCCGATCCGGGTCCACATGGCGGCGCTCGTCTATCACGGGCGGCCTCGCCGGTCTAGCGCCACATGCGTCTCCCACGAAATGAGAGGACAGGTGGCAACCGTTCACAAGGCGTCGATCCGCTCTCGTCATAACCTTGAATCTGCTACACTTCTGCTCTGACCAGGAGGGGCGGTTGAGCGGCGCCCCGTGATGAGGTAAGCGGGGACGATGATGGCCGACACGGCGCGACTGCTCGTTCTGTATCACTCCTCTTACGGTCATACCGAGACGCTTGCCTATGCCGTGGCGCATGGCGCGCGCGCCGTCGAGGGCGTGCAGGTCAGCGTCAAACGCGTGCCCGAGCTGATGCCCGAGGAGGTGATGCGCGCCGCCGGCATGAAGGCGGATCAGCCCGCGCCCATCGCCGACCCGCAGGAGCTTGCGGACTATGACGGCATCATCTTCGGAACGCCGACCCGCTTCGGCAACATGACCTCGCAGATGCGGAACTTCCTCGACCAGACCGGCCCGCTCTGGGTCTCAGGCGCGCTGATCGGCAAGGTCGGCAGCGTCTTCACCTCGACCTCGACCGGCGGCGGCAACGAGACCACCATCGTCTCCTTCCACTGGACGCTGCTGCATCACGGCATGGTCGTGGTCGGCCTCCCCTATTCCGCGCCCGACCTTCCCGACATCAGCGAGCTCAAGGGCGGCTCGCCTTACGGCGCCGGCACGATCTCCGCCCCCGACGGCTCGCGCATGCCCTCGCAGAAGGAGCTCAACCTCGCAAGCTTCCAGGGCCACCACGTGGCCAAGATCACCAAGAAGCTCGCCGGCTCGCAGGACCTCTAACCCTCGCCACTTGAATTGCCCGTCATACCGGCGCAAGCCGGTATCCAGAATAACAAGCGCGGTGCCTGCCGCTTCTGGATTCCGGCCTTCGCCGGAATGACGGACGACCCCCTCATGCTGAGGAGCGCTCCGAAGGAGCGCGTCTCGAAGCACGCACATGAGAATGGCACATCCTTCGAGACGCCGCCTTCGGCGGCTCCTCAGGATGAGGCTGTGCATTTCACTTTTCCGCTCTCCCCTTGTGGGAGAGCACGCGCGCCCTTTGGCGCGCGATGAGGGGTTAGCGGGCGTAAGCCCGCGTCAAAAAGATTCGCCCCTCACC
>CAYMJW010000025.1:0-10695 GCA_964390455.1 uncultured Methyloceanibacter sp. | reverse complement strand
GCGCGATGAGGGGTTAGCGGGCGTAAGCCCGCGTCAAAAAGATTCGCCCCTCACCCTTCCCGCCATGCGACTTGCGCGAGCTTCGCGCGCAAGATCGCGGCAGAAAGCCCTCTCCCACAAGGGGAGAGGGGAAATCCACTGGCGGGAACACATCACCATAAATCGCGGCGTTCCGCGCCGTCGAAAATCTCGGCGAGGCGCGCGCGCGTGCCGGGATCGATGCGCTCGGGCAACTCGGTGAAAGCGAACATGCGCGCTTCGGCGATCTCGCCGCGCTTGCGGTAATCCTCGCGGCGCGTCCAGTGGCGCACCACGAACACCGCGATATGGTCGCCGGGAAAGCTCGCGAAATTCGAGAACATGCCGTGGAGCTCGGGCGCGCCCGTGACGCTCACGCCCACTTCTTCTTCGAGCTCGCGGGCGAGCGCTGCAACAAGCGTCTCGCCCCACTCGACGCCGCCGCCCGGCAACCACCAGCCGGGGCGGTAGCCGTGGCGCACCAGCAGCACGCGCCCCTCTCCGTCGATGCACGCGCCTTGCGCGCCAAGCGTCATACCGCGCCGCATGCGCCAGATCGGGCGGAACATCGCGGTCAGGAGGCGGTTCGGCCTGAGCCGGCCAAGCAGGCTCGGCTTCGCTCTTGCCGGGGTGGATGCCACGGCGCCTTTCGCTATTGCTGGGTCGCAGCGCCGGGCGCGGGCGCGCTCGCAGCCGCCGGCGGCGGCGTCGCCGGTCCCGGCTGCACCGACAATCCGAACAGACGCCAGCGGCCATTGACCGCCTGAAACAGCATCTCGAAATTGATCTGCACGGGCTGACCCGGAAAGTAACCCTTAAGCCGCAGCATGCCCTGCTTCTGATCGAGCCCCGGGGGTTCGCTCAATTGCGGCGCGATCACGCTGGTCGGCGAGAGATCGATTCCCTTCGAGGCGAGATCCGAAAAGGATTGCCCGAGCCGCGCGGCCGTGTTGGCGTCGCGGAAGCCGGGCGCGCTCAAGTCGCGCAGCACCGTGAAGTTTCCGGTCTGGACTGCATCGTTGAGGGTGATGAGCGTGGTGCGGAGCAGAAGCACGATCTTCTCGGCATCGGGCATGACGACTTGCGGGCTCGCCGGCGCGGCCTTTTGCGCTGGCTTCTGGGCGGCGGGCTTCTGCGCGGCGGGCTTGGTCTTGGTGACCGGCTTCTCGGCCGGCGGGGTTTGCGCGAGCGCGGGCCCCGTGCCGGAGAGCACGAGGGCGCAAGCCATTGCGGCGAGGACTGGTCTCATGCGGCCATTATAGGGAGGGACAGGGCGCGCCGCACCAGTGCAAATGGACCCCCTGGAGGAGCGTCATCCTGAGGCGGCCGCCAAGCGGCCCTCGAAGGAATACCTCACCCTGAGGAGGGCGCGGAACGCGCCCGTCTCGAAGGGCGTGCCGTCTGTAAGTGCGTGCTTCGAGACGCGCCCTGCGGGCGCTCCTCAGCATGAGGAGGTTCGTGCGCGCTTGGCGGGCTGGTCCAGCGTTTCCCTCCCGCCTTGGGGGGAGGGAAGGTCGGCCTTTTCTCGGGTCGGCGTGACCTGCGAGGCCGGTCGTCGGCGCGCTACCAGCCGACGCGAACGCCGACCCGCCCGCCGGCGAGGTTCTCGTTGAGCCCCCAGGACACGCCGCCGTTCAGCTGCACGCTCTTGGTGAGCCGCATCGCCGCGTTCATGGCAAGACCGTTCTCGCCTTCGAACGTGCCCCAATTGCCCATCAACGCAAATCTCTCGCCTTGCGTGAGCTCCGGCACGCCGGCCATGGCGAAGGCCATGGCGACGCCCGAGAGCGCCTTGTCGGTCCGGCCGCTCAGCGCATTGAGCCTCGTATTAATGGCGCTGACATCGCCCTGCGTCGCCAGCCCAAGGTCGGCGACGCTGTAGGCGGCGAGATCGCCGGCGGCGTTCGACGTGACGATGGTTGTCGGCGCCCCTTGCGCCGCCTTGCTCGCGTTCGAGGTGATGCCGGCCATGGTGTAGGTGTTGCTCGCCGTGCCGAAGCTCTGCTGGTTCGCCCGCGTCGTGGTGGCGCCCGCGCCGAATGCCGCCGCGTTGGTATGGGTCGCGGCCACGCTCGCGCCGTTGCCGAAGGCGCTGCTGTTGGCGGCCAAGGCCGTGGCACCCTGGCCGAATGCCGACGCATTGACGCCCGCGGCATTGGCGCCGCTGCCGAAGGCCGTCGCGTTATTGGCATTGGCCTTGGCGTTCTGGCCGACCGCGGTCGTATTCGTCCCTCCGGTGGCGTCGGCGCCGGTGCCGCACTGGAACGAGCCCGCGCCGGGCTCGACGCAGAAGCCGGCCGTGATCGCCGTGGCGCCGAGATGGCCGTTCGCGTCCGTGGTGACAAAGCTCAGCGTGCCGCTCTGGCGCGATAGGCTGGTCGCGCTGGTGACGCCGGCAAGCGTGTAGGTGTTGCTTGCGGTGCCGACCGAGACCTCGCCGGCAAGCGTTGCCGATGCGCCCGCACCGAGCGCCATGGAATTGGCGCCGCTCGCAGTCGCGCCCGAGCCGATGGCGGTGTTGGTGGTGCCGGCGCCGGATGCATTGGCATTCTGGCCGATGGCAATATTTTGGCTGCCGCCGCCGCTGGCATCGGCCGACCGGCCGAGCGCGACGTTGTTGGCGGAGTCGCCAATCGCATTGGCATTGAAGCCGCTGGCAAGGTTGGCACTGCCGCCGCCACTCGCCTTGGCCGCGCTGCCATTGGCGGTGTTCACGCTACCGTCACCGCTCGCATTCGAGCCTTCGCCCGTCGCCGTGTTGCGGCTACCCGCACCCGTGGCATTGGCGAGCCGGCCGCTGGCGACGTTGAAGCTGTTGTCGCCGCTCGCATTGGCGTCATTGCCATAAGCGCTGTTGGAGCTGCCCGCGCCGCTGGCGTTGGCGCCGCTGGCAGAGGCGATATTGCTGCTGCCGATGCCGCTCGCGTTCGTGCTCCTTCCGGTCGCCGTGTTGCTGCTCGTGGCGCCGCTGGCATTGGCTTCGCGGCCCGTCGCGGTATTGTTGCCCGAGTCGCCGCTCGCATTCGATTGGTAACCGCTTGCGACGTTGCGGCTGCCGCCGCCTGCGGCATTCGCCTCTCTGCCCTCCGCGACATTGAAGCTGGAGTCGCCGCTGGCATTGGCCTGATCGCCTTCTGCCAGATTGGCGGCGGTCCTGCCGCTGGCGTTGGCCTGGCTGCCAAGCGCAGTGTTGCGCGAGATTTCGCCGCTGGCGTTCGCTTCGTTGCCGCTCGCCGTGTTGCGGCTGGCGATTCCGCTGGCATTGGCGGCATTGCCGGTCGCAGTGTTGACGCCGTCGCCGCCGCTAGCATCGGCGTTGTTGCCGGTTGCGGTGTTGTTGGCGAAGCCGCCGCTGGCATTGGCGTTGGTGCCGTAGGCTGCGTTGTTGCTATTGGTGCCGGCGGCATTGGCGGAGCCGCCGGTGGCGATGCCGTTGGCGCCGGTCGTGGCGCTGTTGCCGATGGCGATGCCGTTATTGCCGCTGACACTGTTCGAGGTGCCGATCGCAATGGCATTGGTGCCGTCCACGAAATGGCCGGTGCCGAACACTGAGGAGCCCGAGGAATTGGCCGCGCCCGCGACGTTGTTGTTGGAGCCCACGACCTGGATGTTATCGCCATTGCCGGCTGTGTTCGAGGCATTCACGTTGTTGTTGTCGCCGAAGATGAAGCTGTTGTTGCCGTTCAACACATTGGGATCGCCGATGGCGTAGGAGCCGTCGCCGACCACTGTATTGCCGGTGCCGAATGCGCCGCTGCGTTTCCCGGTCACGCTGTTGTTGGTGCCGACCGCCGTGGTGTCGCTGCCATTCGCCGTATTGAGCGAGCCGAGCGCCGTGGCGCCGCTGCCGCTGGCATTGCTGCCCTGGCCGAGCGCCGTGGCGTTGGCGCCATTGGCAATACTTCCCGTGCCGATCGCCGCAGCCGATGTTCCGGTCGCGTTTGCCTGGAAGCCGAGAGCCGTGGCATTGGTCCCACTCGCCACCGACGATGTGCCGACGGCCGTATTGTTGGTGCCGGCACCGCTGGCATTGGCGCTGAGACCGATCGCCGTATTGGCGCTGCCTGCGCCGCTGGCGTTTGCGCTCCGGCCGGTCGCGACGTTGTCGCTGTTGAGGCCGGCGGCATTGGCGGATGTGCCGCTCGCGACGTTGTCGCTGTTTGAGCCGGCGGCGTTGGCGCCAAAGCCGGATGCGCTGTTGTTGCTCGTCGTGCCGCTGGCATTGGCGAAAACGCCGGCCGCCATGTTGTTGCTGACGATGCCGCTGGCATTGGCGGATGTGCCGGTTGCGATATTGGCGCTGCCCGAGCCGCTCGCATTGGCGCTGAAGCCTGATGCCGTATTGAAGCTCGTATCGCCGCTGGCATTGACTTGATTGCCGGTGGCGATGTTGCTGCTGTCATTGCCGCTGGCATTGGCCTGAAAACCCGCCGCGACGTTGCGACTGCCGATTTGGTCGCCGGACGTGTCGGTGCCGCTGGCATTGGCCTCATCGCCAAAAGCGGCATTGCTGCTGAAGTCTCCTGAGGCGTTCGCCAAGCGGCCGTTCGCCGTGTTGTTGCTGTTATTGCCGGTGGCGCGCGCGTTGAAGCCGGTCGCCGTATTGAGGCTGTTGTTGCCGCTCGCGTTCGACAAAGTTCCGATCGCGGTATTGCGGCTCGATCCGGTGCTCGCACTCGCATTCGCGCTGGCGCCCGTAGCGACATTGGCGCTGTTGACGCCAGCCGCATTCGCGGACGTGCCGGTCGCGGTGTTGTTGCTGCCGGCGTTTCCGCTGGCATTGGTGCCGTTGCCGATCGCTGTGTTGTTGCTGCCGGCAGGACCGCTGGCATTGGCGTTCTGACCGCAGGCGGTGTTGGAAGCCTGTGAGCCATCCGTGGCACCCGCAGCTCCAAGAGGCGTGCCAACGCTGTCGCAAATCACGGCGTAAGCCGGAGGCGGCGAAATAAGCCCAGCTGAGGCCGCCGCGAGCGCGAGCACGCTCGCCCCCATCAAGAGGCGGCGTCTCGTCTTGGATCCGAAGTGCGTTGCGTCTTGCTGGTACTGCTGGCAAGCGCAGAGCGTGCGAACGTGCGCCGTCATGGCCAATCCCCCCTTCGGCCGAACTCAGTGCAATGACAATGGCAGTGACGCCGGCCTTGACCGGGACCCCGCCGCGAATCGCTCCCCTCTCAATCGCTAACGCAAACTTTATCCACAGGGAATCCACAAAATACGCATGCAGAACATTTTCGCCAACAACGGTGACATTCGGGACTCAGGTTGCTGCAATCCGAATTGAATTTTCAATAAGCCTACGGCTTTACAGCGCGCCGATGTCTATGCCAGACAACCTCTCTCGAGGGAGACTGACCCCTTGCTCGACCGGTCCACCTTGAAGTCGTTTCTGCCGCTCATTGCCACGCCCTGCTACGGCGGCATGGTCTGCATCAACTACGCCGACAGCATCCTCGCCCTGCAAAGGGCCTGCGCCGAAGGGGGCTTTCCCCTAGAGTTCCATCTGCGGCGGGGCGACAGCCTCGTCACCCGCTGCCGCAACGACTGCGTCGCCGTCTTTCTCGCCAATCCGCGATTCACCCATCTCTTCTTCATCGACGCCGATATCGGCTTCACACCCGAGGCGGCGTTCCGGCTCCTGCTCGCCCACCGCGACGTGGCCGCGGGCGTCTATCCGCTGAAGCGCGAGGACTGGCCGCCGGCCGGCGTGCCGCAAGGGACAACGCGGGCGCGGTTCGAGGCGCTCTACCAGCGCTACACGGTCAACGCCGGGAGAGAGGGCGCGGCAAGCGTCGAGCTCATCATTGACCGCGACGGGTTCATGGAGGTGCGCGAGGCGCCGACCGGGTTCATGTGCATCAAGCGCCAAGTGTTCGACCGGTTGATCGCCGCTTACCCGGAGATGCGATACGTGCCGGATTGGCCCAAGGGCACCTACCCCGAAGGCGGGGTGCACTACCGCTTCTTCGACGTGATGGTCGACCCGGAGTCAAACCGCTATCTCTCCGAGGACTACGGCTTCTGCCGGATCTGGGAGGCGATCGGAGGCAAGATCTTCGTCGATGCCAATTCCAATCTCAGCCACCAGGGCGAGCGGCTCTATACCGGCGATTTCGCCTCGACGCTCCGCGCCGCGCTTCCCTCGGCGGTCGGCGCGCCCGCGGGCCAGCGCATGCACATTTCGGGGCTCGAGAACCTGAAGCCCCCGAAGTGAGGAGGTCGAGCCCTTCGCCCGCTCTCCCCTTGGGGAGAGCACGCGAGCGAAGCTCGCGGTGAGGGGTTAGGCGCGAAGCGCCGTCGAAGAAAAGAACCCCCTCACCCTTCCCGCCATTCGCCGCGCTTCGCGCGTCGGGCGGGAAGCCCTCTCCCTCAAGGGAGAGGGGAAACGCGTGCCACGCCCGCAATTGCACACAAACTCCTCATGCTGAGGAGCGCCCGAAGGGCGCGTCTCGAAGCACGCGACGGGCGCGTTCCGCGCCCTCCTCAGGGTGAGGAGACCTTTCAGGGGCTCGGACCACACTCGCCGCCTCGCTTGCGAAAGTAGCTTCTGGTAGCTACATTGTGGGCATGCGTTCGGTTGGCCTGAAAATCCTGAAGAATAAGCTCAGCGAATATGTCCGCTTGGCCGCGGGCGGCGAGACCGTGCTCGTCACCGACCGCGACCGCGTGGTCGCCGAAATCGTGCCGCCGCGCACCGGCCGCGGTCCCCTGCTCGCCGATGCCATGCTGGAAGATGCCTACCGCAAGGGTTTGATTACGCCTGCGGTAAACCCATCTGAGCCTATTCCTCCCAGTGATCCTGTGATGACCTTTCAAGATCTGATGCGGGACTTGGAGGAAAGCCGCCAAGACCGGTGATCTATCTCGATAGCTCAGTCGTACTGGCCCGCATCCTGGTGGAGGACCGCAGGCCGCCTCCCTCTCTCTGGCAGGAACTCTTGTTCTCGAGCCGCTTGCTTGAATACGAAGTATGGGTCCGGCTCAACGCGCGAGAGCGACATCGATCGCACGGCAACGTGGCGACTGCCCTGATCAATCGCATAACGCTGATCGAACTCAAGCCGGAGGTCCTGGAACGCGCGCTCGAACCCTTTCCTCTGCCTCTGCGTACGCTCGATGCATTGCATCTGGCTTCGATTGAGTTCCTGCGCGGCCGCGAGCAAAGCGTGGAGCTGGCAAGCTACGACGACCGGCTCACCACCGCTGCACGGTCTCTCGGCATTCCGGTTTTGGCGCTGTGAATGCGGGCCTCGCCCGCAAATGCACACAAACCTCCTCATGCTGAGGAGCACCCACGCGCTCAAGCAGCGCAAGCGGTAGCGCATCAGAGAAAGGGCGCGTCTCGAAGGACGCACCTGAGATACACCCACCTCCTCATGCTGAGGAGCGCCCGAAGGGCGCGTCTCGAAGCACGCACTTACAGACGGCGCGCCCTTCGAGACGGGCGCGTTCCGCGCCATCCTCAGGGTGAGGATATACCGACAATTTCCCTCCCCCCTTGAGGGGGAGGGCTAGGGAGGGGGGTTGAACGCAAAGATGCCCCCCTCCGCGCGCCAAATGGCGCGCGTGCTCCCCCTCAAGGGGGGAGCGGGTCTATATAAAGCGACCCTGAGGCGCGCGTCGGCCGAGCCTCGCAAGATGGTGGCGGAACGTTCCGTCGCTTCCGGTTCCCCTTTAGTGTAGTGCCGGAGACCCCCTTCCCTGCCTTGCGTCAGATGACAGTGTTCACCCTCGCCCACCTCTCCGACATTCATTTGAGCCCGATGCCGCGGGTCAAGCGCCGCGAGCTCTTGAGCAAGCGCATGCTCGGCTTCGTCAACTGGCATCGCGGGCGGAAATTCGCGCACCGGCGCGAGATCCTCGACCGTCTGACGAGCGACCTCGCCGCGCAGAACCCCAGCCACATCGCCGTGACCGGCGACCTGGTCAATCTCGGCCTGCCCGAGGAATTCGTGCGGGCCGCCGAATGGCTGAACCAGCTCGGGCCGCCTCACCGCGTGACGGCCATTCCCGGCAATCACGACGCCTATGTGCGGCTGCACCCCGAATTGGGCACGCGCCATTGGCGCCCCTTCATGGAGGCGAACGACGAGGGTGCTGCGCTCTTTGCCACGCCCGCGACGCTCTTTCCCTTCGTGCGCCGGTTCGGCGACGTTGCGATCGTCGCGACCTCATCGGCCATTCCCACCCTGCCCTTCATCGCCGCGGGCAAGATCGGCGCGGCTCAACGCGAGCTCCTCGCCCGCGCGCTCGATGCGCTTGGCCGCGAGGGATTGTTTCGCGTCGTGCTGATCCACCACCCGCCCTTGCGCCACCAGGCCGGCTGGCAGCGCGGGCTTCGCGACGCGGGCGAATTCACGAGCGTCCTCAAGCGGCACGGCGCCGAGCTCGTGCTGCACGGCCATATGCACGCCCAGACCGTGCATGAGCTTCCGACCGCCAAGGGAACCGCGCTCATCGTCGGCGTGCCATCGGCATCGGAGGCAATCGAGGGGCTGACCCCCGCCGCGCGCTACAACACCTATGCGATCGCGCGGGAGCCCGCCGGCTGGCGCGTGGAGATGGTTGGCCGCGCGGTCGGCGGTGACACTGTGTTCGAATGCGAAAGACGCGTGCTTAAGGAGCGGTGAGCAACACCGCCACGAGCAGCCCGACCGCCCCGGTCAGAATGCCGATCGCGAAGGCGCCGATCACGACGCCGAGCGCAGCACTTGACCCTCGCGGCTCTCCCGCAAGCGGAACCACGCGGCCCGTCTCGCCGAACGCCGCATCCTGCCGCTCCCGCCGCACGATCTCCTGCGCCATGTAGCGGGTGATGCGGTCGGCGATGTCGGCGACATTGCTCGCGCTGAAGAGCGTGCGCCGTCCGCTCTCGCTGTTGCGCACGAAGAGATAGGCGCCCGAGGCATCGTCGATCGCCGCATAGGTGAAGAGATCGATCCACAACCGCGCAGGCCGGCTCGGCACGAGCACCAGATTGAAGCGGTCGTCTTGTTGCGGAAGCTCGGCGAACACGGCCTCGAGCTCGGCCTTCAGGAGCTCGAGCCGGGCAATCTCGCCGTCGCGCCGGTCGGCGGAGCGATCGAGGCGCTCGGCCTCGTCCACGCGCGCTTTGCGGATGGCTTCGCGCAGCGACCGCGACGCGGCCGGACGCGCTCCGCTTTTGACGCTTTCATCCATCCCCGTAGCCCTTGGTCCAGGAGATCAGCATAACGCGCTAAGGGGCGGAAATGCGACTGAAATAAGCGGCTCTAAACCCAGCCGGCGGACCCTATTTCGCGGCGAGCACCACCGCCGCGCGGGCGTCGTCGAACCATTTGTCGATGGCCGTATCGATATTGGCCTCGAGCCCCGTCTTCCACGTGGCGATGGTGGCGTCGAGCGCCTCCTCGTTGGCGGCGACGAAGCTCTCGCGGTTGAAGGCCTCGTTGGTGGCATTGGCGAGGTAATCCACGGCGGCGCCGATCATGATGCCGATCGCCGCACCCACGACCTGGCCGCCTACCGGCTGGACCACCGTCCCGGCGACGGCGCCCTGCTGGGCAAAGGCGATCCGCGTGCCCAACGAGGTGGCGACGCGACGCGACATCTGCCCAAAACTCTGGGCAAGGACGCCATTGATCGCGGGGCCGAGCGCGAGCGCGCCGACCGTGCCGCCAGCGGCCGCCGTGCCGACCCCGACCACGCCGTCGAAGGCCCGATCTTCCATCAGATAGGTGGGCGCCTTCCATTTCTGCGCGTCCCAATCGAGCTTGATCTTGCTCATCGGCGTTGCCGGCGGAACGTCCTCGAGATGGCTCGTGTGCTTGGCGAGGAAGAGCTGGAGCCGCATATCGCCGTTTGCGACCACGCGCCTGTAGCTGTCATGGGCGTGGCGCACCGCCTGCTCGACCCCCTTGGTGATGGTCTGGTCGCGCAGCTCCGGCTTCAGCACCTGGTCCTTGTAGTTGGTGAGGAAATACTCCTTGACGTCGGCCTCGATCGCCTCGTTGACAGACTCGTATTTGCCGGCCTCGAAGAAGCGCGTGATCGCCGAGGACACCGTCTCCTTCAGCACCACATAGGAGCGCTTCCACTCGAAATACCAATCGGCGTAGGCCGAGATCGCCTGCTCGCGGTCCTGGAAGGCAAGCGCGAAGCTGCGGTCGAGGTCCTCATGCGCGGCCTTCTTGATGCGCGCGCGTTCATCATCGAGCATCAGGATCGTGTCGTTGACGAATTTGTCGGCCTCGGACTTGCTCGCCACGACCTTGCGCAAGCTGCCGTCGATGTCCCTGATGACGAGATCGACCGCGTCGGGCGGCAAGCTCTTGGCGCCGAAGAAGATGTCGAATGCGCTCTTGTCGGCATGCACCGGGGCGGTGTGGTCGAGATGGCGGTAGTAGCTGCGATAGAAGGTGGTGCCGAGCGAGAGCAGCGCGTAGGCGCAAAGGATGAGCCCGACCGCGATCCCGACCGGCCTGAGCAATGCGCCAAGAGCGGTCTGCTGGACCACCTTCACCCGAGACGCGCGCTGCCTGCCGGAGGCCTTGGCGGGAACGCGTGCGCCACGCCGGCCGGCGGCCGCGCCGATGGCGTCGTCAGGATCGGCAACCAGCGCTGTGCTTTGGCGTTTGGGCATGTCGTGCAACATCAATGGGATACCTTCTGCGCGATCCTAGCAGGCTTGGCCCCCAGCCG
>CAYMJW010000024.1:19322-24232 GCA_964390455.1 uncultured Methyloceanibacter sp. | reverse complement strand
TGGCTCAGTTCGTCCTTCACCAGCCCCTCGTTGCGGTAATAGACGGTGAGCGCGAGGAAGGCGCGGTCGGGATGATCGACACCGACGAAGGTGCCGTGCGCCACGAGATTGAGGCTTTGAATGCCGCGATAGTCCGGATGCGCCCGCCAGCCGATATCGGACAGAAGGCAAGCCGCATGACGGAGCCGCCTTTGCTCCGGCGTCTCGGCGGGACCGGGCGCCCTGAACAGCGCATCGGTCCAGAAGCAAAGCTCGTAGGCGCTGTCGATGGAACGCGACCGTCTGCGGGCGATATCGTTGCAGGCCGCGATGAGCGGATCGCGGCGCTTTTCGTCCTCGCTGAGCAGGCTGTAGAGCAGACCCTCGCGGATGCCGCAAACCGATATGACGATAGAGCGCGGCTTCATCTGCTTGATGAGCCTTTCCAGGACCAACGCTCCGAAGGGAAGGGTCTCGCGCCGCGCGCTCGAGATGTCGCGGATGCCGGCGAGCGAACCTTGCGACTGTTGGTCGAGCAGAGAGGCGAAGCGGAGCGCGTCGTCGGCGCCGATGCGATAATTGTGCATCACGCTCAAGGGGTAGTTGTTCTGGATCATGTGAAGCCGCGCGAGCGCCCGCCAGGTTCCGCCGATGGCGTAGAAGTCGCGGCCCCGCCCCTTCTCGAGCCATTCGACCTTCGCAAGCTCGGTATCGACGATCTCCCGCGCGCGTTTCAGGCTGCCGCCCGCGGCATCGATCAGGCGCAAACCTCCGAGCGGGAGCGTGGCGGCGTCGCCCAGCCTGCCCCCCCTCACGTCGATCAGCTCGAGGCTGCCGCCGCCGAGATCGCCCGCAAACCCATCCGCCGCGTGAATGCCGGACACGATGCCAAGCCCGGCAAGCTCGGCTTCCCTGGTTCCCGACAGCACCGTGACGTTCTCGCCGAGGATGCGCTCGGCCTGGGCGATGAACTCCGGCCCGTTGGCGGCCTCGCGCGCCGCCGCCGTGGCGAGCACTTCGACCCGGCCGGCTCCGAGTTGGTCGACAAGGGCGCGGAAACGGCGCAAAGCCCGAAGCGCCCGTTCCACGGCGTCAGGCGCGAGCCTCCCCGTCGAGGCGAGAGACCGGCCGAGGCCGCACAAAATCTTTTCGTTGAAAATCGGCGTCGGCGCCCTGCCCCCATCCTCATAGACGATGAGACGGACCGAGTTCGAACCGATATCGACCACCGCGACGGGGGCGAGCTCGTTGGTCAGGACCATGGCGGAGGGCGTCTATTCCGTCTCGACCAGGCGCGTGAAGCGCGGCGGCATGTGCTCGGTAAGCGACTTGCCGCGGCCGGACAGACTCGGATTGGTCATGAAGTAGTCCTGCGCGCTGAAGGGGTCCTCGTCAACTCCCGGATGGATTCGTTCCGAGCTTCCGTCGGGCAGCACCCGCCAGCTTTGCAAATTGTCCTTGAAATTCGCCACCATGATCTGGTCGAGGATCTGCTCGTGCACGGTCGGGTTGGTGATCGGTGTCATCGCCTCCACCCGACGGTCGAGATTGCGCGGCATCATGTCGGCCGAGCTGATATAGACGACCGCCTTCCGGTGCGGAAGGCCGTGACCGGCGCCGAAACAAAAGATGCGCGAATGCTCGAGGAAGCGCCCGACGATGCTCTTGACGTTGATGTTTTCCGACAGATCGGGGACGCCGGGCCTGAGGCAGCAGATGCCGCGAACCACGAGGTCGATCTCGACCCCGGCCCGGCTCGCCTCGTACAGCGCATCGATGATCTCCGCGTCGACGAGCGAGTTCATCTTCATCCAGATGGCGGCCGGGCGCCCCGCCTTGGCGTGATACATCTCCTCGCGGATATGGTCGAGGATGCGCGCCCTGATGCCGTGCGGCGACACCGCCATCGCCTCGAGCTCGGCCGGCTCGGCGTAGCCCGTCACGTAGTTGAAGATGCGCGAGAGGTCGTGGCCGATGACGCGGTCGGCGGTGAAGAAGGACAGGTCGGTGTAAATCTTGGCGGTGACGGCGTGATAGTTGCCGGTGCCGACATGGCAATAGGTGACAAGCTCGCCGTGCTCGCGCCTCACGATAAGACTCAACTTGGCGTGGGTCTTGAGCTCGATGAAGCCGTAGACCACCTGGACACCGGCGCTTTCCAGGTCGCGCGCCCATTTGATGTTGGCCTCCTCGTCGAACCGGGCCTTGAGCTCGACCACCGCGGTCACGGACTTGCCGGCCTCGGCGGCCTCCTTCAACGCCTCGATGATCGGCGAGGTCTTGCCGGTGCGATAGAGCGTCCATTTGATCGCCACCACATCGGGGTCGGCGGCGGCCTGCTTCAGGAATTGCAGCACGACATCGAACGATTCGTAAGGGTGATGGACGACGATGTCCTTCTTGCGGATGGCGGCGAAGCAATCGCCCTGATGCTCGCGGATGCGCTCGGGAAAGCGGCTGACATAGGGCTGAAACTTCAGGTCGGGGCGCTCGGCGACGATCAGCTGGTTGGTATCGGAAAGTCCGATCAGGCCCTTCTGCACGAAGCTTTCGCGCTCGGAGACTTTCAGCTCCTGCATGACGAAGCGCTGGAGGCGCGACGGCATCGTGGCTTCCATCTCGAGCCTGATGACCGAGCCCCGACGCCGCCGCTTGAGCGCCGATTCGAACAGCCGGACGAGATCCTCGGCCTCTTCTTGAACTTCAATGTCGCTGTCACGAAGCACGCGAAAAGCACCCTGGCTTCTCACCTTGTAGCCGGGGAACAGCCGCGAAACGAAGATGCCGACCACCGTCTCGATCCTGATGAAGCGGATCGGTTCCTTGTGTTCGCCCTTGCCCGGCAAGCGAATGAAGCGGGCGAGCTGCGGCGGGATCGGCAAGAGCGCGTGCATCGTGCGCAGCGACCCCTCGCGCACCAGCTCGAGCCCGAGCGTGAAGCCGAAATTCGGAATGAACGGAAACGGATGGGCGGGATCGACCGCGATCGGCGTCAGCACCGGAAAGATATGCGCGAGGAAATGCTCCTCGAGCCAAGCACGCTCGGGTTCCGTAAGCTGGTCGGCGCTCAACACGTGAATGCCGGCCTCGGCCAGCAGCGCTTCGAGCGTGACCCAGTTTTCCTGCTGCTCCGCGGTCAGCTCGGCGACGGTACGGTTGATCTGGTCGAGCTGCTCGGCCGGAGGCGATCCGTCGTCGCTTGGCGTCTCGATGCCGGCGAGCACCTGCCCGCGCAAGCCGGCGACCCGCACCATGTAGAACTCGTCGAGATTCGAGGCCGAGATCGAGAGAAAGCGCAGCCGCTCGAGCAGCGGGTGACGGGCGTTCTCCGCCTCTTCGAGCACGCGGCGATTGAACTGGAGCCAGGACAGTTCGCGGTTGAAGAATCGGCTCGGACCGAAGGCGGCAACCCCCGGGCTCGCATCGAGCGCCTCAACCTTTTCCGGCAGACTCATTGGTAACCTATTGTCACTCAAGCACTTTATCGACCGGCGCACCGTCGGGGCAACCCGGGCTCGCGCATGTTTAGACCATGAACTGTATCACTTGCGTTACACCTGAGGCCAACCGGCCGGCTCTTACTCGGAGGGCGCCGTTCCGGCAAGCACCTCCGCCACCAACTGACGGCTGATCTTCCGCCCCGTGGCGAGCGCCGCGCGGTCGACCGCCGCCACGGCGGCGGCGGCGGCCGCGAGCGAACGGTCAACATGCAGCGAGAGATATGTGAGCACTTTCGGGTCGATATCGAGCTGCCGGTCGGCAAAATGCTTGAGCATGACGGTGGTGATGAGCGCCTCGTCGGGAGGCCCGATCTCGACCGCGGGCACGGCATTGAGGCGTGACAGCAGGTCGGGCAGCGCCACATTCCAGCGGCTCGGCGCGCTCCGCGCCGTCATCAGCACGAACAGCCCGTTCTCGCGCGCGAGATTGAAAAGATGGAACAGCGCCTTCTCATCGTATGTGGCGCGATCGGCATCCTCGACCACGAGAGCGGCACCCGCTCTCATTCCATCGAAGCCCATACGCAGCGTATCGGCATCGAGCGCTTCGGCTCCCGACAGCGCCTGCCATACGCGCGCGAGATGCGTCTTGCCGCTCGCTTGCGGTCCGATCAGGAGCTGGACATGGTCCGGCCATTGCGGCCACGCATCGATCAGCTTGACCGCGGCGCGGTTGCAATCGCTGACGAGGAAGTCTTCGGCGCCGAGCGCCGCGCGATGCGGAAGATCGAGCGTGAGCTGCGCGACCGTCACGAGACCCTGGCCTGGGAGGGTTGCGGCTCGTCGCGCTTTGCCGCTTTTCGCTGGCGGGGTGGAGGCGCCGGTTCGTAAGTTGCCATATGCCCGAGCCACTGCCAGAAATAGGCCGCGGCCGAGATAATGGTGAGCGCGCCTGTCACCCCGATGAGGACGTTCACAAGCTGATGCAGGCCGAGACCGAGGCCGAGCTCCGCCAGCACGACGCCCGCGAGCACGATCTGCGCGAAAGTGTTGGCTTTGCTGACGAGGAGCGGCTGCATGGTGAGCGGCCGCGACAGCATCCAGGACAACACCACGGCCCCGACGATGAGAATGTCGCGGCTCACTACCGCGATGACCAGCCAAACCGGCAAATACCCGGCGAAGCCGAGCGTGACGTAGATGCTGACGAGGAGCGCCTTGTCGGCGATCGGATCGAGATAAGCGCCAAGCTCGCTCCGCCAGCCGTAGCGCTTGGCGAGGTATCCGTCGGCGGCATCGGACAGCCCCGCCAGCAGAAACAAGACGAAGGCCGCCGTCATCTCGTGCGTGATAATCAGCCAAACGATGAGCGGAACGAGCACGATCCGCCCGAGCGTCAGGCTGTTGGGGATATTCACGAACGCTCCTCCCGGACGCCATTTGCGCGCTGAGGCGCGGCACCTCCAGGCCTTGAGTTTAGCAGATTCTCGG
>CAYMJW010000024.1:17058-19222 GCA_964390455.1 uncultured Methyloceanibacter sp. | reverse complement strand
CCCAACCCTAGCGCGAACGGAGTACAAAAATACCCTCCCTCTCGCCGAAGGCGAACCCGTTCTGCTCGAGCTCCTGTTGCAGGCGGCCGAGCGGGCCGGCGTAATCGAAGGTGATCGACGCGCCCCGCGCCGACAGCGAATTGACCTCAAGCCCTTGAAGTCCCGCGACGTTCGCGAGCCGCCCTCTGATCTCCTGCCACTCCTTGAGGCCCGCGAACTCGACTTGCGCCACGACGTTGCGCGGCACCTCGCCCTTTGGCGCCCCCTCTCCGCCCGCGTCCGGCACGGCGCCCGCGCCAGGATCGTAGTTCGCTTCCGCCGGAGGCACGCCGCCGGTCGCGGTCGTTTTCCAGCGGTTCTCGATGATGCCGAAGGCGACCGCGGCCGCCTCGCGGGCGCTGGCCTTGGGGTCGGCCCCAAGCGGGTCATTCTGCTCGAATTGAATTGGGCCGACGCCGTCGGCCCCGGCAAGCCGCGTCACGAACGCGCCGCCCGCGATCTCGCCAACGGCGATGACGAGGGGTGAGCCGTATTCTCCTTGCATGTTGGCAAGCGCGCCAGCGTCGCCGGCGAGAGCGGCCTTGACCGTGTCGAGGGCAAGGTCCGGCCGCGGCCGCAAGATCGTGGCCGGCGTGATGCTGTGGGAGAGATCGAGATCGTCGAAGGCCTGGCGCCACCCTTCCTCCCCTTCGCCCACCACGGCCCCGCCCGCGATCATCAGCGGCAGGATCGAGACCGGCGGAGCGCGCTCTTCGCTGAAGGGAAGCCTGTATTCCTGGAGGAGCTGTTTGATCGCCTGCTCGTTCACGCTGACATCGAGGGTCGCGATATAGCGGGTCGTGGAGTTCCGCTCGTTCCGAATCGACACGCCGTTGACCAGGCCCTGGATGTCCTCCTTGGTCAGCCCTGGCAGATCGGCATCGACGCCCACAGGAAGCAGGCGCTGGAGCACGATCTTGACCGCGCGCGCCTCCGCCTCCGCCATGCCGGTGTCCCGTGCGGCAACGGCGTCCTGGGCGGTGATGTCCACCGAAACCTTGGCGACTTCGTAGAGGCTATCGGCGGCTCGCGCGGCGCTGCCCGCGACGGCGATAAAGGCCAAAAAGGCCAACAGGCGCCCGGCGGCAGGCGCGTAACGTCTCAATCGCGGTGCTGCCATGTCCAAACTCTGCCGAAACTCCCGGCGCATCGACGCTGCTCCCTGGCGCTTGGTAAAGCTTGTGAATGTGGCGGACCCACGGCCCCTTCAAGCCTTGACGCGCCTCGCCCGGCACGATTGTTATGCCAATTCGCCTGCTTCTGCACCCCGAGTGGTCCGGTGCCCGCAACTCCCAAGGACAAGACCAAAGTGACCTACCGCGACGCCGGGGTCGATATCGACACCGGCAACGCGCTCGTCGGGGCAATCGCACCGCTCGCCGCGGCCACCAAGCGCGCGGGCGCCCTCGGCGGCCTTGGCGGCTTCGGCGGCCTGTTCGATCTCAAGGCGTGCGGTTTTGCCGACCCTGTGCTGGTCGCCGCCACCGACGGGGTCGGCACCAAGCTCAAGCTTGCGATCGAGACCGGCAACCATAACGGGATCGGCATCGATCTCGTCGCCATGAACGTCAACGACATCGTGGTGCAAGGAGCCGAGCCCCTGTTCTTTCTCGACTACTTCGCCTGCGGCAAGCTCGAGCTTGGCGTGGCGACGTCCGTCGTCGGCAGCATCGCCAAAGGTTGCAAGGAAGCGGGCTGCGCGTTGATCGGGGGCGAGACCGCCGAGATGCCGGGGCTCTATGCGCCGGGCGACTACGACCTCGCGGGCTTCTGCGTCGGCGCGGTCGAGCGCGACCGTCTCTTGCCGCGGAAGGACATCGAAGCGGACGACGTCATTCTGGCCCTCCCCTCCTCAGGCGTTCACGCCAACGGCTTCTCGCTCGTCCGCCGCATCGTCGAGAAAGTGGGACTTGGATGGAACGACCCCGCGCCGTTTGCGCGTGAGTTGACTCTCGGCGAGGCCTTGCTCACGCCGACGCGCATCTATGTCCGGCAGGTCCTTGAAACGATTCGCGGAACGGGCGCCGTCAAGGCTCTTGCCCATATCACCGGCGGCGGCCTGACCGACAATATCCCGCGCGTGCTCCCTGACGATCTCTCGGCCGAGATCGACCTCGCCGCGTTT
>CAYMJW010000024.1:14307-16958 GCA_964390455.1 uncultured Methyloceanibacter sp. | reverse complement strand
TTCCGGTGCTGCCGGGCGATACCGAGGACAGCCTCGCCGCCCGTGTGCTTGCCGCCGAGCACCGCCTCTACCCCCATGCGCTCCGTCTGGTCGCTTCCGGCGCGGTCCGTATCGAAGGCGAGACTGTGGCGGGGTTGACGCGGGTCAAAGACCAAGCCCCCCAAGCCCCGCTATTCTCCCCGTCCCTCGACGAAGGGCTTTGATTGAAATTGTTAACGGCCGTAAGATCGGGCCCTGGACGGGGTGGTATGTCGCACCGCAAGATGCGACCCAGCCGCCAATGGACATTGCCAACGGCCGGATGCTAGACACTGGCCTAATTCGAGGCAGTTTTACGCCTGTTTCCCAAGCGAAAGGCCGCTTTTTTGACGGCCGGGCGTGGGCGTGGGCTGGCGGCCCGCGGAAGCAACAGCAAGAAGCCAGGGGGAAGGCATAAGTGGCGGATATGACAGTCGCCTATTCTCCATCGCATGGGCTCGGCGAAGAGCAGAGCATTTGGTTCAAGCTGACCCCGCTTCTGAACCAGGAGAACCCCATGCAGGTTCTCATGGCGCTCAGCGGCAAGTATGGCGGGGTGATCCCCATCAATCTCAAGAACCAGCGCGTCATGCTGTTGTCGGAGCCCGCGCATGCCGAGCGCGTTCTGGTGTCGAACGCCGACAACTACGTGAAGTATTTCGACGGGCTTCGCCCCATCTTCGGCAAGAGCATGATTACCGTCGATGGCGCGTTGTGGCAGAAGATCCGCGCGCCGCAGCAGCCGGCCTTCCACCCGCACATGTTCGAGGCCTACTTCCCTTACCTGATGTCGGCCATCGACTCCAAGATGGCGCGCTGGGCGAAATTCGCCTCGACCGGCGAGACCATCGAGATGGTGGAAGAGACCTGGACGCTAGCCGCCGAGATGGTGTGCAAGGCGCTGTTCGACCGCGAGATGCCGTTCAACCCGCATTTCATCTTCGGCCAGGTCAAGACCTATACCGACGTGATGAACCACAAATCGATCCGGCTCAAGAACGTGCGCGGTGAGCTCGAGGAGATGACCCAGGAAGACGCCGCCAAGGCCATGGAGGTGTGGGGCCAGATCCCCGAGATGGTGACGGGCGCAGGCGTGCTCGATCATCGCGAGAAGACGCTGCTCGCGATGTTGGAGGCGGCCGCGGCCGATCCGAGCTTCCCCGAATTCGATCGCCAGCAGGTGATCGACGAGATGAAGCAGTATCTGTGGGCCGGGACCGAGACCACCGCACTCACGCTGGCGTGGTCGCTCTACCTCTTGTCGCAACATCCCGCCGCGCTCGAGCGCATCAGGGCCGAGGCGCGCGCGGTCTGCGGCGAACGCGATCCGCAATGGAACGAGATCCAGCAGCTGAGCTATACGCGCATGGTGATCCAGGAGACGATGCGGCTGTTCCCGCCGATCTGGGCTCTGATCCGTATTGCCGCCGACGATGACGAGATCGAGGGCCACAAGATCAAGGCCGGCGACAAGATCGTGATCCTCGCTTACGTGATGCACCACAGCCCGAAATTTTGGGACGATCCCGAGAAGTTCGAGCCCGAGCGCTTCGCGCCCGAGCGCGCCAAGAAGCGGATGAAGTACAGCTACCTGCCGTTTTCGGCGGGCAAGCGCTCCTGCATCGGCGGCGCGCTGTCGCAGATCGAGAACACGCTCGCCCTGGTGCAGCTGCTGCGCCGGTTCACCCCGGAATATGCGGGACCGGTGCCGGCAAAGATCCACGCGACTGTGACCCTCTGCCCCAAAGGCGGCCTCCCCTTCCGCATCCGCGCCCTGAGCTGATTGCCCTCCTTCGGTGTTGTGACACCCTCACCCTGAGGAGGGCGCGGAACGCGCCCGTCTCGAAGGGTGCGGCCGTAAGTGCGTGCTTCGAGACGCGCCCTGCGGGCGCTCCTCAGCATGAGGGCGCTGGTGTGTTGCTTGTAAGTAACGCATCCATGCTCTGAGCTGACGCGGGTGCTTCTTCTCTTCAGTTGGGATCGTCGGTCGTGACGGGCGGTGCGCTACTCGGCTTCGGCGCGTCTTCGATGGCCGGAAAGCCCGCGCGCAAATACGCAACGACTTGCCAGATCTGCTCCCGGCTCAGCTCGTTCTTGAAAGCCGGCATCGCCGTGCCAAACGGCTTGCCCCCCTCCGAGATGGTCCACAACAGATACTGGTCGATCGCGACCGGCTGCTGGATCATGTGGGCGAGCAACGCCGGTGAAGGATTTAGCGCAGTCGCAAGCTCCCCGTTGCCGAGGCCGGTTGGGCCATGGCAGCGGCTGCAATGCGCGGCATAGATCGGACCGCCGGCGGCAATCGCGTTGATCGTGTAGCCGACGTCGTTCTGCGCCTTGACGTACTCCCCCGGGAGCCGCCTGTTCACGAAGGTCGAGAAGCGGATCATGCGCTGCTGCTGTTCCGGGCTCAGATTCTTGAAGTTCCAGCCCATCGGCGCGCCTTGTTGCCACTCTTCGGGCCCCCCTTGCGCCGCTCCCTCGGCGAGCGGAAGGGCCCAGGCACAGAGAATTGCTATGGCGAGCAGCCTGCGGACATCTCGTCGTGACATCGGCATGAATCATGCCTCCAAACGCGCCAGACATGGCAGGTTCAAGGGTTTCGAGCCTTGTCGCAGATCAATTTCGCTCTG
>CAYMJW010000024.1:0-14207 GCA_964390455.1 uncultured Methyloceanibacter sp. | reverse complement strand
AAGCCTGCTTCGAACAGCTGAAACCGCCGCTCCAGCTCCCATTGCTGCGCCGCCTTCTCGCTCGCGGCGAGAAAAGCCGCGCAAGGCGGCGACGGCTCGCTCGCGCCTGGCACGTCGCTCCGGCAGGCGTCGGCGATGCGCGAATAGTCGCCCTTGTCCGCCCACAAGCTTGGTCCCGGCAGGAAACTGTATTCGAGACTGTTGCGCACGAGCTGCTTGAGGTCGGCGTAAGCGAGCGCATAGTCCGCGGCGGCGCGGACATATTCATGGGTGAGGTCGATGCGCTCGATGCCGGGATCGTCGGTCGATAGCGCAACCGGCACCCCGAACTTGCGATAGGTCGCGAAGGGATGGTGGCCGCCGCTGACGCCGAGGATCATGTCGTTGCTGGTGAGGTTGATCTCGACCAGCACGCCTTTGTCGGCCATGGTCTTCAACAGCTGGCGGGGTTCGTCTTCGTACATCACATCGACGCCGTGACCGATACGGTCCACGCCGGCCTCTTCCACCGCAAGCCTGATATGGCAGCACAATCCTTCCGGCGGCACGAGGCCCGGCGCGAGCTCTCCGGCATGCAGGCTGACGCGAACCTTCGGATACAGCGCGCGCAAGAATCCGACCATGCGCATCTGCTCGGCATAGTCGGTCATGGCGCTATGCCCATCTTCTTCGCCGACGAAATTGATGGCCACGACGCGCGGATCGGCTGAGGCAAGCTCGAAGCCGAACAGCGCCTGCGCGAACACGAGCTCCTTCGGATTGTTGCGGAAGACTTCGAAGATGTAGCGGAGCGCGACCTTGCAGCCGGGGGCCTCGTCCTCTCCGCCGCAGCGCCCACGCTCCCGCCGCTTGGCTTCCGCCGTGTCCCAGAAGGCGCGCGCCGCGGGAACGTCGCCGGCCAGGCCCTTGGCGAGAAGCTCCTGGCGCAGCCCTGCCAAGTCCTCGCGCCACGCCACATCCTTGGTGATGGTATTGAGCAGGTTCCATGGCGGCGTCGCCATCAGTTCGAGATATTGCGTGTTCTGGCGCGCGGCGCGGGTCGCCACCTCATCGAGCCATTCGCCGGTATGGCTGGGATCGGTGCCGCCGAATTTCTTGAAGGCGCCGAAGAAATGGTCATGTCCGGTGTCGCCCTCGGACGGGACGAAACCGCGCATGGAGAAGGAGTCGATCAAGGCGTCGTAGAGTTGCTGGTTCTGATAGACGGTCGCGGCAGGGACCGTGCCCTCTCCGCAGCCAGGCGCAGCGCCACCAGTGGCTTGCGGCTTGTCGAAGGCGCGCGCCGCTGCGTCAACGCAAAGCTTGTCGTCGACCGCGTCCCCGATCAGCGTCTCGGCGAACACGGCGCTGTGGAGATGAAGATGAAGCTCGCCCCCCTTCGGCATGCGCTTGAGGAAATCGTGGAGCGCAAGCGGATCGCCGCGAACATCGTCGAGCGCCTTGGCGGCGCGAAGCTCGGCTTGGCGGGGTGCCTCCTCCGCGTGCGCCTTAAGCGGCGCGGATACGCCCGCAAACACGAAGGCAATGGCGATGACGGTGCGCGCGAGGCTCATGGCAGCCAGTCATAGCACGAAGTCCGGCCCCACCGAATTCTGTCGAGAAGCAAGCCGCTCAATCGAGAAATTTGTGGATACCCTCCGCTAGCTGCGCCCATTGCGGAGCATATTTCGCCACCGCGCCGGCAGTGCTGCCGGGTGTCCGGTTGATGTCAAACACCATAGGCTTGCCGTCAATGAGGACATAATCGAAGCGGCCGAAGTCCACGCGCAAGGCCTCGCGCAAGGCAATCATTTCGGGGGGCGTGGCGAGATCGACGACCCATCGGTCAATGATATTGCGGCCCTTGACGATCGGTTCCTTGGAAATGGTTACGACATGAAAATCTCGATTGCCCAGGACGTACCAGGAACGCAGCCGGTAGAGGTTCTCGCTTTCCATCTCGGCCTGGAACTTCTGGATCACGAACAGCTTGTTTCCCCAGAACTTCGCCGGCACCTGCTCGGGGTGGTCATAGATCAAGTACTTTGAGCCCTTGAACTTCTTGAGTTTCGCAACGGCTGCATTCGCGCCGCTGAAGTGCCGCAGCCACGCCGCAGGCCCGCTGCGAGGCCGCAACCTGTATTCACCCAGGGAACCGCTATCGAAATCGGTCTTTACAATCACCCGTCCGCTGTAACCGTCTGCTCGCGACACGAGGTCGCGCGAGAACGCGGACTTGGACGTGTTGGTAAGCGCCCCATTCACGGCTCTTGGAAAGCGGCGGAGGTACCTCAAATAGGTGGCGGGCGTCATCGTGAGACCGACGTGGTTGACGACGACGGCCGCCGACTGTCCGTCGTCCCATCGACCCGGGCCAAGTCTATTGGCCACGGTCAAGCCCATCCGTTGCCAATGCTCGACGAGGATATTGACGGTATACCGCGAGTTCGCAACCGGCCTGTCATAGCGGTGGGATAGAATGAGAATGTCAACGGCCATGAACCCACCGCGTTGTTAAGGACGAACCCAAATTCACGCGCGCCGCAGAATCAGATCGTAAGAAAGAAACGTCGGACTCTCGGCCCCTTGGTCCTGGATGGCAAACGCTTCCGGCAAATCGTAGCGGACCGTTTCGGCGAGCAGCTCTCCCCTGCGGGTCGGTTCCCGCACAACGACATGCGAAACGCAACTGCTGCGGCCAATCTGTTGCAGCACCGCCTTTTTGGGAACCACTTGATTGGCCACGTACACGAAATCAACACCCTCGAAGTCGCAATGGCAGCCGTCCATCACTTCGAATCGCATGTTCGCGATGCCCATGACTTTCGCCACTCTGGCTGCCCTTTCGACACAGCCAGCGTTCAGGTCTATGCCCGTGTAGTCGGCGTCGGGAAAGTGGTCGCGCAGCCAGAGCAGCGTCGCCGGGAAGGCGCCGCATCCCACCATGACGACGGTTTGGCCATTGCGTAGCTGAACCATCTCTCTCAGATCGCGGACACGCTCATAGGCGTTGCGACCAAAACGGTTGCTCATGCTTTCGCCATGGAACGTTGCGGCGCCGTTGGCGGCCAGGATTTCCTCGCTAGCTTCGTCTTCCTTCATTGCCAGATATCGCCGCTGGCACTGGGAAAAGAATGCGATGTAAGCCGCACGCTGATCGGCGGAGAGCCCGTCCGTCGGATCGGGGCTGCAACTGGCGAGCTCCCGTACGAAACTTTCATGGCTGGCGAGGAACCGGTCCGCGCCCGCGGTGGAAAGAGTCCTCAAATGCTGCTCTAGGAACGCGACCCCCGACGACATCGCCTCACCTGGAAGCGCTCACGGCCCGCCCGCCATTGCGTTTCAACGCGGACACCGAGCGCGATTGACCCCAGCCGCGCAAGCGTAGCGCACCGCACGGAGGCTTGTTGACTCTTTTTGCCAAGGGACTTGGCAAGTCTCAGTATTTGGCAAATCTCAATACTGAGATCGGCGCCAGGCCATGGAGACTGGCTGGGTCGCCGCGATCGGCGGCGCTAACCCACGATTTCGCTTCTCTTGAAGCAGAGCGCGATCTCGCGCTTTGCCGTCGCCTCGCTGTCGGAGCCGTGTACCGAGTTCCGTTGCATGTTGATGGCAAAATCCTTGCGGATCGAGCCCGGCACCGCATCGACGGGGTTGGTCGCCCCCATCACCTCGCGATTCTTGGCGATGGCATTCTCGCCTTCGAGCACCTGCAAAATGATCGGCCCCGAGGTCATGAAGTTGACAAGGTCCTTGAAGAAAGGCTGCTCCTTGTGAACCGCATAGAATTCCTTGGCGTCCTTCTTTTTCCACCACACCCGCTTTTGTGCGATCACGCGGAGGCCCGCAGCTTCGAGCCGGGCAATGATCTGCCCGGTAATGTTCCGCTCGGTCGCATCGGGCTTGATGATCGAAAGCGTGCGCTCGCTAGCCATAAAACGAAGGTCCCTCTGATGTCATGGAATGTGCGGCTTATAGCGGCCGGACACGCCAGCCACAAGGCGGTTGGTGTGACGCTTTCGTGAACTTATGCCTGCTCGAGCCAACGCCCGTTGCCATCCTGTTGGAAATAACGAACGGCGTTCCCGCGCGCTTTTGCCTCCCGCCAGGCCTCCCTGGCGCGCGCGACCGCTTCCTGATCGCGGCCGTCGAACACATGGGCGACCCTGACATAGGGCGAGACATCGGCGAGCGTGGCGCCATCGACCAGGAACCGCACATGCGCGGCGTTGGGATTGTCGTCGCCGGCGGTGAGATAGATGGGTTGAGCGGAAGCGCGGCCGTCGCGCGCCGTCCCATGGGGAAGAAAACTCTCATCGCGATAGGTCCATAGCCTTGTATCGAGGGCGGCGATTCGTTCTTCGCTCGTTGCTTGGACGGCGGCGCGCCAACCACGCTTGAGCGACAGCTCGAGCAAGGACGGCAGCACGTCATCGAGCGTCCGCTGTTCAAGCTGATAGAAATCGATTTCCGTCGCGCTTGCCTCACCCATTCCGGGATCCTTTGACATACGGATTGTCGCCTTTGCGCAATTTCAGCCTGATCGGCACGCCGGGCATGTCGAAACTCTCGCGCAAGGAATTCACCAGATAGCGCGAGTAAGAGTCGGGCAGCGCCTGCGGCCGCGAGCAGAACAGCACGAAGGTCGGCGGCCGCGCATTGGCCTGGGTGATGTATCTGAGCTTGATGCGCCGGCCTGAGACGGCGGGCGGCGCGTGCGCCTCGACGGCCGCGCGCAGCCATTCATTGAGCGTGTGGGTGGGGAGCCTTCGGTTCCACAATTCATCGGCGGCAAGGATCGACCGCATCAGCCTGTCCAGCCCGGTTCCGGCCATCGCCGAGACCGGCACCAGCGCCACGCCCTTCACTTGCGGCAGCAGCCTCAGGCAAGTCTCGCGCAAGGCGGACAGGCGCTTCTCCGGCTCGCGCACGAGGTCCCATTTGTTGACCGCAATGACGAGAGCGCGCCCTTCCTCCGCGATCAATTCCGCAATCTGAAGATCTTGCTTCTCGAAGGGTTGCTCGACATCGAGCAGCAGCACGACAATTTCGGCGAACCGGATCGCCTTGAGCGCGTCGCCAACCGACAGCTCCTCGGCGCGGCCTTCGACGCGCATCTTGCGCCGGAGCCCCGCGGTGTCGAACAGGAGCAAGGCGCGGCCGTCCCACGCGAGGCTTGAGGCGATGGCGTCACGCGTGATGCCGGCTTCGGGCCCGGTAATCATGCGCTCCTCGCCGAGCAGCGCATTGATGAGGGTCGACTTGCCGACATTCGGGCGCCCGACGATCGCGATCCGCAAGGGATGCTCCAGCCCTTCGCCCGGTTCCTCGGCCGCCTCGCCCGCGCCAGCCCGTTCAAGGCACACCCGCTCGATCGCCTCGGCGAGCTCGCCGGTGCCGAGATCGTGCTCGGCCGAGATCGCCATCGGCTCGCCGAGGCCGAGCGCGTAGGCCTCGTAGACCGCAGCCTCGGTCGCGCGCCCTTCGCTCTTATTGACGGCAAGGATCACGGGCTTGCCCGAGGCTCGCGCAAGCTCGGCGAAGATCTCGTCCGCCGCCACCACGCCAGCACGCCCATCGATGAGGAACAGCACGAGATCGGCGCTGGCGATGGCCGCTTCGGTCTGCTGGCGCATGCGCGCCGTCAGTCCGTGGTCGCCGGGCTCTAGCCCGGCGGTGTCGATGAGCCGCACGTCGCAGGACCCGAGCGTGGCTTCTGCCTCGCGCCGGTCGCGCGTCAAGCCCGGCTGGTCGTCGACGAGCGCGAGTTTCTTGCCGGCCAGACGGTTGAACAGAGTGGACTTGCCGACATTCGGCCGTCCGACGATGGCGACAGTGAAGGGCATCTTCAGGGACTTTGCGGGCGTTACCGGGGCTGCTTGGCCCTAGTTGAGGGCAATCAGCGAGGCGTTGTCGGCGAGGATATACATGCGCCCGCCGGCGACAACAGGTGCCACGTACACCGGCGTATCGAGATCGAGCTGGGTGAGCAGCTGGCCCGTGCGCGCATCGGCGCCCACGAGCAGGCCGTTGCCCGAGACGGCCCAGAGCTTACCACCGGCGAGCACCGGCCCGCTCCAGCGGGCGCCGCTTGGAAGCGCCGAGACCCATCGCACTTTGCCGTCGGCGCGCGCGAGCGCAATCAGCTTGCCGGAAAGATCGACCACATAGACCGTGTCGCCCGCGACCCACGGCATCTGCGTCGAGGCGAGATTGCGCGTCCATAACCGCTCGCCGGAGGATTCGGAAATCGCGATCATCTTGCCGCCGTGGCTGACCGCGAACACGACGCCGCGATCGATGACCGGCCGCGCCGGATCGCCGAGAACGGCGGCCGCCGTGGTATCGGCCGACCGCGCCAACGAATCGCGCCAGGTCGGTTTGCCGCTCGCGGCCTCGTAGGCGCCGACATCGCCCGCCGGGAAAGGCGCAACCACGACGCCGCCGCTCACCGCGGGGCTGACATTGCTGAGCAGGGTCGCGGATTGCGGCAGGCCGCGCGCGGTCCAGAGCTGCTGGCCGTCGTCGGCATTGAGGGCATAGAGAATATTGCCGGCCGAGACGAAATAGACCTTGCCGCCGGCGGCCGTGGGCGCGCTGCGGACCGGCTCGCCGACGCGCTTCGTCCACACCACAGCGCCATTGCCGGGATCGAGGGCGACGACGGTGCCGAAGCCGGTCGCGGCGTAGAGCCTCCCGCCGTCAAGAGCAAGGCCTCCACCGAAGCCCTCTTTGCTCTTCTCGTTCTCGGGCGTGACGTTTTGGGACCAGACCCGTCCGCCATTGGCCACGGAGAAGGCCGAGACGTTGCCGCCGGCATCGAGCGTGAACACCTTGCCATCGGCCACCAGCGGCACCGCGCTCAAGCGGCCGCTCGACGACGAGCCGGTCCCGGCATCGGCCGACCAGATTTTGCGGACGTCCGCGTTCAGCGCGAGATGACCGAGACTGTTGGACGGCGAGCCGCCCGGCTGCGACCAGGTGGCATTGGCCTGGGCCGCGGGGAGCTGGACCGGTCTTGCCGCCTCTGCCGGATCGGCGACGACGGCGTTCGGGTCGGTGATGACCGCAACCCGCTCGCCCGGAAGCGGCACTTCTTTCTTGGAGAACGGATTCGAGATTTTCTTTTCGAGCGTTTCGAACGTCCCGCCGCCGCATCCGGCAAGACCCACGGCCAAGGCTGTGGCGAGCCCCGCGCCGAGAAGGCAATGACCAAATCCCCGTGTTCGACCCGAGCGCAACTTCGAGCCACCCTTCGCTACGCGCCAGCTAATTCGCCGTGGTGCTCAGTTTCTGCGGCGCTCCAACGATGAGCGCGATCATCATAGTGGCACGTTCCCGCAAGTTCCGCGGCGTCGCTTCGTCTGCGATCAGCGCATTGAACTGCTTCTCGGCCTCGCTCATGTTGTTGAGCCGATAGGCCGACAAGCCCAACAGCTCGCGCGCCGAAAAGCGCCAGGCGCTGTCGGATTCGGCGAGCGCCTTGAGACGCTGCTCCATCTCGGCATAATCCGCCTTGTCCAATCTGAGCGACGCCGCCTGGATCGTGGCGTTGCCCTGCAGGATCGGGTCGACACCGGAATCCTTGGCCAGCGCGTCGTAATCGGCGACGGCCTTGTCGGTCTCGCCGGCTTTCGCCGCCGCCGCGGCGAGCTGAAATCGCGCGAGCACGCGGTAGCCTGCCGGCCCCTGCTCGGCCAAGGCGGCGAACATCTCGCGCGCTTTTGCCGCTTCGGCGCCATTCTCCAAGCTCACGGCTTCAGAGAACTTCGCCCCCGCCTCCGTGGACCTCTTCTCCTGCCAGAACGCCCAGCCTTGGTAGCCGGCGACGCCGACGACCACGATCGCTGCCGCGACCAAAACATGGACGCCGTATTGGTCCCACAGCTGCTTGTATTTGTCTTGGCGGACGGCTTCGTCCACCTCGCGAAAGAAATCACGGTCGCTCATGGGGCAGCAGACTCTTTTATGCTTTGCGCGAATGGCGAGACGAGGCGGAACGGCGTTGGGAAGCCGCGACCGTATCTCCTGTCGCCGTATAGTGAAGGCGCCCCAGCCGCGCAAGTTAAAGGGGCGAGACCTCCCCCAACGGGCCGCAAACAGGACACCGAATGACAGGCTAACTGCCTGTCATTTTGGTCTTTTTCGTGACTTCGGCGTCCTCGTCCGCCATCGGGTAGGTATGCTCGGCCGCCGGGAAGGCACGGGCCCGGACGTCGCTTGCGAAGGCCTTGACGGCGGACTGGATGCCGGCGCCGAGCTTCGCATACTCCTTGACGAATTTCGGCACGCGCGGCGAAAGCCCGAGCATGTCCTCGAGCACAAGGATTTGCCCGTCGCATTCGACCGATGCGCCGATGCCGATGGTCGGAATGTCGATCAGCTTGGTAATACGCGCGGCGAGAAGTTCGGCGAGCGCTTCGAGCACGACCGCGAAGGCGCCGGCCTCGGCCACGGCCTTGGCATCGGCCTCGAACGCCGCCCACTCGGACCGCTTCCGGCCGCGTGGCGAGAAGCCCCCGATCGTGTTGATCGCCTGGGGCGTCATGCCGATATGGCTCATGACCGGCACGCCGCGCTCCGACAGATAGCGGATGGTCTCGGCCATCTGCACGCCGCCTTCGATCTTGATCGCGCCGCAGCCCGTTTCCTTGATGACGCGGGCGGCATTGCGGAAGGCGACCGGCGGGCTCTCCTCATAGGAGCCGAACGGCATGTCGACGACGACGAGCGCCCGGCTCGAGCCACGCACCACAGCTTGCGCATGCATAATCATCAGCTCGAGCGGCACCGGCACGGTGGTCTCGTAGCCATGCATGACCATGCCGAGGGAATCGCCGACGAGCAGCATATCGACATGCGGGTCGATGATGCGCGCGGTATGCGCATGATAGGCGGTCAGCGCCACGATCGGAGCGCCGCCCTTGCGGTTGCGAATATCCGGGGCGGTCACCCGCCTCACAGTAGAGTCTTGGGCCACGTGCTCGGCTCCTTCAGCGAGACCCGATCCGCTATTCTATGGCAGAAATATAGGCGTTTGTGCAGTGCAAAAAAGACCCGGCCAGCCAGCTCAGTGGGGCACGACCGGGGCCCCGATCAGGAGCGGGTGCAGCCAAGCCATGAAGATGACGTAGAGCGCGGTGCCGAGCGCGACGGCGATGACGTCGTTCCGCGGCTTCTCTGGCCCCTCGATCTCGACCGCGCTTGAGGGTTTGCGCCCTTTGAGCGTGATGCGGTCGTAAACCGCGTAAGCGAGGAACGAGCCGAACAGGATCATGGAGGCGAGGTCGCCATTGGCGATAAGATGGGCAAGCGCCCAGGTCTTGAGGGCGACGAGAAAGGGATGCTTGAGCGCGGTCTTGATGCGCCCCGGAAAATAGGCCGCGACCAGGAAGATGAAGGCCGGCAGCATCAGCACGATCGCCACCCAGCGCGTCCAGTCCGGCGGCGACCAAACCTGCACGACCGGCGCCTTGGCGAAGCCATAGATGAGCAGGGCAAGGCTCGCGAGCGAGAGCAGCGAGAACAGGCCTTTGTACCCATTTTCGCCAAGCCGGCCGACGAGCTCGGCCCGCAGGCCCGTCGCCGTGGGCAGGAGGTGAATGCCGAGAAAGACGATGATGCCGATGATGAGGAGCGTCATGGGTTCCCCCTGTTCGTCGATGCGCTGTAGCGGACGGCCGCCGTCAGAAGTTCAACTGCACAGATTTCTTTAACTCGCTCGCGACCGCGGGGGGCGGCCCTGCTCCTCGATCGGCGCATAGGCCTTCGCCGGGCGCAGATAACGCCTGAACACGCGCAGCAGGGATTCCGTCGGCGCGAGCTTGCAGTTTTGCAGGTAATCGAGCACGGCGCCGAGCGCCCGCGCCTCGGCCTTCGCGTCGATCGGCTCGCGAGGGCCCTCGCCGCCCTCGAGCTCGGAGTCATGCTCCTGCTCGATCTCGGCGAGCTTCGCCTGCAGAATCGTCCGAGCGTCCTCTTTGCGCATCACGGCACCACGCAACGACCTTCCCCGCGCCAACATTATAGGCGAGACGCGAACCAGAGTCGGCGCGAAAAACTGCCCCTCAACTCCCCCGCCACACGCCTAGGTCCACGGCATCCGCCATCCTGAGGTGGCCGCGAAGCGGCCCTCGAAGGACGCACCGTGACATGGTCGTTTTTTTAGGCTCGCTCCGTTTCGCGAATTGAGAGCTCGGGGCCCGATCACGCGGCCTTGCAGCTTGCGGCGCCACGAACGTCAATCAGATGATCGGCGAGCGCCGTGGTCGCCGCCTCCGCGGCATCGACAGAGGCTGAGAAGCGCGCGTCCTTGAACTCCTGGTATTCGATCGCGACCGCGTGGATGTCCGCGCGCGCAACGCCGAAATAGTGCGCGCAGGCCGCGATCGCGGGGTCGAAGCTGTTCAGGTGAGCGCGCACGCCGCCGGGCGCGAAACCGAACTCGCCGCGGGCGGACAGGACGACAAGGGTCTTGCCGGCGAGGATCGGCTCGATGGGTTGGTCGCCGCGGGCGAGATCGAACGAGAAAGTGCGCCCGATGCGCGCAATGTGATCGATCCAGCCCTTGAGCGCCGCCGGCACGCCGTAATTATACATCGGCGTGCCGATGACGATGACGTCGGAGGCAATCACCTCGTCCACGAGCTCATCCGACAGCGCGAGCCGCGCGCGCATCCAAGGGTCGCGCGCATCTTGCTTGGTGAAGGCCGCCTCGATCCAGAGATGGTCGATTGCCGGGATCGGTTCGCGGCCGATGTCCCGCCTGATGACGCGATCGGCCGGACGCGCCTTGAGCCAGCGGTCGAAGAACAGGCTCGTGAGCCTACGGGTCAGCGAGCGGTCTTCGAGCTGCGCGCTCGCCTCGATGCGAAGAAGCGTGGTCATCGTTCGTCTCCGGGCCGGTTGCTGCACCGGTTTGGCGCGGCGCGAGGCTTGGCGCGAACGCAACGTCCTCAGCGATGAGATGAATGAGATTCAGCGTCCCTACGCGCTACGTGCTGGAATAAGACGCTCTAGCCTCAAATTCACGATGAATGACATTCAGCATGAGCCGCGCTATCCTTGTTGATGCGCCAGCTTCCACCCTTGCACTCGCTTCGCGCCTTCGAGGCCGCCGCCCGGCATCTGCATTTCGGCAAGGCGGCCGAAGAGCTGCGCCTGACGCCGACGGCGATCAGCCATCAGGTGAAGCTGCTCGAAAGCCTGATCGGAGCAGAGCTCTTCCGGCGCTACCCGCGCCCCATGCGCCTTACCGACGAGGGTGCGGCGCTTTTCCCGGTGCTCCGCGACAGCCTCGATCGGATCGCCGATGCGATTGACGGTTTGTCGCAGGCCGTGCACGCCCGGCCTCTCGCCGTGTCCGTAAACCTCGCCTTCGCCAGCCGGTGGCTGCTGCCCCGCTTGGCAAAGTTGAAGCAGGAGACAGGCATCGATCTCGCCTTCGAGTCCGACGACAGGCCGGTCGATCTGCACGCCCAAACCGTCGATTTCGCGATCCGCTACGGCGCCGCGGCGCCGCGCGAGTTCGTATCCTATCCGCTGTTTCAGGATCGCATGATCCCCGTTTGCGCGCCCGCCGTCCTTGCCAAGTACGGACCCGTCAAGAGACCGTCCGATCTCGCTCGCTTCCCGCTGGTGCATTTCCGCTGGAAGATGCCGCGCGCGGACGCGCCATCATGGGAGCGCTGGTTCACGCGTGCCGCCGACGTCGATCCCGAGGCCGCGGCAATCGCCGCCCCTACGACGCTTCAGTTCAATGAGGAGATCCACGCGATCGAAGCGGCGATTGCCGGTCACGGCGTCACGCTCGTCTCCGACATCGAGGTCGCGCTCGACATCGCCGCGGGGCTGCTGGTCATACCCATCGACTTCGGTCTTGAGGGCTTGACCTTCCGGGCGATCCATCTCAAGTCCTCGCGCCGGGCGCCGGAAATCAAGCGCTTCGCCGACTGGGCTGCGGCCAAAGCTCACGCCGCATGAGGCCGGCGAAACCCGATCGGTGCCTCGGCACGGCGAATCCTTAGGACCGGTTCTCCCTTCCCAACGCGGCGATTTCCGCGAGGCAGTCACCCCAACCCTCGATCAAGAGGTCGACATCCGCGTCGGTCGCGACAGGCGGAACGAGCATCATGTTGTGAAATGGCGTGATTAAGAGGCCACGGTTCGCGAGAAACAGGTGCGTGTAGTACATCAGCTCCCAGTCGAAATGGTTCTTCGCGTCGGAGCCGTTTTTCGGGAGCGTCGGCATGAACTGCAATTCGCAGCGGGCGCCGCTGCGGGTCACGCTCCAAGGGATGCTATGCCGTTCCAGAACGGCATCGAGCCCGTCGGAGAGACGCTCCTGCCCGGCGAACATCTTCTCGAAGGCTTCCCTTGTGGCGACCTTGGTCAGAGTTGCGTGCATGGCGCCGATTGCCAAGGCGTTGCCCGACAGGGTGCCACCGATCCCCATCGGATCCGATAGGCTCTTGCGGCCGAAGGTTGCATTGATGCGCTCGCCAACGTCCCGGGTGAAACCGTACACCGCCACCGGAACGCCGCCGGCAATCGACTTGCCGAGCGTGATGAAGTCCGGCTTAAGACCGTAGGCTCTGGTGTAGCCGCCATAGCCGTTGGAGAAGGTGTGGGTTTCGTCGAGCACGAGGTAGGTGCCGTACTTGGTGCAGAGTTCGCGTAGCTTCTCATGGTAGCCCGGTGCTGGCAGCACCATGCCGCAATTGGTCATCACCGGCTCGGCCAGCACGCAGGCGCAATCTTCGTGGGCGAGCTCCCGTTCCAGCGCCTCGACATCGTTGAACTCAACCACGCGGCTTAAGGCATCCTTGGGCAGACCGGGATTCGTATCGTAGTCCGAGCGCAGTTCGAGCTTACCGTCAGGGCCGATATGCGGCAGGGTCTCGTCGAGGCTGCCGTGGTAGCTCTCGTTCATCGACAAAACTTTCGGGCGTCCGGTCAGGACGCGGCAGATGCGGATGACGTACCGGTTGGCTTCGGTCGCGGTCATTGCCACCTGCCAGAGCGGCAGACCGAAGCGGCCGCCCAGGTCCTCGCCGATGCCGAGCGCATCCGCGGTCGGCATCATGGTGGTGATCCCTTGCCGCACCTGCTTCGAGACGGCCTCTGCCGTTGCTTCCGGCGAGTGGCCGAACATCGCGCCGGTGTCGCCGAGGCAAAAATCGACATACGGGTTGCCGTCGATATCGGTCACCCGATTGCCGTTGGCGTGATGGACAAAGATCGGGTGCGAGGTTCCCCAATCCCCCATCCAGGGCATCGGCACGCCGTTGTGCAGCATGTCTTGAGCCTTGTCGAAGGCCTGTTTCGATTTCGCGGTCCGCTTCTGGAACAGGGCGTCTTCCCGCGCCCGCAAGGTCGCAAGCTGTTTGTCGGTGACAAGCCGGTAGGGGGATTTCTTGCTGGTAATCACGGTTCGATTACTCCCACTCGATGGTGCCCGGGGGCTTCGAGGTGATGTCTTAGACCACGCGGTCGATGCCGCATATCCCTTAGCTGACGCAACTGAAATGGCTTTGCTTCGTTGGCGACAGGTCGAACGCTCAAAGCGCGCGGAACCTCTTTGCCGGTGGTGGCCTTCGCTGGCGGCCGAGACTAATCTGAAGCACCTGGGACGGAGATTTTGCAGCATGGCGAAGCTCATCTTTGGAATGAACCAATCCCTGGACGGCTATGTCGACCACCAGGCATTTGGGCCAGATCCCGCGCTCTTTCGTCACTTCATCGAGCAAGTGCGCGGCCTGACCGGCAGCGTGTACGGTCGTCGCCTCTACGAGGTCATGCGCTATTGGGACGAAGACCATCCTGAGTGGACACCGGAGGAACGCGACTTCGCGGCGGCTTGGCGGAGCCAACCCAAGTGGGTCGTGTCGCGCACGTTAAAGTCAGTCGGCCCCAACGCCACGCTTGTCGAGGATAACATTCAGGCGGTGATACGCGGACTGAAGGATGAGCTCGCGGGCGAGATTGCAGTTGGCGGACCAGACCTGGCGCGAAGCTTGACCGAGCTGGGCCTTATTGATGAGTATCAAATCTACCTTCACCCCGTCGTGCTCGGTCACGGCAAGCCATTCTTCGCTGGGCCCCGGCCGCCGCTCCGCCTTGTGGCCAGCGATCGAATTGGCGGGGACACGATCAGGCTGACCTACGTTCCTGCTTAGTCACGCGCCCTCTTCCTCTAGGGGGAGAGGGCCCTACTCCCACTCGAT
>CAYMJW010000023.1:18991-26152 GCA_964390455.1 uncultured Methyloceanibacter sp. | reverse complement strand
TAGACGACTATGATGTGATCCTGAGAAGCGATGTCGATACGTTCCTCACGCCCGCACTTCGGCCGCCTCCGTTGACGAACATCCTCACATCCATTGTTGGCACACGGATGAACTCTTCTCCAAGTTCCAGTTCTACAAAGGTGCCTATGATGAAGTCGATCCGCGCAGCCTGAGTCTGAAAGTGATCAGGGAATACTGCCTGTCGATGGCGCTCCGTGCGCCGAAGTGAATAGTGGACTGCGTCGGCTTCGCAGCTCTGCTGGATGCGGAGCCGGCCAATGCAAGCATTCGCGAAGAACTCCGGGTCTAGCCGGGCGTCTCAGTCAGCGCGCCGTCACGCAAGAGCTGATCGACGACGTCACGGACCTCGCGCGCGATCCGGGGCTTGGCGTCGGGAAAGGTGGTCTCGAGTGCGGCGACGAGGTCAGTCAGGGTGCGCGTGCCGTCGCATAGTTTCCAAATGGCCGCCGCCGTGCCGTTGAGATGAATCGCCTTGTGGGTCGTCGGGCGGTAAAGCAGGACTTCCTCGCCCATCTCTTCGACAACGACGCCCGGAAATTTGTTCAACCGGTTCATGCCTCGATCTTACAAGAACTCATTGACAAAGCTAGAAGTTTTGAAGCCATCGGCCTCCGATATCCCATGCTAACCTCGAAAATTGCTGCGCGTTGAGGTCCTAGAGCATGCAAGACCGGAACGTCCTTCAGGATCGTTCGTCAAGCGCCCTCCCCGAGCGCGCCAAGCGCAACTTCGCCCGGGCACAGGGTCCTGTCGCCGCCTGGCTGCTGCATTGCGCGGACCCGCTCGGCTCCGAACTCGATCCTCCCCGCGCGCCTCTCTCGGCGCGGCAATTGCGCAAGCTTTTTCTCAAGGCCAACGCGCATAAGGTGCTCCCGAGCGTCCTCCGCCATTACCCGATCGGGCACGCCGATGCGGCGCTCGAGCAAATTCGCAAGGAGGCCGATACGTGGCGCGTCGAGAGCGCCGCGCTCTCGGCCATGTTGAAGCACCACGCGGGTGCGATCGCCGATGCGGCAAGGGGATTGCCCGTCGCCGTGGTCAAGGGGCCCGCTTTTGCCCCGCTCTATCCGCCGGGCCTCAGGCCCTTCGGCGATATCGACCTTCTGGCCGCTCCGGCCGCTCTGCCGCAAATCGCTGCAATCCTCGCCGACCACCGCTTTAGGCGCGTTGAGTCCGATCCGAGCAGGCTAGAGGACGCCTGGATTCATCGCGACAATCCCGTGCTGATGGTCGAGCTACACACCAATCTCGTTCACTCAAGCCGGATGCGCGCGGCCTTCTCGCTCGCCTATGACGATCTCGCCGAACATTTCGACCGGCCAGCGGCGCTTCTATCGGTCGCCGTCATACATGGTTCGATGCATTTCTTTGCCTGGCTGCGGCACGTGTTGGATATTTGCCAGGCCGCCCGGGCTCTGGTCACGGTCGAGGAGGAGCAGCTGTTCGAGACCTTCACCGACCGGACCGGCACGCGCGTGGCGGCGATCGTCGGGCTGAACCTGGCCTATCGTGTTTTCGGCGAGGGTCGCTGTCTCGAAATTGCGCGGTCTCTCGGCGCGCCGCGGGACTTTCGATATGCCCGCACGCTCATCGAGGGCGCGGTCCTCACCGCGCCGATCGATAATTGGCTGCTGTACAATAGCTGGCGACGATTCGTGTTTCGCGAGATGCTGCTGCGCGGCTCGCGCGCGTGATCGAGCACGCGTTCGTCGCCCGGCTTAAGACTCGCGGAAGGCGCGGGCGATCTGGTCGCTGAGCGGCTTGACGAGATAGGACATGACCGTGCGGTCGTCGGTCTTGATGAAGGCCTCGACCGGCATGCCCGGCACGAGCTTCACCTCTCCCAGCCGTGCCACTTCCTCGGGCGCGATGGCGATATCGACCGTGTAATAGCTCTGCCCCGTTCGCTCGTCCTCGCTGACATCGGCAGCGATGCGGCTGACTTTGCCATTGATCTCGGGCGTGGTGCGCTGGCTGAAGGCCGAAAAGCGCAAGCCTGCGTGCTGGTCGGGGTGCAACTGGTCGATATCGGCCGGCGCGACCTTGACCTCGACGACGAGTTCGCCCGCGCTCGGCACAACGAGCATGACGGCCTTGCCCGGCGCGATCACGCCGCCCACGGTGTGCACGGCCGATTCATGCACGACCCCGTCCTGGGGCGCCGCGATCTCCAGGCGCTTCAACTGATCCTCGGCCGCGACCTTTTGCTCGACGAGTTCGCCGAGCTTCGCCTCGACCTCGCGCAACTCGCTGCCGACCTCGCTGCCGAAGCTGAGATCGACCTGCAAGATCTGGAGCTCGGTCTCGGCGATCTTGCCTTTGGCCTGGGCGAGCGCCGCGATGAACTGCCCGCGTTCGCCCTCGATCCGGGTTCTGTTGCGCTCAAGCTCGGTGAGCTTAGAGATCGGCATCAGATTCTTTTCCCAAAGCGTGCGCACGCCTTCGAGTTCGCGGCCGATGAGCGTCATCTCCTCGGACTTGGCGTTGGCCTGAACGGTGTAGCCCTCGGATTCCTCCTTGAGTTGATTGACCCGCTCGCGAAGCTGCTTCTTCTGTCCGAGTCGCGCCGCGCGCCGCACCTCGAAAAGGCGGCGCTCGCCGTCGAGAGTCGCGGCGATGTCGGCGTTGCTGTCGCGCGCGAGAAGCTCCTGGGGAAAGGCAACCGTCTCGCGATCGGCCTGCTCGGCGACGAGCCGCGCTCTGCGCGCCGTAAGCTCATCGAGCGACTTGGTGACGATGGCGAGATTGGCGCGGGTGATGGTGCCGTCGAGACGAACCAGCACGTCGCCCGCTTTCACCCGGTCGCCATCGTGGGCCAGAATCTCCGCGACGATGCCCCCGGTCGGATGCTGCACCTCTTGGACGCGCGAATGCACGACCAGCGTTCCCGGCGCGATGACGGCGCCCGAGATTTTCGTCAAGAATGCCCATCCCCCGACACCTGCAATCAGCACAAGCATGATCGCGACGCCGGCGAGGAAATGAAGGCGAAGGGCGGTTTTCGTGCTCATGTGCCGGTCTTTTTCACGCTGCCGGAGGTGATGGCGTGAGGCGGCGCGGCGATCCGCACCGGCTCGGCCGCGACGGGCTGCAATTTCGGATGGCTCGCCGCCAGAATCGCGTCCTTCTCGCCGAAGGTCTGGGCTCTGCCCTGATTCAGGACCAGGATCCGGTCGACCGCGACGAGCGCGCTCGGCCTGTGGGCGACGATGACGACGATGCCGCCACGATCTCTCACGCCGAGGATGGCGCCGGTGAGGGCGGCCTCGCCTTCGGCGTCCAGGTTCGAGTTCGGCTCGTCGAGGACCACGAGGAACGGATCGCGGTAGAGCGCGCGCGCAAGCGCGATGCGCTGGCGCTGTCCCGCCGACAGCGCCTCGCCCTGCTCGCCGATCTGGGTGTTGTAGCCCTCGCGGAAGCTGACGATGAAGTCATGCACGCCGGCGGCCTCCGCCGCCGCGACAATGTCCTTGGCCTCCGCGGTGCCGTCGAACCGGGAGATGTTTTCCGCGATCGTGCCGCCGAACAGCTCGACATCCTGGGGGAGATAACCGACGAAACGGCCCAATTCCTCGTTCGACCACTGATCGAGATCGGCGCCGTCGAGCAAGATGCGGCCGGCCAGAGGCTGCCACACCCCGACGAGCGCGCGGACGAGCGTCGATTTTCCGGACCCGGTCGGCCCCACGATGGCGAGCGCGCTTCCGGCCTCGGCGGCGAAACTCACGCCCTGCACGATCGTTTTTCTGGTTCCAGGCGCGGCAACGCACAGGTCCTTCGCCGAAAGCCTTGCCTTCGGATTCGGCAGAGACAGAGGCGTGGGCCGCGCCGGCAGGCGGGACAGCAGCGTGTTCAACCGCTGCCAGCTCTGCCGCGCCGCGACGAAGCTCTTCGCCTGACCGATGGCAAGATCGACAGGGGCGAGGGCGCGGCCGGCAAGGATCGAGGCGGCGATGATGATCCCGGCCGTCGCCTGATCGTTAATGACGAGATAGGCGCCGACCGCGAGCACGGCCGACTGCAAGGCAAGGCGGAGCACCTTCGACAGCGCGCCGAACCCGCCGGCCACATCGCCTAGGCGTTTCACGTCGGTCATGTAGCGGCGGCTCATCTCTTCCCATTTGGCCTCGATGCGCCTTCCCATGCCCATCGCCGCGATCACCTCGGCGTTCCGTCGGCAGGTATCGGCGAAGTTCGTGCGCGCGAGCGCGACCGCGCCCGAGGACTTCATCGGCGCCCGCGACAGGAGCTCGGTGAGGAGGGTGAGGCCGACGAGGAGCGCGGCCCCGGCAAGCGCGGTCATCCCGAGAGCGGAGTGGAAGGCGAAGATGACGGCGAGATAGACCGGGATCCAGGGAAGGTCGAACAGCGCGACGGGCCCGGCGCCCGCCAGAAACGAGCGGACGTTCTCCAGATCGCGCATCGGCTGAATGCCGTTGCCCTGATTGCCGGCCGCAAGCGGCAGGCGCAGGATGGTGTCGAGCATGCGGCCACGAAGCTGCTCATCGATCGAGGTCCCGATTCTCACCAGCATGCGGCTGCGCACGAGGTCCAGCAATCCGTGCAGCGAGAACAGGATCAGGACCAGAAGGCCCAAGCCGAGCAGCGTGGCGAAACTGCGGCTCGGCAGCACCCGATCGTAGATCTCGAGCATGAACAGAGCGCCGGTCAGCATGAGAATGTTGACCACGAAGCTGAACAGGCCGACGCCGACAAAAGCCGACCGGCACGAGCGCAGCACCGCCGCCAGCTCCGCGCTTGCATTTACTGCCGGTGTGATGCCTGGGCTTGAAGGGTTGATGGTTGCGTTCATCACAAGCCACGCGAGGGGAGACGGCCCCAACCGTTGGACGGGCTCACTCCTTGGCCCTCGGAATGGGTTCGGAATGTTTGGGCGGAAGCTCGACGATCGCGCGGAACTTCAGCGGCGCCGACTTCCAGTCGAACGGGGCGGCGGGCACCGCCGTGGTGCAGTGCGTAATCAGGCTCTGCTCTTCGGCATTGCGAATCTCGAAAACGATGCCGGGCCTTGCCAGGTCGTGGCAGGCGTCCCATTGCGTGATATCGATCCAGTCGCTCATGATCCTGTGCCTCATCGGGCGCTTACCTCAGGAGAAGATGCAAATCGTGCAGAAAGGCCACGTCGTGATGGTCGACAGCGGATGGCGCGTCGCTTCTCGTATCGCGCAGCGCAGCCCAGTCATCGAGCGCGCGTTCGCCGAAATCGAACATCGCCTGCAAGTCCTTGCCGAGCCCGCTGTCCGGCCACAAATGCGCGAGCGTGTCGCTCGGCTGCGCTGGCGGGATCTCGTCGAGATGGGGTTCGTGTGCCGCGCCGCCTTGGCCGAAGGACCAGGCGGTCAAGCTGCTGGACCCGCCGACCTTGATGTAAACCTTGGCGGTCGTCGTGTGCTCGCCGTCGCTCACCTTGTAGGTAAAGGAATCGGTTCCAGAAAACTTCCTGTAGGGCGTGTAGACGAAGGAGCCGTCGCTCTTGAACGCCACAGTCCCGCCCTTCGGCTTTGACACGAGCGAAGCGGTGAGGGGATCGCCATCGGCGTCGGTGTCGTTGGCAAGCACGCCCGGGCTGCTCACCACGAGCTTCTTTCTCCTGGCGGTGGCGTAGGAGTCGTTCGTCGCGACCGGAGCGGTGTTTTCCGGCGGCTCGCCCGCGATGATCGTGTCCTGGAACTTCAGATATTGAATGTTCTTGAGCAGATCGGTGCCGTCGGGGGAGCCCGCGCGAAGGTCGGTCACGCTGAAGCTGCCGTCGGCATTCTCGACCACGGCATAGTGCACGGCATCGCCGGAAAACACAGCGGTGTTCACGCCGCCCAGCCCGTCGAGCGTGTCGTTACCCGCGCCGCCGGCAAACAGATTGTCGGCTGCGTTTCCAACGATCTTGTCGTCACCTGCGCCGCCAACGACGTTTTCGATCAGCGAGGCAGAATTATTGTTGTACAGCAAGGCATTGGCGATATTGCCGGCCGCGAAATGACCATTGCCCAGATTGGCAAGCTGTTCGGGCGACGCTGTGGTCCATTCGCCAGGCTGCAGGCTCACATCGAGATCGGTCGCGTAATTGGAGAAGTCGTACGTGTCGCGTCCGCCGCCGTCCCAGACGGTGAGAAAGACCCGGTTCCCTCCGGGAGCGCCCTGGCCCGCGCCGTCGATGAACATCTCCCCGGTTGCGGAACTCCAGCTGTAAGTCGTGTCGCCGGCATTGGTGGTGTAATTGGCGCCATAGGCGGCCTGCAAAGCGGCGATGTCGTACATCATCAAGCTTTGCGGATAGCCCCATTGTTCGTTGGTGTAGTAGGGGTCGGTCGCTCCGACATAGGAGTGATAGCTCATCACGCTGTATTCGAGGGAATCGCGGTCTGCGGGCATCTTGCCGAACGAGCCGCTCGTCTCGTGCGGATGCTTGAGGCCCATCGTATGGCCGAGCTCATGCGTGATCGTGAGCCAGGCGTAATCCCCCTTCTCCGGACTGTCGTAGCCGCCGCCGCTGTTGAACCAGGCATCGCCACCTTCCGCGGCGGTCGAGGGATAGTAGGCGTAGGCCGTGCCGACAGCGCCGGACTCGGCGAGCCGCAGATCGGCATGCTGCGTCGACGTCTCGGCAATCTCGGTGAATTTCACATTCGCGACCGAGGCGAAGCCGTCGAGAATGGTGCGGGTTGCGGCCTGCTGTTCTGGGTTGAAGGCCTGGAAATTGTTGCCCGGCTGGCCGGCGCCGTAAGGTGTGCCGTAGTAACTCGCTTGGGTAGGAAAGCTGAATGTGAGCGTCCCGACCGCCCATTTGGTTCCGGTCAGAACACCATCGACATAAAGATTACCGGTCGGGCTAATACTCGATGTCGCCGGCATGCGGATCTCCTTGAAACGGAGACCTTCCTTTAATCTTCAAATCTAAAGGACCGGCCCATTGCGCAAATGCTGATTTATCGCAAATTTTAGCGGCCTCCGGCCTGCGGAGCCGTCGCCGGCAGCCGGTGCCGCGAACTCGCGCGCTGGCGCCCCGGCAAACAAGTCTCCAATCGCGGCGAGAAATCCGCCAGGCTTATGGCTTTGTCGGAGCCCCCAGCGCCGCCGTGCGGCGGCGCGTCTCGGCGTCCTGCGGCGGACCGTAATAGCCTT
>CAYMJW010000023.1:0-18891 GCA_964390455.1 uncultured Methyloceanibacter sp. | reverse complement strand
AGCGCCGCCGTGCGGCGGCGCGTCTCGGCGTCCTGCGGCGGACCGTAATAGCCTTTGGGATCGGCGCCGGACTTCAACAGCAGCGCGCCTTCCACCACAAACGGCTTGAGGCCGTCTCCGCCCGCGTCGATATAGTCGAGGAGATCGGCCCGCATGCGCGGGTCCCAATAGGTCCGCAGATGATTGCGGATGCCCTCGGCGCGCCGCTCCGGCGGATACGGCTCGAAGAAGTCGCCGATCTGATTGGCCATGGTGATGAGACGATCAAGGCCGAGAACCGTCCCGTCGTCATGCGGGGCGCCCATTGGCGAGGTGCTCATGCCATCTCCAGAGTCTTCTGCTTCGGCTTCTGCTTCGTCTTCTTCGCTGTCGCAGCCTCCGAGTCTTGCGCAACGCGCGTGACCTCGACCGCGGTGACCTTGTACTCGGGACAATTGGTTGCCCAATCGGAGAGGTCGGAGGTCACAGCATTCACCCGCGACTTGGCGTGGTGGAACGTGGTGTAGACCACGCCCGCATTGACCCGCATCGAGAACTGGGCGCGGAGCTTGGTCGTGCCGAAGCGGCTCGTGAGCTGGACCCACTCGCCATCGCGAATGCCGCGGGCCTCGGCATCTTCCCGGCTGATCTCGAGCCGGTCCTCGGGGTGCCATTTCGAGTTCGCCGTGCGCCGCGTCTGCGTGCCGACATTGTACTGGGTCAGGATGCGGCCGGTGGTGAGCAGGAGCGGGAAGCGGTCGTTCGTGCGCTCCGTCGTCGGCACATACTCGGTCAGCATGAAGGTGCCGCGGCCGTTGGCGCGCGGGAAGCTCTGCACGTGCAGAACCTCGGTGCCTTCCGGCGCATTCTCGTCGCATGGCCATTGCACCGAGCCGATTCTGTCGATGAGCGCGAAGCTGATGCCTCTGTAGGCCGGCGACAGGCGCGCGAGCTCATCGAGGACTTCGCCCGCGTTGTCGTATTTCGCAGGGTAGCCCATGGCGTTCATGAGCATCACCACGATTTCCCAGTCCTGGTATCCCGCCATCGGCTCCACGACCTTGCGCACGCGATTGACGCGGCGTTCGGCGCTCGTGAACGTGCCGTCCTTCTCGAGCGAGGAGCTGCCGGGCAGGAACACATGGGCATATTTCGACGTCTCGTTGAGGAAGAGGTCGTGCAGGACCACGAATTCCATTTTCCGCATCGCTTCGATGATGTGGTTCTGGTTCGGGTCGCTCTGCACGGGGTCCTCGCCCATGATGTACATGCCGCGGAAATGCCCGGTGAGCGCCGCATCGAACATGTTGGGAAGGCGAAGTCCGGGTTCGGGGTCGAGCGTCACGCCCCAGTCCTTTTCGAAGGTCGCGCGCACGGCATCGTCGGTCACGAAGCGGTAGCCGCTGAAGACGTGTGGCCAGCTGCCGAGGCAGCTTCCGCCCTGCACGTTGCCCTGGCCCCGAAGCGGGTTCACGCCGACGCCCTCGCGTCCCAGCATGCCGCAAGCGAGCGCGAGATTGCCGAGGCACATGACGCCGGTTGAGCCTTGGCTGTGCTCGGTGACGCCGAGCCCGTAGTAGATGGCGCTGTTCGGGCCGCCGGCATAGAGACGCGCCGCCTTGCGGATGTCTTGCGGATCGAGCCCCGCCAGGGGTCCGACCACCTCGGGCGCATAGCGGTCGCTGCCGACGAGCGCGGCCCAGGCTTCGAACTCGTGCCATTCGCAGCGCGCCCGGATGAAGGCTTCGTCGTAAAGCTTCTCGCGCACGACGACGTGCGAAATGCTGTCGAGAACCGCGACATTGGTCCCGGGCCTCAGCGCAAGATGCACGTCGGCCCGCAAATGCGGCGACTTGACCGACTCGGTCTCGCGCGGATCGAGCACGATGAGCTTCGCGCCCTGGCGGATGCGCCGCTTCATCAGCGAGCCGAACACGGGGTGGCCCTCGGTCGGATTGGCGCCGACCACCATGATAACGTCGGCCTGAAGGATGGAGTCGAAGTGCTGGCTCGCCGCGCCCCAACCCACGGTCGCCGAGAGGCCGAACTGCGTCGGCGAGTGGCAGATGCGCGCGCAGTTGTCGATGTTGTTATTGCCGAGCACGGCGCGGGCGAGTTTCTGGGTGAGGAAGATTTCCTCGTTGGTGCAGCGCGAGCTCGAGATGGCGCCGACGGATTTCCTGCCATGTTTCTCTTGGACCCGGCGCAAACCTTTTGCCGCGTATGCGATCGCCTCAGGCCAACTCACGCTCTGCCATGGCTCGTCGATCGTGGCGCGGATCATCGGCGTCAGCACGCGATCGGGGCTGATGTAGTAGTCGAAGGCGAAGCGGCCCTTGATGCAGCTATGGCCGTGATTGGCCTTGCCTTCTTTCCACGGGATCATGCGTACCACGCGCCCCTGAGAGGTCTCGGCTTTGAAGCCGCAGCCGACGCCGCAATAGGCGCATGTGGTCACGACGCTCTTGTCAGGTTTGATGGGGTTAGCCACGGGTATACCCTCCGGCAAAAAGGCTTTTTTCCACGAGGGCCTGCGTGGGACAGGTTTGCACGCAGGCGCCGCAACTCACGCACTCCGATTCGAAAAAGGGTTGGTCCATCCCGGCAGCCACCTTGGACGCGAAGCCGCGTCCGTCGATCGTGAGCGCGAACGTGCCCTGGATGTCCTCGCAGGCCCTGACGCAGCGGCTACATACGATACACTTGGCGGGATCGAACAGAAAGTAGGGGTTGGACGCATCGATCGGCGCTTCGAGATGCGTCTCGATGGGCGCGTAAGGATGCGTCTTGACGCCGACTTGGTCGAGGACCGTGTGGAACTCGCTCCAACCGCCGGGAATGTCGGCGGCCGGAAAGTCGGAAAGATAGAGCTCAACCACGCCCTTGCGGATGCGCTGAAGGTTCTCCGATTGCGTGCGCACGACCATGCCTTCCGCCACCGGGGTCGTACAGCTCGCCGGAAAGCCGCCACGCCCCTCGATCTCGACAAGGCAGACCCGGCAACTGCCAAAAGCCTCCAAGGTGTCGGTGGCGCAGAGCTTCGGCACGGATTTTCCGGCCATCGCGGCGGCAAGCATGACGGAGCTTCCAGCCGGAACGGCCACCTCGGCGCCGTCCACGGTCAAGGTCACGTCGGGGCCGTCGCGCGGCGGCGTGCCGACGTCGATACTATCGCGAAGGTCCCGTAGCTCGCTCCACACGACGGCGCGCTCCCATTGTCAGTAGAGCCGAAGGATCGACTGCCCCAGCGGCCGGTCAGGGTTCTTGATCTCCGTTAGATAAGCCGCGATCCGATCCGTTGCAAATTCGCATTTGATAGGATGTCCCTATTTCATCATAGGACATGACGATCGCACGCACGGACGTTTCCACGTCATCATAGAGACGACCTATCGGGTCATAAGGGTTTTCTATTGATCGCAGGCTGCGGCGCGGCGCGGCGCCAAGGGCCGCTCATTGCGAGGACGTACGGCTCATTGTGGCCTCGGCCAAAAGCCTGCGGGACGGCGCCGGCCATCCCGCAGGTGAGATCAGTGACGGAAACCGCGGCCCGATTCGACTCGATTGTCTTTCGCGGGTTTAGCGATACGTGTTGCCGCGATCGTTCGACCGCTTCGCATTCTGTGTCGTGTTGGGGCGGGTGAAGCAATCGAAGCTGCCCTTCACGCCGAACGGCGTGTAGTAGTAGGGACGCCCACCCTTCCAGCCGAGGCCGTAACCGCCTTCGACGCATTCACCGTCGCGGTTGCCGGCTTGCGCCGGCGCGGTCAGGCCCGCGAAAGACACGATCGCGGCTGCCAAGAGGGAAAGAGAAAACTTAGACATCGCGCTTTACTCCTAAAGAGCTTCAGGGGGTCCCGGCGCAAGCGTCGCCCGCGCCGCATTGCCCAGATCATGCCAAAGCCCCTGCACACGCGAAAATCACGATCTCGCTAGGCGCGGTTGCGCGCTTGACAAGCTGGCGCCGCAATTGGTTTTAGCTTGAAGCATGAGCATTCTGGTTGCGCTGCATGCGCTCGCCGCGGTGGTTTGGGTCGGCGGCATGTTCTTCGCCTATATGGTGCTGCGCCCTTCGGCGGGGCCGCTCGATGCGCCCACACGGCTTGCGCTGTGGCGCCGCGTGTTCGGCCGCTTCTTTCCCTGGGTGTGGGCCAGCATCACCGTCCTCTTGGGAACCGGCTACACGATGCTATTCCTCGGCTTCGGCGGATTTGCCGGCGCAGGCCTCCACATCCATGTCATGCAGGGGTCCGGCATTCTGATGATGCTCCTCTTCCTGCATCTCTTCTTCGCGCCGTGGCGCCGGTTCGCGCGTGCCGTCGATGAAGGAGCGTTTGCTGAAGCCGCTCCGGCCCTCAATCAGATCCGCCTGATCGTGGCGATCAATCTCGTGCTCGGCCTGATAACGGTCGCCGTGGGCGCAAGCGGTCGCTTCTGGCCGTGAGATCGCGAACAAGCACTCTGCGGGGCATCATGGAACTCGTTCTCTGGCTGATTGGTCTCTATCTCGCGATCTGCGCGGCGGCTTATTTCGGCCATCGCCTGTTCATGTATTTTCCCGATCCCGCGCGCATCCCTCCGGCCGAAGCGGGGCTTGAGGGCGTGGACGAGATCGAGCTTGCTGCCGCAGACCGCACCAAGCTCGTCGCCTGGTATGCGCCGGCGAGGGATGGCAAGCCGACGCTTCTCTATTTTCACGGCAATGGGGCCAACGCCGCGGCGCGCGCCGGTAAAATCGCGAAAATTCTCCCGAGCGGCATCGGAATTTTCTACCTCAACAATCGCGGCTATGGCGGCTCGGCGGGAAAGCCGAGCGAAGCGAGCAATGTCGCCGACGCGAATGCGGCTTATGACGAGCTCAGGCGGCGCGGCGTTCCGGCGGACAAGATCGTCGTCTATGGCGAGTCGCTCGGAACGGGGCAGGCAGTGCGGCTCGCGGCAGAACGCCCCGTCGCGGGCGTGGTGCTCGAAGCGCCGCTCACCTCGACCGTCGATGTCGGCCGCTCGACCTATTTCTTCCTGCCGCTCAGCCTCTTGCTCACCGATCAATATAATGTCGAGCGCCACATCAAGTCCGTTACCGTCCCGGTCCTCATCCTGCATGGCGAGAAAGACGAGGTGATCCCGGTCGAGATGGGCAGGCGCAACTACCGCGCCGCCAGCGAGCCGAAGCGGATGGTGACGTTTCCCGAAGGCAACCATTCCGATCTGTTCGATCACGGCGCCTGGGAGACGACGCGGGACTTTGTGCTTTCGTTGCCGCGCTAGGCGAAGCGCAGGGCCGGCCGCGGCCACCGGCGCGAGCGCGCTTCAGAGCGCGCCGCGAGATCGAAGGCCGAAGATGGCGATGGTGCCCTTGCCTTTGACCTCGAGCTCGCCGAGCGAGGTGCCATCGAAGGCGGAGCCGGTTTGCTCGAAGATCGCCTTGGTGGTGGCGACGCTTCCCGGCGCGCTCATGGCGACCATGCGGGCGGCGACGTTGACAGTGTCGCCCCAGATGTCGAACTGATAGCGCTCCTGGCCGACGACGCCGGCGACGACGGGCCCGGCATGGACGCCCACTCTCACCTCCCAGCCGAGATCGGCATCGATCATGGTCGAGCCCATCTCCAGCCCGCAGCGGACCGCCGCGCCGACCGGATCATCGACCTTGCGCAGCAGGCCGGCCACGGCCATGAAGCCGTCGCCAATGGTCTTGATCTTTTCGAGCCCGTGCTTGGCCGTGATGCGCTCGAAAATCACGAACAGCGCGTCGAGGCGCGAGACCACGTCCTCGGGCTCGTGTTTGTCGCAATAGGCGGTAAAGTTGGTCACGTCGCAGAACAGGACCGCGACATTCTCATAGCGCCGCGGGATCACCGTGCCGATGCTGCGGATTTCATCGGCGGCGATTTTCGGCAGGAGCGCGTGCAGCAGCTGATCGGCCTGCTTGCGGGCGTCCTGGGCTTCCGTCAGGGCCTCCTTCAAGGCAAGCTGAGTCCTGACCCTGGCCAGTACGATCGGCGCCGAGAACGGCTTGTGGATGTAATCGACGGCGCCGACATCGAAGCCCTTTTCCTCGTCGACTTCCTCGGTCTTGGCGGTGAGGAAGATGATGGGAATTTCGCGCGTGACCGGATTGTCCTTGAGCCTGCGGCACACCTCATAGCCGTCCATGCCGGGCATCATCACGTCGAGCAGGATGAGATCGGGCGTCTCGGCGCCGCCCGCGATGGCGAGCGCCTTCTCGCCGTTGGTCGCGACCTTGGTGCGGAACGAATCCTTCAGCACGCCGGAGACAACCGCGACATTGGTCGGCGTATCGTCCACGATCAGAATGAGCTTCTTCTGCGACTCGGACATCACTTCGTTTCCAAGTCGAGGGAGAGCCGCGCGGCGATGCCCGACAGGCACTCAAGCGCCGCGTCGAAATCGAATTTGCCGACACGCTCGGTCAGCGCCCTGATTTCGGCGGCCGTCAGGACGCCGGCGAAGCGCGGGCTCGCATCGACGATGAAATCGGCGGCCTCGCCGTCATCGGTCTCGAGCAGCTGCTTTAGCCGCAAGAGCGGCGCCGCCACGGCGGCAGGGTCGCCCGCCGGCGCATCTGCGCCATTGCCGCCCGCCTCATCGGGGAGGGCCGCGTGCAAATCGGCAAGCAAGGACTCGAGCGAGCGGGTCAGCGTTTGCACCTCGGTTCGCGCATCCGTTCCGCTTCTGATCGTGGCCTCGGCCCGGGAAGCGGCCTCCGACAGCGCGTTCGCGCCGAGCGTGGCGGCCACGCCTTTCAAGGAATGCGCCACACGTTCGGCGGCCCCCGCGTCGCCCTCGGCCAGCGCGGTACGGATGGCGGCGCCGGCCCCGCTCTGCTGCTCGGCGAATTTGCGCAACAGCGTTTCGTAGCGCTTGCGATTGCCGCCGGTTCGCTTTAGCCCCGCGGCCACGTCGATGCCGGGGACGGCGAGCTCTGGCTTGATGTCCGTGTTTGGCCGCGACGGCGCCTCTTGAGCGCGCGGGGCGCCGCCGTCGCCGTCGGTGCGGCGGATCCAGCGCAACAGGACGCCAAATAATTGGTCGGGGTCGATCGGCTTGGCGATGTGGTCGTTCATGCCAGCGTCCAGACAGAGAATGCGATCAGAGGCCATCGCATTGGCGGTCATGGCGATGATCGGGAGCGTCTGGAAGCGCGGATTGGACCTGATGACGCGCGTAGCCTCGATCCCGTCCATGACCGGCATCTGCATGTCCATCAGCACGGCGTCATACTCGTTGCCCTGGATCATTTCGAGCGCGATGGCGCCGTTCTCCGCGAGGTCGACGAAGGCTTCGGCATCTTCGAGCTGGCCGATCGCCACTTCCTGGTTGATCTCGTTGTCCTCCACGAGAAGGATCCGCGCGCCGCGCATGCGGTCGATGTCGACGGACGGCGGAGCCGGCGCTGCTTCGATCTTGCCGCTTTCGGCGCCGAGCGCAACGACGGCGGTGTCGAACAGGATCGACGATGTGACGGGCTTGATGAGAACATTTTCAAAGCCGGTTTCCTCGGCCTGCTTCATCACCTCCTCGCGGCCATAGGCGGTGACCATCACGAGATGGGGAGCAGGGTCGAGGTCGGACAATGCAAAAATGCGTTTGCCGGTTTCGATGCCGTTCATGCCCGGCATCTGCCAGTCGATAAAGACGATCTCGTAGCCTTTTCCGGCCTTGGCGGCCTGACGGATCATCCCGATCGCTTCTTCGCCCGAAGCCGCTTCGTCTGCGACGAGCGACATGTTGGTCAGCATCGTCGCCAGGACCGCGCGCGCATGGGAATTGTCGTCGATGATGAGCACGCGGCGGCCGCTCAAATCGGACTGGAGAAGACGCGGGCGCGTCATCGCCACGCCTTTGCCGAGGCGCGCGGTGAAGCGGAACGTGCTGCCCTTGCCGGGCGCGCTCGTGACGGACACTTGGCCGCCCATTAGCTCGGTCAACTGTTTGGCAATGGCCAAGCCGAGACCCGTGCCGCCATATTTGCGCGTGGTCGAGGCATCGGCCTGCTCGAAGGCTTGAAACAGCCGCTCCACTTGCTGCTCGGTCATGCCGATCCCGGTGTCGCTCACCGAGAATTCGACGAGCTGGCTGCTGGGGTTGTCCTCCAGGACGCGCACCTTGACCGCAACTTCGCCGCGCTCGGTGAACTTCACCGCGTTGTTGCAGAAATTGATCAGGATCTGACCGAGCCGGAGCGGATCACCGCGGAAATGCGCCGAGACCGCCGGTTCGACCTCGAAGATTAGCTCGAGCCCCTTGGCCGACGCCTTTTCGCTCATCAGGTTCCCGACATTCTCCAGCACCTTGTCGAGGTCGAAGTCGATATTCTCGATCGACAGTTTGCCGGCCTCGATCTTCGAGAAGTCGAGAATGTCGTTGATGATGCCGAGAAGATGCTGCCCTGAGCTCTTGATCTTGAGCACGTAGTCGCGCTGGCGCGGACTGAGATCGGTCTTGAGCGCAAGGTGCGACAGACCGATGACGGCGTTCATCGGCGTTCTGATTTCGTGGCTCATATTGGCGAGGAAGGCGCTCTTGGCTTCGCTTGCCTCCAAAGCCGCGATGGTTGCCTTCTTCAGTTCTTCCTGCGCGGCCTGGAACGCCTGTTCGGCAGCCTTGCGCGCATCGATATCGCTCCAGGAGCCCACGACTTCGACGGGGCGTCCCTGCTCGTCGCGAATGAGATGCTGCTCGTCGCTGACCCAGCAATAGGTGCCGTCCTTCTTGCGGAAGCGATATTCGGCATGATGCTCGCCATGCTTGAACAGTTCGACCTGTTTGGCTTCGATCTCCGGCAAATCGTCGGGATGGACGTGGCTTCGCCAGAAATCGGCGTCTTTGAGGTATTCATCCGGGCCATAGCCAAGCATCGGCCCGATGCTGGCGCTGACGAAGGTTGGCCGGTAGTCGCCGGTCGCCTCGAAACTGTAAACCACGACGGGCGCGGCGCGGAGCAGGAGATCGAGCCTCTGCCGGGCGCGTTCGCGGGCGTCTTCGGCTTCTTTCCGTTCAGTGATGTCGGTCCATGAGCCCACGATCTCGATAGGCTTGTCGTTGTCATCGCGGACGACGTATTGCTCGTCATTCACCCAGAAATAGGTGCCGTCGGGGTGGCGAATGCGATATTCGAGCGCGCGCTTGTCGCTCTCGAACATCTTGTCCACCCAGGCGTTGATGCGCGGGATATCGTCGGGGTGAACGCGATTGCGCCAGAGGTAGGGATTGTCGAGATAGTCGCGCGGGGTGCAGCCGAACAGCCTTGTGACGCTCTCGCTGACGAAGGTCGGTTGATAGTCGCCGCTGGCCTCACGGCAATAGATCACCGCCGGAGAGGCGTTGAGCAGGATGCTCAGCCGTTGGCGCGCGGCTTGCTCGGCGCGGTCGGCGAGTTCGCGACTGCGCGCCTGGTCGAGCTCGCCCAGCATCTCGTTGAAGGCTGCCGCCAAATGCCCGATCTCGTCCTTGCTCTCATAATCGACGCGGTGGCTGTAGTCCTTCGTGCTTCGCACGCGGTTTGCCAAATCTTCCAGTCGCGCGAGTGGGCGCACGATGCTTCGGTGCGTCATGAAGGCGAGCAGGATGCTGAGACCCGCAAGCGTCCCCATGATGGCAAGGCTCCAGTAAAGCCTGCGCATCAGATCATCGATGCGTTGGTTCAAGAGGCCGCGGAGATCGGTCAGTCCACCCGTCCAGGCCGTGAGCGCGTCCTCCGCCGCGCTGTTCCACAGCGGCTCGAGCGAAGCGCGATCGAACGTATCCGACTGGGCCAGGCTCTCGTCCACGGCGCCGAGATAGGCGGTCACGCTCGACAGCATCACGGCCATCGTGGCTTCGGTGCCACGGCGCAATCCGCCGCTGACATTGCCCCGATAGGAGGACGTCAAGCTTCGCGCAAGCTCCTCCGAAGTCGTTCGCGCGATCGCCGCTCCGGTGAGGAGGCGGGTCCTGTCGTTTGGCGTTGTTGCCGAACTGCTGGCCAGGCTCCACACGTGGCCGAGCTGGCTGAGCAGCTTCGGCATTTGCCGCACCAGAATGTCTTGCAGGTAGTAGCTGTCGAGCTCGGGATCGAGCGCGAGACCGGATTCGTCGCCGGCGCGCGAGATGACCTGTGCGGTCTTGGCCAGCGCGTCGGCGGTAAGTTTTCGTTGCGCATCGCCCGTCACCTGACCCGACCACAGTCTGGACAGCGTCCTCTTGAGCGAGTCTTCGAGTGCGGCGGTGCGCAAACTATCCTGTGACGCTGATTCAACGTCGGCGCCTGACGTTACCGTCGTGGCGGGAAATGCCGGGGGCGAGGTCCGGCCAAGGGGATCGCGAAGGAGCGCGGCGTAAATGTCGCGAAATTCCTCGATGTGATGGACGCCGGTGAGCTCCTTGCGGGTAAAATCAATGGCAATTCGCTTCTCCGCAACGGAGATGTAGATCGCCACGGCAATCGCGATGACGAACGCGCTACAAAGCAGGAATAGCTTCCTGCGGGTGCTCAAATCCCTGAACATGACATAGCCGCGCAGACATCGCGCCTCGGCAACGGGCGAGAGAGCGGTACCCTCTCGCGCGGGCCTCGGCTTACTCCCCCTCATTCAACTCACATGCAGTAACCCTGATCCGGCTTACGCCCCCGAATACTAGACCGTCGTTGGCCGCGGGCATAGGGCAGTAAATCGCCCGCCGGCTTAAGAAAATCGCTTAAAAACCAGACCTCTCCCTGCACCAGTTCTTGTTCAAAACCGGAACGCGACCTTGCGTGAAGTGACCTGTTCATCTTCTTCTCTATGCCAGATTTCCCTGCACCCGCGAGGGGATGAAATCTCGCTTCTGTCTGTCTTGGTAAGGGAAGGCTGCGGCGGCCAACGGCGAGGCCGCAAGGCACAAGATGGAGGAAACCGCCATGAAGACATTAGGCATCGTAGCGGCAGCGGCGCTCATGGCCGGAGTCGCACTGGCGAGTGCTCCAGCGCTTGCCGAACCGCAGCGCAAGCCCAACATCGTGGTCATCATGACCGACGATGTCGGCTGGGGCGATCTCGGCGCGTATGGCGGCGGCGTCATGCGCGGCGCGCCGACGCCCAACCTCGACCGGCTCGCCGCCGAAGGCATGCGCTTCGTCAATTACTACGGCCAGGCGAGCTGCACCGCGGGCCGTGCCTCGTTCATCACCGGGCGAATCCCGATCAGGACTTCGCTCTCGGCGGTGCTGGCGCCAAGCGACCCCAACGGTCTCACCAACGTGACGCCGACCATCGCCCAATACCTGAAGCAAGCGGGTTACACGTCCGTGCAGTTCGGCAAGTGGCATGTCGGCGATAGACCGGAGAACTTTCCCACGGCCAACGGTTTCGACGAAATGTACGACATGCTGCCCTACTATGCGGGGGTCTATGCTTACGACGACCCGACGCTCCACCCGAACTTCCCGAAGAACGATAAGGACTTCATGGCGATCTGGTCTCAGGTGGACCTATCGCAGTGGGAAGGGAAGGCGGGAGAAGCGCCGAAGGCGGTCAAGAAGGAATTCAAATACGCCGACCTCGCCACCGGCGATGATGAGATGCGGGCCAACGCCATCGACTGGCTCAAGGCCCACGCCAAGGACGACAATCCCTTCTTTATGTATCTCTGCTTCCTCAAGGTGCACAATCCCAACAATCCGTCGCCGCGCTGGAAGGGCAAGTCCCCGGGCGGGGGCACTTATCTCGATGCCCTGATGGAGCTCGACGACAATTCAGGCCAGGTGGTGCAGGCCATTCGCGATCTCGGCATCGCCGAGAATACGCTCGTGGTGTGGACGACCGATAACGGCGCCTGGGTCGATGCCTGGCCCGATGCCGGCTATACGCCGTTCCGCGGCATGAAGGGCTCCTCCTTCGAGGGCGGGTTCCGCGTGCCGGCCATCGCCTGGTGGCCCGGCCAGATCAAGCCCGGCACGGTCAATACCGACATGTGGTCGCACATGGATTGGTGGCCGACCTTCGCCAAGCTCGCCGGTCTCGAGCCGCCGCCGCGCTCGTGGAAGGACAATGACGGCAAGCCGATCATCTTCGATGGCATCGATCTCACCCAGTCGCTGCTCGGCACGGGACCCGGCAAGCGCGACTCCTTCATCTACTTCAACGACCAGAGCTTCGGCGGAATCCGCGTCAAGAACTATAAGACGCTCTACACCGCCAAGGACACCTGGCTCGGACAGGAGCAGTCTTTGAAGATCCCCGCGCTCTACGATCTGTGGTGGGATCCAGGCGAGCAATTCGACGTCGTGTTCAACGGCGCCGCTCCCACGCGCGGCGATCTGAAGACATCGCCCGGCCGTTATTCGGGTCAAGACAATGGCTGGATCGGTCTCTACATCACGCCGGTCCAAACCCAGTTCTGGGAGGAGATCAAGACCCACCCGAATATCCCCTACAAGCCGTTTGGCGCGGGGGCCTACGAGATCATTCCGCCCGAATACCGTTAGGGCCGGGTTTGCGCGAAATGTCCGCCGGGCGGTCATCTGCGCCGTCCGGCGGACATCTCTTGTCCGCGCGGCACGTCCTCGGCTCCGCCGAATGTGCTGGCACTGTTGCCGCGCTGCTCTATCGGGACGGCTTCATTAGGCATACGTTTGACGCGAGCTTGCGATTCGCGTGCTGCGCCGCAATATAGCAATTGCGAAACCGGCTGGTCGCAGTCAATCGTCTTCGTCACGGATCCGGGTCGATGTGGCTTAGCCTTCGTACCGGAGTGCAGGAATAGAACTCACGCGATCTTTTCGCGTTGCAACATTGGAGGATGCGTCAAGGGCAAGAGTCGGTCCGAAAGGCAAGGACCGGCGGAGCAGTAAGCGGTGCTTACCGATCAACTCCATCAGGAGGCCCTGAAGATGCTCAAGACCCTCACTCTTGCCGCCCAGGCGCGCCGGATCGTCCCGGCTCAGGCCAAGCGACAGCCGCCAACGGCGCCACCTATCCGTCTCCACCACGCGATTGAAGGGAGGGCCTAGCCATGGCGGTCCAGATCCCTGCCATTCTCGTGGTCATCGCCTGCAAGACGGTGCTCGCCGGTCCACCGGACCAAAACGCCGCCTTCACCAATCACGAGAACCGCGAATGGGCGATTGAGCACTCGATGATGGTGTGCCGCCGGCACGAGGTCCAGCTTTTCGATCCTGCCGAAGGCGTTCAACTCGGCCCCGATCACGAGCCCGCCCCGGCGCTCAATGCAAATTTCGCGCTTCGGTCGCAATGCGCGCGCGCCGGCATTCGGCTGTCCATCGATTGGGACCAGAGCCACCGCGGCACGCCTTGGCGGGTCTGGCGCATCGGTTGCCCGACTCCCATCGTTGATATGAGGACAGGAACGGTGATCGGTTATAAGCTGCCGGAGTGCGGCCACAGAGACACCGTCATCTGCGAAACGGATTCCGTGATCTAGCGCCGCCGGAGTCCGGCCTAGGGCGGAGTACGTGACATGCCTGTCTCGCCAAGAGTTGGCGCAGGCCTTGCGCTTGCCGGCGTGCTGATCGGTCTCGCCGCGCTGCAAGCCTATTCGCGTAAGCTCGAGCCGGTCGTCCAGTCCTACGGCACGACCTACTACAATGGCGAAGGACCGGCTTTCGCGCCCGTGGCATGCAAGCCCGAGAGCGAGATTCTCGCCGCGATCGGGCAGGTCCATGCCAAGTACGACAAGTTCGAAGGCGCGTCGCTTTCGTCGTTCGAGGAGCGCGCCACGCTGCTGAAAGGATTCCCGCCGCTCAATGTCGAGACGCTCTATGTCATCACCGAGGATGACCAACTCCGCAACGGCGAGATGGTGTTGTTCATCGGGCTCAAAAATGGCTGCGTGAAGTCGGTGTTCGGGCTCTCGACGAAGGTCTATCGCCAGATCCTGAGCGCGCCCGAGGGCGCGTAGCGCCGCCTAAAATGCAAGCTGGACCCGCCCGGTTTGGACTAGAGTGGCGACAGCGATGCCACTCTCGATCTCCTCAGATTTGAGTTATCCGGGGCTTCCCGAGGGTCAGCTCCTCTACGCCGTGGGCGATATCCACGGCCGGCTGGATTTGATGCGGGGCCTGCTTCAACTGATCGCGGAAGACGCCCATGCGCGCTCCCGCGCGGAGCGGCGCACGCTTGTCTTTCTTGGCGACTATATCGATCGCGGGCCCGACAGCCGGGGCGTGGTCGCCGACCTCATCACCGGCGTGCTTCCGAGCTTCGACACACATTTTCTCAAGGGCAATCACGAGGCCATCCTGCTCGATTTCCTCGCCGACCCCTTGCGTCTGGAACATTGGCTCATCAATGGCGGGAAACCGACGATGGACTCCTACGGCGTCGATACGCGGGCGCTCGCGGAGGCCCGCGCTCGTCCCGAGACCTGGCGCCGGGCCTTCGCGGCGGCGCTCCCCGAAACCCATCTTCGCTTTTTCGGGACGTTGAAGCTCAGTGTCACCTTCGGCGACTATCTCTTCGTCCATGCCGGCGTGAAGCCGGGCATACCGCTTGCGGCGCAATCCGAAGACGACCTGGTCTGGATCAGACGGCCCTTCCTCGATCACACCGGATCGTTTGGCAAGATCGTGGTGCACGGACACACGCCCGCATCGCTCCCGGTGATAAGGCCGAATCGTATCGGCATCGATACCGGCGCCGTGTTCAGCGACCGGCTGACGGCGCTTAGGCTGGAAGAGCGCGCGCAGGCCTTTCTTCACACCTGAGGATCAAGCTTAGCTCACGTCTCGGAGCGTTCGGCGACGAGGCCGCGCAGCCTGTCGCGGAGGCTCGTGCCGCCGCCGGCCTTGCCGGCGCGCCGTGCCTCTCTTCGCGCGACGAATCTGCGCGCAAAACTCTTCGGCTCCTCGCGCGCGTCCTCGTCCTCCGTCGCCTCGCCGGCCGCCTGTTCGGGGCCTGCATGCGCCATTCCGGCTGCGACGAAGTCGACGCTTTCCCTGGCATCGTCCACGTCAGCCGCGTACCCGGCGCCGTTTCCGTTCTGTGCGTGCTGCCAGTCCGGTTCTGCTTGCTGCGGTTCGTCTTGGGCCTCGACCGCGCTTTCTTCGACAAACGCCTCGACGACCTCGACGACAGCCTGCGGCGGGGCCGCGTGCGTCATGCCTTGCGCCCGCGCGACGGCAAGGATCTGCGAGGAGAGCCGGCTCAGCTCGCGGCGGAGAAGGCTGTTTTCTTCCGCGCTCGTCCGGGCGCGTTGAAGCTCCTCTTGCGCCTTGGACAGTTCCGCGCTCAAGCGCTGGCTCTCGGCGAGCGTGCGCGCGTCGGGCTTGCCCAAGCCGCGAAGGGTGCCCCCCCCGCTGCTTTCCAGGGCGCTACGCAGGCGGTCGATATCGGCGCGCTGATTGTGCAACGTCGAGCGCGCGGTCTTGAGCGCGTCGGACTGGGAGGCAATGGTCGTACGCAGCTCCGCATTGACCGATTCAAGCTCGGCAAGCGCCTTCTTGGCGGCTTTGAGCCGGCTGTCGAGATCGGGGAGGCGGCGCTTGATGGTCTGCTGGAGCACGCGGTTCGCGTTCTCGTTCTCCTGCAACTTCGCCCGGGAGCCGGCGAGGTCGGCGTTGAGCGTGGCGATTTCGGCGCGCCGCTTATTGGCCTCGATCAGCTCGCGCGCGGCCTTCTCTCTCGCCTTGTCCAGCGCAACCTCGACCTTGCGCAGCTCGATCGCGAACGCGGCGCGCTGCTGGTCCTTGTCGGCCTGGATGTCGTTCAGGGTCATTGGCATCGTCGCTTCGAGCCGGCGCGTGGTGAGCTTCACGGCGCGGTTCCACAGCGGGGGTGCGAGCGCGAGCGCAAGCAGGCATCCGAGCAGGAAGCCAAGCGCTCCAAACAGCAACGCGTTGATCATCTTTAGTCAGCGCTCCCCGGTCCGGCGCGCGCCCGCGCCCGTCACCCAGCCGACGCAGCTTCGGCAGAATTGCGCGGAAAAGCGGCGCCAATTCGGCGCGAACCGCTGAAAAAGGGGCCTCCGCCAGGCTTCCTTACCCCCAAACTAGAACGGATTCCAGGTCGGCTCACGAGTATATTTCAAATAGCCGATATTGGCGCCCAGCCTCAAGCCGATGCCGGAGCGGATGGGAGCCAGCGTCACGTGATCGCGGGTAAGGAAGGTAATGCCCACCCCGCCGATAAAATAGGCCGAACCGTCGATGCCGGGATAGGTGGTGAAGATTTCGCCGGGGCTCTGGAGGTCGTAGACCAGCACCATGGTCTTTGACCCCTCGGCGCCGAAATCGTAGCCGACGGAGGGGCCCTGCCAGAAGACCTTATGGGTGCCGGCGTCCTTGGTGTGAAGGATGCCCTCGCCATAGCGGAGGCCCGCGACGAAGGCGCCACCAGCCTCCTCGCCAAGAATGTAGCCGTTGGGACGGCCGGCGCGCTGGAAGGCATATTCGACGACGCGGGCAAATTCCATCGACACGCGGCCGAAGAATTGGTGCCCTGCGTCCTTGATCTCATCGGGGGAGAACGTGCTTCTCTCACCAGCCGGCTGCGACCCAAAATCGCCGCCCTTCGGCGCATAGGCTCTCGGCTGCGGCGCCGGCTCGTAGGCCGTTCCGGGGCCGCCGGCGTCATAGCTATTCTGCGGTGGCGGGTAGGACCCTTGCGGGTAGGAATCTTGCGGGTAGGACCCGGGCGGATCGGCATAAGGCCGAGGTGTGATGACCATCGGGCCTTCGGCCTGCGCTTGCGCCACCGCCGGAGCGAGACCGGATAGAACCGCAACAGAAGCGGCAAACGCGAAACTTGCGACTTTCATGGCTCTTGCCCCTGGGGTCCTGGCGGGCAGGGCATGACCGGATGCCGCCCGCGCGCGCGATGATTTCCCTCAACCGGTATCAAAGCGCGGGCTTGGTTGCCGGAGGGTTAAGGCGCGGGTTTGGCCGGGCTCATGCGCCTCCTCGGCCCCAGGCGATGAAGCTCGGATTGCGAAGGCCGGTTTCGACCTTGCCGTAGCCGAGCGGCTGACCGTCGCTGCCGACGACACGCCCTCCGGCCGCCTCGAGCACGGCCTGGCCCGCCGCCGTGTCCCATTCCATGGTAGGGCCGAAGCGGGGATAGACGTCGGCCTCTCCCTTCGCGATGGCCAGGAACTTGACGGAAGAGCCCACGCCCGAGCGCTCGGCAATATCGAGCTTGGCGAGGAAGGCTTCGGTCTCGGCATCGAGATGGGAGTGGCTGACGAGCGCGGTGAGACCGCTGCCGCGAACGGGGCGGGCATGAAGCGGCTTTCGAGCAAGGCGGCCGAAATCTACGCCCGCCTCGTTCGGGGGAAGCTCAACCTCCACGGCCGTGCCGGCTTCAGGTGTCACCGCGAGGAGAGCGCGCGCAGGCGCGTAAACGAGACCGAAACACGGGCGCCCGCCCTCGATCAGCGCGATATTGACGGTGAAATCGCTCCGCTTCTTGATGAATTCCTTGGTGCCGTCGAGCGGATCGACGAGGAAGAAGCGGTGGGGCAAGGGGGCCTCGACCCCGCGAAATGTCTCCTCGGAGATCACCGTCACGTCGGGGGCGAGCTCCGCGAGCGCGGCGAGGATGATCGTCTCGGACTCCCGGTCGGCGCACGTGACGGGGCTAAAGTCACCTTTGAGCTCGACCTCGGCCCCCGCATGATAGTGCCGCATGATGGCAGCGCCCGCGCGGGCGGAGGCATGGGTCAGAAGCGATGCGGCGCGGCCGAAATCGAAACCGCGAGGCCCAGTTTCCTTTGCGTGCGCTGTTGTCTCTCTCGGGGCTGACAAGGCAAAATGGCTCCCTTGCGAGATTGATTCGTTCCGGCGCCCCGCGATGCGGCTTTGAGGGGGTGGAGGCGCGGGCCCCATGTAACAGAAAAATCGATGTGAGCCACGTCTCCGCGGGCGCGGAGCGGAAAGCGAAGGAGGGGGTCCCCATGACCGAGCCTGCGGCACTCGGCGATCTCGAGCTTGCGGCGCTCGTTTCGAGCCGCATCTGCCACGATGTCATCAATCCCGTCGCCGCGATCTCAAATGGGCTCGAGATGCTGGCTGAGGAACCGGATCAGGCCATGCGTGACGCCGCCATGGATCTCATCCGCAAGAGCGCGGCGCAGGCCTCCGCCAAGCTTCAGTTCGCCCGCCTTGCCTTTGGCGCCGCGGGATCGGCCGGCGCCGAGATCGACCTCCGCGATGCAGAGAAGGTCGCCCGCGGCTTCGTGGCGGGGACCGGCAAGCATCAGGTGAATTGGCAGGGACCTGCGGCGACGCTGCCGAAGAACAAGGTCAAGCTCCTGCTCAATCTCGTCGCGCTCGGAGTCGCGGCCCTGCCGCGCGGGGGCACAATCAATGTCGAGATCGGCGGCACGCCGCCCGAGGCAAGCTTTGCCATCAGGGCCGCGGGCGACGCGGCCCGGCTGTCCGACCAGGTGCGAGGCCTCCTGTCGGGGGCGAACGGTGTCGCCGTCGATACGCATTCGATCCAGCCCTACTATGCCCAACGGGTCGCCGCCGCCTCCGGCATGGCCGTCACCGCGGAGGCACGCGAGGGCGAGGTCGAGTTCAAGGCGGTGTGACCGCGATGAACAGAACGCTGCCGGCATGAAACATTGCTTGGTGGTCGATGACAGTGCCGTCATCCGCAAGGTGGCAAGACGCATCTTGGAGGAGCTTCGCTTCACGGCGTCCGAGGCCGAGAACGGGCGCGACGCGCTCGATCAGTGCCGGGTGTCGATGCCCGACGTGGTGCTGCTCGACTGGAACATGCCGGTCATGGACGGCATCGCCTTTCTCGTCGCTCTGCGCCGGGAGCGTGGCGGCAGCGCGCCGAAGGTCATCTTCTGCACGACCGAGAACGACGCCGCTGAGATCACGCGCGCGATCACCGCGGGCGCCAACGAATACATCATGAAGCCGTTCGACCGCGACATCATCGAAGCCAAGTTCTATGCGGTCGG
>CAYMJW010000022.1:0-26296 GCA_964390455.1 uncultured Methyloceanibacter sp. | reverse complement strand
GGCCGTGGCCGGGACGACGTCCGGCGTCGCGTCCGTGAAGGTTGCCGGTGTTTCGATCTCGACCGATCGCAACGCCTTTCTATACATTCGCTTCGGCCCTCACGATTCCCGCCGCTTCGTGTCGGCCGCAGACGCCGTGGCCGGACGCGTGGATCCCTCCCGGTTTGCCGGTCGTTTGGTGCTGATCGGTGCCTCCGCGGCCGGTCTGCGAGACATTCGCAACACTCCGCTCGCCGTCAACATGCCCGGCGTCGAGATCCATGCTCAGCTGCTCGAAAACGTTCTTGCGCGCGAGTGGCTCGTGCGCCCGAACTATGCACAGGGTCTCGAACTCGCCATTGTCGCCGCCGGCGGCCTGCTGCTGATATGGCTGGTTCCCTTGGTCGCGGGGCGATGGACTCTGGGCCTGCATGTCATCGGCAGTGCGGGCATCTTCGGCGGCTCGCTCTATCTGTTCGCGGCTCACTCGGTTCTGCTCGATTGGTTCTTTCCGATCCTCAGCAATTCGGTCGTCTACCTGCTGCTGATCTATGTCAAGTACCTGCGCACCGAGCGGCAGCGCAAGCAGGCGATCGACAGGTTCGGCCGGTATCTGTCACCGGTCATGGTCGAGCGCGTGATGCGCGAGCCGCCCCGCCTCGGCGGCGAATTGAAGGTGGTCACCGTGATGTTCTGCGACATACGGGAGTTCACCTCGATCTCCGAACGGCTCAGCGGCGATCCGCAGGCGCTGACGGCCTTGATCAATCGCTTCATGAACATCATGAGCGCTGCCGTGACAGAGCATGGCGGCTATGTGGACAAGTACATCGGCGACTCCCTCATGGCGTTCTGGAATGCGCCGCTCGACGATCCCGACCATGCGGTGAGCGCCTGCCGCGCCGCCCTCGCCATGACGGCGGCACTCGTGCGCTTCAATCAGGAGTTGCGCGCGGAGGCGCCGGTGCCGAACGCTGAGCCCGGTGCTCCGCCGCTGAAGCTCGCGATGGGTATTGGCATCAACACCGGCGAGTGCGTGGTCGGAAACATGGGTTCCGAGCTGAAGTTCAACTACTCCGTTCTGGGCGACGCCGTGAACCTGGCGTCCCGTCTGGAGTCCTTGAGCAAGCATTATGGCATTCCCATCGTCATCAGCGAGTCGACGCGTCGGGCGGCGCCGGCGTTCGCCGCGATCGAACTCGACTTCGTCGCGGTGGCCGGCAAGACCGAGGCGACCCGCATCTATGGTCTCGTTGGTGCTCCGGAAGAGGCGGGCACGCCGGCATTCCACCGGGTCGAAGAGGCACATGGTCGCATGCTCGCCGCCTATCGCGCCCAGCGGTGGACGGAAACTGCCGCACTCATCGAAGAGTGCGCCGGCCTCGATATCCGCCTGCGCAAGTTGTATCGCCGCTATCGCAGGCGACTCGCGTACTTCGCGGAGAATCCCCTGAATCCCGACTGGGACGGCATCTTTCGAGCCCAGTCGAAATAGCGGCCGCAATCAGTCCGGGAAGCCGCAATCCGTCCAACGGCCGCCGTTCTCACTCGACGTCAGTGCTGCCTCGATCAGTGCGATGCCTCGGGCACCGTCGAGAACAGTCGGATACCACAGAGCCAGCGGATCCGGCTTCTGGCCCAGGCGGCGGGCGACGATGGCGTCGGCGGCATCGCGATAGAGATTCGCGAATGCCTCGTGGAAGCCCTCGGGGTGGCCGAGATAGACCCGCGTGTTGCGCTCGGCGATGGGCGACAGCCCGGCCATGCCTCGTGTGATGATCTGGTGGACGCCGTTCATCAGTGTGATGCGCAGGCTGTTCGGCTGCTCCTGATGCCACTCCAGATTGCCCTTTGCACCGAATGCGCGCACCATCAACCCGTGCTCGGCACCGGCGGCGGCGTTGGTCACCATCAGCGTGCCGCGGGCGCCGTTTGCAAAGCGAAGCCGTAGCGACGCGAAATCGTGAATCTTGCGACCAGGGACGATGGCGCCGATCTCGGCCGACACCTGCGCGACCTCCAGGCCGCTGACATAGGATGCCAGATGATGTGCATGGGATCCGATGTCGCCCAGGACCAGGCTGGGTCCGGATCGCGCGGGGTCAAGCCGCCACGATCTTGACCAGGCCGGATCATGTTCTGCGCCTTCGGTCAGGTATCCCTGGACATACTCCGTCTTCACCAGGCGGATGTCGCCGAGATCGCCCGAAGCCACCAGGTGGCGAGCATGCCGGACCAGCGGGTAACCCGTATAGTTGTGGGTCAGGCAGAACACCAATCCGGTCTCGCGCACCTTGCGCACGAGCTGCCGCGCCTGATCGAGCCCGATGCAGAGCGGCTTGTCGCAGATCACGTCAAGCCCCTGCTCCAGCGCGGCCATGGAGATCGGAAAGTGGCCGTCGTTCGGCGTCATCACCGCCAGCACGTCGATGCCGTCCGCGCGGTCGGCCTCAGCCTTGAGCAGGTCACGCCAATGGTCGTGTGCACGGTCCGGCGCGACACCTATATCGATGGCGGCCGCACGCGAGCGTTCGGCGTCATGCGACAGCACCGCTGCCACAACCTCGTATCGGTCATCGAGCCGTGCGGCTGCGCGGTGGATCTCGCCGATGAATGATCCTGGTCCACCCCCGACGACACCCAGTCGCAGGCGGCGTCCGAAACTCTGGAATTGGCTGCTCATGATCGCCTTTCACCGGCTAGTTGGCCGGCGTACCCGGCCCGGCTGAAGCTGTCTTGGCGCAAGTTTCGACTTGAGAGTGTCGACGCACGGCCAACCAATCCAGGGTATCCCGGCGGCGATCCAACGCAAACCGCCGTTTCCTTGGCGCATTGGGGCAATCGAGAGTGCGCAATCGGCTCGACCTGTCTCGTTTCGAAGTCCCGCCGACGAGACGGAAAATCACTTACCGATTCTGGGGAAGTTTCGACGTATTTGAGAGATCCTCTATCGGTTTGGACGGTACAGAGCGTTGCGCTTGCCATACACGGCCACAGCCGTGAGAAGCCGCGTGTCGGATTCTACCGGTGGCCGCGATTTTCCTCGAATTCGAAGTCACAGCTCAATGTCTGTTGCTGCGCCTGTGGCAGAGATGCAACAGTTCCGAGGATTTCAGGCTCACCGACCCGCTGCCTAACATGGCGTTAGGCGCCTTGGGCCACACTCACGGGCGCAACTTAAGAAACCTGATCATCCCCCCAATGGCGCCCCGCATCTTCCCTGCGGGGCGTTTCCTTTCCAGGGTCTCCTCGCCCTTTTGCAATTGCCTCTTCTCTGCTACCTGAGCCGAACGGCGCGATACCCGTGCCGACGCGTTGCCAGGGGCGTCTCCCATGTCCATGTCGCTGCAGAGCCTGACGGCCGCCGAGCGGCGCCGCAGTCTTGCGGCGGCCATCGGCAGCACTTCGACGGTGGGCCTGACCATGGGCCTGACCTGGCCACTGCTCTCCTTGATCCTGGAAGAGCAAGGGACTGACAGCCGTTTGATCGGCCTGAGCGCCGCGACCCAGTCCCTGGCGATCGTGGCCTTCTCCCCCTTTGCGCCGAGACTCATGGCGCGACTCGGGGTTTATCGATCGATCATCGCTTCGGTGGCGGTGGCCATGGCGACGCTGCTGCTGCTGGCCATGTCCAGAAACGTCTATGTGTGGTTTCCGATCCGCTTTCTGTTGGGCGCCGCGACCACCGTCGTCTTTATCGCCGGGGAAACCTGGGTCGTCCAGCTGGCCACGGACCGCACCCGCGGCCGCGTGGTCGGACTGCTCGGTCTGGTGTGGTCGGTCGCGTTCGGCGCCGGACCCCTCATTCTCAGTGTCGTTGGTACAGAAGGCTGGACGCCATTCCTGATTGGACTGGTCGCGCTCATGTTCTCGGCATTGCCTTTGGCCTTCGCCGCCGATCTTGCGCCTGAGTTTGGCTCCGGCGGCAATCTTCGTCTCCGTGCTGCTTTCAACATCATTCCGGCCACACTGCTGGCAGGCGCCGCGCTTGCCATCTTCGACAATGTCAACGACTCCTTTGTGCCGATCTATGTGCTGCGCAACGGTCATGGGCAGTCGCTTGCATTGTGGGCCCTGGCGTCCCTTCACCTGGGCATTCTGACGGCGCAGCTGCCGATCGGCTGGGTGATGGACCACTACGGCCGCTGGCCGGTCTTGCTGGGCGTGATCGGGACCATGCTGGCGGCGAGCCTGCTATGGCCGTTCACGGTCGGCGACGTCGCGCTTCTCTTCCCGACCATGTTCGTGATGGGGGCGTCCAGCGGCAGTTTGTGGACCGTCTCCCTGGTTCTCATCGGCGACCGTTTTTCGGGTCGCGACCTTGCAGTGGCAAACACCGCCCGCGGCGTTATCTATGGCCTAGGAAGCGTCTCCGGGCCAGCCATCGCAGGCAGCGCTCTGTGGGCGTGGGATCCGCACGGCGTACCCATGGTCTACGCAGGGACATGCGTGATCTATCTCGCCATTGCCGCGTTGACGCGCTGCGATCGTTTCCGTGTGTCATGACCTGCGATTGCGGCCCGATTTGGCCGATAGGGATGTCGCCGTCCTTCAACCGGCTCGGCCTGATTCCTGCGCCTCTTGGAGCGCGGGTCCGGGTCCGTATTAGTGATGGCCCCGATGCAGTATGACTTCGCGAAGCCCGGTATCGTAGGCGAGTCCGGCCGGCGTCAGGATCGCGGCAATCGGGAACATGGTCTTGATCAAGCCCTTGCGCTCGAGCGCCGCCCATGCACCTTCGTTCGACAGGCCGCTGGCGTCCTGCGAACGCACGATCGCATCGCCCATGTGAAAGTGATCGCCATGGGCGTGCGGCATGCCGCTGACGAGAATGTGTCCGTCGGGCTCGTCCGGCGCGGGTCGACCTCCGAGTCGGGCCATCTCCTGCAGCAGGGTCAGCGTTTTCAGCTGCAAGGCGTTGAGGCCGAGAGGGTTCTTCTTGGGCGCCATGGTCGCTCCCTCAGTCCCTGAAATTCACATACTGCAGCGGGCGATCGACCTTCATTCCGCGGATCAGCTGGATCGCCTCCTGCAGGTCATCGCGCTTCTTTCCGCTCACTCGCAGCTCGTCGCCCTGAATGGCGGCCTGGACCTTGAGTTTGCTGTCCTTGATCGCTTTGACAATGTCCTTCGCGAGACTGCTGTCGATGCCTTGCTTGACGTTGACGACCTGGCGCAAGGTATTGCCGGCTGCCTTCTCCTGCGGCTTGAAATCGAGACAGCTGGCATCGAGCTTTCGACGTGTCACGTAGCCTCTCAGCAGGTCCTGCATTTGCCGCAGCTTGAGATCGTCATCGGCGATCATGGTCAGCACATTGTCCTTGCGCTCGATCGTGCACTTGCTTCCCTTGAAGTCGAAGCGCGTCTCGATTTCCCTCCGCATGCCCTGGATGGCATTGTCCATTTCGGCGAGATCGGTCTTGGAAACGATGTCGAAGGATGGCACGTCTGCTTCTCCGCTGAAGTCGGCGGCAATCTGCCACATGTCGATGACAGGGAAAACGGCCAAGCATCGGTGGTTAAGCCTTTTTCACCCACTCCTCGAAGGACATGTGCTGGAGTTTGGCCGAATCGAGCATGTAGATGCCCTCAGACGTGAAAATCATGTGCTTTCCCAGTTTCGGGAACTCACCGATCTCGACGCGGCCGCGTTCGCCGCCCATCAGATAGACCAGGTCTTCCTCGAAGGGATTGGTCAGATGATGGGCGATCGATGGTACGGGAAACGCCATGAAGTCGCCGGGGCCGACGTCGAAGACCTGGTCGCCGATTTCAGCGCGGCCACGGCCCGAGACAATGAAGAGCCATTCCTCGTCTCCCTTGTGTGCGTGGTAGACGAACGATTCCTTTCCCGGCGGGATGCGCGCCATCGTCACGATGCAGCGCTGCAAGCCAATGGTCTCGGCCAGCCGTCGCAGATGCACTTCCGACTTTGCATTGAGGGGATGTGCGATCGGGAACTCAGGCGTCGCGGCGATCTGGGCCGCAGTCAAAAGGTGTTCGTGAGGGGGTTTGTCGGTCATCTGGATCCTCCCCGGATCTGGCCGTCACCGTCGGTGAGCGACCGAGGGATGCGAGAGTACCAGATGGCAAGCGGCAAGGCGCGTGCCGTGATCCAGATGACAAAAGCCAGCCAAAGCCCGTGATTTGCCAGCCAGGGCACGAAGGCGGTCGCGCCGAGCAAATAGACGCCGAGTGCCATCATCATGCCATTCCGGAGTTCTCTCGTGCGGGTGGCGCCGATGAAGATACCATCCAGCTGGAAGCTCCAGACCGACAGCAGCGGCGAAATGGCGACCCACGGCAGATAGAGATAGGCCTCACGCCTGACATGCTCGATCGTCGTAAACAGATCGATGATGGACGAGCCGGCCAGCGCATAGATCAACGAAATCACGGCTGCCACTCCGGCAGCCCACAGAGTCGAAATCCGCACTGCCGAGGAAAGGGCGCCACGGTCGCGGGCACCAATCGCTGCGCCCACCAGAACTTCGGCCGAATAAGCGAACCCGTCGACCCCGTAGGCCATGATGCTCTGCAGGTTCAACAAGATTGCGTTGGCGGCGAGCGTCGTGTCACCCAGACCTCCTCCTGCCGCGGTGAAGTACGCGAAGGCGACGGTCAGGCAGACGGTACGGATGAAGATGTCGCGGTTGACACGCAGCATCGCCGACAGCTTTTCGCGATCCAGCAGCCGCTTGCGTTGCCAGCTACCGCCGAGACGCCGCAAGTGTGATGCGATGATCAACAAGCCGACTGCAGCGGCGCCATACTCGGCGATGACCGTCGCCGTAGCCACTCCGGCGACGCCCCAGCCGAGGCCGATGACGAACAGGATGTCGAGCACGATGTTGACAACATTGGTCAGCAACATCAGCAGAAGCGTCACTTGCGCGCGTTGAGTCGCCAGCAGCCACCCCAGCAGGACATAATTGACGAGAGTCGCCGGCGCTCCCCAGATGCGCACGCTGAAGTAGATGCGGCCGAGCTGCTCGACCTGCTGGCTCGCGGTCATCAGGTGGAATGCTGCCTCCCTGATAGGCCATTGCAGCAGCAGCAGGCCGGCCGCGATTGCGGCAGCCCAGAGCAGAGCGCGACCCAACCAGTCGCGAATGGCGTAACAGTCGCCAGCGCCATAAGCCTGAGCAACGAGCCCACCCGTGCCCATCCGGAGGAAACCGAAGCCCCAGAAGATGAAGTTGAAGATGATCGCGCCCACCGCAACGGCGCCGATATTGGCCGGATCAGGCAGCCGTCCGACCACGGCCGTGTCGACCGCGCCCAGGAGCGGGACGGTGACGTTCGACAGGATCATGGGGCCGGCGATGCGCCAGACGCGCGCGTGGGCGTTCATTCGGGGAGATCGCCCGGGCGGTCGACGAGCATGGCACGCCGGCAAGGCGATCGGCTATGGCTGGAACAATACTCGACGCGCGGGCGGCTGATCACTGGAGGTCAAGCGAGACCGGCAACTTCGCGTGCGAACCGCTCGACCTCTTCCTCGCTGTTGTAGTAGTGGACGGATGCGCGGACGACGTCCGGGAGATTGCGCGCGGTGGCGTCGAGAAGGGTCGCGCGCGGTGAAGAGGTAACCGTGTTGATCCCGCGCCGGCTGAGTTCGGCAACCACATCGGATGACGGTCGACCGGAGAGAGTGAAGCTGACGATCCCGCATTTGCGCCGACCGATGTCATGAACGGTGATGCCGCGGATCGCGCGGAGACGTGACCGGAGGTCCTCTGCAAGGGCGACGACGCGCTCCTCGATACTCGCGAGACCCCAGGTGAGCGCGTATTCGGCGGCGACACCCAGGCCGAGTTGTGCTGCGACATTGCCTTCCCAATTCTCGAAACGGCGGGCATCCGGTCGCACCTCATATCGGTTGGGCTCGACCCAGGTGGCGGCATGAAGGTCGAGGAACGGCGGCTCCAGCCGATCCAGGATCTCGCGTCGAACGTAGAGAAACCCGGTCCCGCGCGGACCCCGCAGATACTTGCGTCCGGTCGCCGACAACAGATCGCACCCGATCGTGGCGACGTCGATGGGCATTTGGCCCACCGACTGGCAGGCGTCGAGCAGAAATAGAATTCCGCGCGCACGGGCGATCCGGCCGATCTCGGCAGCAGGGTTCACCAATCCGCCATTGGTGGGCACGTGGGTCACCGCGATCAGCTTGACCCGCTCGTCGATCATGCTCTCGAGCGTCGCAACGTCGAGTTCACCGCTATCGCAACTGGGGATCATCTCGATGACGGCTCCCGTGCGCCGCGCCACCTGCAAGAAGGCGATGTAGTTGCTCGCATATTCGGCGCGCGCCGTCAGGATGCGGTCGCCCGCTCGAAACGGAATGGCATAGAAGGCCATGTCCCAGGCAACAGTGGCATTCTCGACAAGCGCGATTTCTTCACGTCGTCCGTTGATCAAGCGGGCGATCGCGTCGTAGATCCGGGAGACCCGGTCAGCAGCCTCCGCTGCGGCTTCATAGCCGCCAATCTCGGACTCACGGCGGAGATGGCCGAGCTGCGCCTCGATCACCGGCGCCGGCATGAGGGCGGCGCCGGCATTGTTGAAGTGCAAGACATTAGCGACCGCCGGCGTCTCCCGACGGGCACGCTGCACGTCGAGGGTCAAGCCATTCCCCTTCGGCGCGCTGCTCTCGACAGGGTATCCGAAGTTTCGGAAGGCATGTCCCCGGTGGGATGGTCGTGCTGCATCGGGGGCCTGGCGCCGGTTCGCTCCGGCGGCATGTGAACTGTGACGGTGGTGCCGACGCCGGGCTGGCTGGTCAGGTCGAGCGTTCCGCCGTGAAGTCGGACGAGCGCCCGGCTGATCGGCAATCCGAGGCCTGCGCCTTCATACCGGCGCGACCAGGAGTCGTCGACTTGCCCAAAGGCCGACAAGGCCCGTGCAATGTCCTTGGCGGCAATGCCGATGCCGGTGTCGGACACGGTGAAGCGCAGGCCATTGTCCGATCCGAGCTCGATGCGCAGCGCGATGCGGCCACCCTTCGGAGTGAACTTGATGGCGTTGGAAAGCAGATTAAGCAGAATCTGCATGAGTGCACGCCGATCACCGCGCAGCGTGGGAAGGTCCGCCGCCTTGTCGCAATCGAAGGACAACCCAGAGGACGTGACCCGCGCCTGGACGAAGGTCCGTACCGACGTGATCAGCCTGCCAAGATCGATGTTTTCTTCCTGCAGATCCCAGCGCCCAGACTCGATCTTCGAAAGGTCGAGAATGTCGTTGATGATCGACAGGAGATGATCGCCGCTGCTTCGGATGTCCTGTAGGTACTGCTTGTAACGGCTGTCGCCCAGCGGACCATAGATCTCCGACTGCATGATCTCGGAGAAACCGATGATGGCATTGAGGGGCGTGCGAAGTTCGTGACTCATGACGGCCAGGAACTGCGACTTGACGCGATTTGCCTGCTGCGCTTCGTCGCGCGCGGCGATCAGCTCTCGGTTCGCCGCTTCGATGACGCCAAGATTATGCTCGTTCTCGCGGCGCGCCCTATCGACTGAACGGATTTGCCAGATGATGATAAGGGAAAGTGCAGCAAGCCCTGCGATCGTAGCGCCAACCGGCGGAATCAGTTCGCGAATCATGTCGTTGCCCGGACGCTCGGGCGCCCAAGCCAAGGCGCCAAGTGTGGTGCCGTCGGCAGTGGTCAACCGATAGGACGTCCGCTCGCCGACCGCCTCGGCCTCAACGAGCGTCAGTCCACGTATGCGATGATCGGCGGCGATGGCCGCTACTGCGTCCTTGTCAAGAAGGCGTCCGAAGACGAGGACACTGCGCGGCTTTTCGTCGGGGCGAATTTCTTCGGGAAGCGCGACGGTGAGCGCCGCAACGGATACGGAGTACACCTGATCTCCGACGCTGACGAAACCGGAGATTGGAACCGGTTCGGACAGGGGTGCCGCTCTCGCTGCGGCGATCAAAGTGCCCAGTCCGACGACGTTGCCGGGAGACAGATCGATGCGCGCGTGCTCTCCTCTGAAAAATGTGAATGTCAGCCCGTCGTTTGCGTCGATCACGGCGACCAGCGTCACGCCGATCGACTCGTAGGTCGTGCGGCCGATATGCTCATAGGCCCAGCCCGCATCCGGACTGTCGACGAGATGGCGGACTGCGTCCGTCCACCATGAATAGTCCATGACGGAGACGGCAGTATTGGCCTGGCGCATGGCCAGGGCGGCGCGCACCAGTTCGACGGACTTCTCGGCGGCGATTCGGTCCTGGCCGCGGGCGGCCGATAGGATCAGGGCGACAACCAGCCCGATGCCGATGAGGAGGAGAAGCACGACAGCTGCACCGGCACGCTGGGCGCGGCTCATGCCACTTACAATCATTGCTGTTTGATCGCCTGCACCCGTCGCGGCCGAGACGGCTCATGCTCTGCCGGCGGCGGATGGCAAAAACTGTTCAAATGATCCACCCAGCCTAGCGCCTGACTTCGACGCAGGTCACCCATAATGCAAGAAGAATACGACTCGATCGGCGAATTCGCCAGTGAAAGCGGCGGCCGACTGTCGTGGCGCAGTGCCGCGGCCGGCTACATCGATTGCGCTAGAATGGTTGTCCGGACGGGGCCCGCCCGGCGGAAACCGACCTCGCTGACGGGTTCCGCCATATCGATGCCATCGGCCCTGATCAAGGGAGCCTCGATCACCAGTGCGGTGGAGGCAACCGTGTCATCACCGCGTGGATCAATGGCGAGATCCGGTTCTGTGGCCGGAGTGGGTGGATTCCGGTCCGCTGGAATCGGCATGTCGATCCGCATCAGGCTCGCCAAGCCTAGCGCGGCTTGTTGCTCGGCTCGAAACCTGTCCAGTGCTAGCAGGTACTTCTCGCGCTCCTGCGCCCAGATTTGCCGAACCTTGCTGCGGTACACCCTGTAGCGCGCCGGGGTTTGCGAATGATAGTAGGCCGCAGCCTTTGCCCAGGATCCCTGGTTCGCTGCCATCGTCTTCAGGAACGAAGCGGCATAGCGGACATTGGTGAGCGGATCGAAGGCCTCATCCAGGCTGGCAAAGGCGTCGGGGTGGTGCATGAGGTTGATTTGCATGCAGCCGACGTCGATGTTGCGGACGCCTCGCGCCCGCAGCCCCTCGACCTCGGCAATCGCCTCGGCCTTGGTGTCGAGATAACGGCCGCGCCCTTCCGCCATGACGGTCCAGGGCCAAGCCATGACCGCCTGGCGCTCCTTGTTGAACCGCCCGGATTCGGCCTTGGAAATAGCGCGAAGCAGCTGCCTGGGTATTTTGCGTTCCCGTTCTACCCTGTTCGTGGCCTTGGCGCACATCGTCCAGGGATTGGGGGTCTTGACCTGAGCTGTTTGTCCTGCGCCGGCAGCCCCGGGGTCAGCTACGATCAGAAGAGCCGCGATCGACCCTGCCGCAACCGCGGCGACCAGGCGACCGGGGCGCCATGATGGGACTGAGGAACCTTTGGTTTTCTGCACGCTTTGCCCGTTTGTGCGCTGCACAATAGATATGTCCACCCAGAAGCTCGCCCGTGCCTAGGCGAGATTCCAGGATGAAAACAATCATATGGACGATTTTGGTTGACTATCCGTTAAGCATGCCCGATATTGTGCGGCGCAGTACGCGCGCTGTCTCCCAGATGGCGCACTGCTGCTTACGCCCCTCGGGCGTTTCCTCCCAGAACTTGGGCCGTGCTCGTCACGGCCCTTTTTTTCTTTCGTGGTAGTCCCTTCACGACTCAGGACGAAGGTGTTGTGCCATCGCCGGCACCGAGCGGGCGCTGCATGAAGACGCTGTCGATCCAGCGGCCGAACTTGAACCCGACGGCGCGAAGCTGGCCGACGCGGACGAACCCCAAGGCCTCGTGCAGTCGGACGGACGGGTTATTGGCTGAATCGCCGATGACCGCGATCATTTGCCGATAGCCGAGCGCCGCGGCGCGGTCGATGACTTCCGTCAGCGCGGCGCGGCCGACGCCCCCGCGCATCGAGTCAGGAGCCACATACACCGAATCTTCGAGTGTGAAGCGGTATGCGGTCCGCTGGCGGTAAGGAGCCGCGTATGCGTAGCCGACCACCCGCCCACCACCTTCCGCAACCACGAACGGCAGGCCACGCGAGACTATCTCTTCGTAGCGCCTCATCATCTCCGCCAGGTCGGGGGCCACTTCCTCGAACGAAGCCGTGCCGTGTGTGACGTGGTGTGAGTAGATGCCTTGAATTGCGGGCAGATCGGCGCTTGCGGCGTCTCGGATTCTCGCCGTCCTCCCGATCAAAGTCACGCCGCCAGTTCTCCCGCGGCCTCCGCCAGCCGTCCGACGAACTGCCGCAGACGAGTGGCCAATCCGCCAAAGCCGGTATTTCGGGTGATCGCGATTTCGTCCATGTAGAGGGCGCGGTTTATCTCGATCTGCAGCGCATGGAGACCCTCGCCGGGCCTTCCGTAGTGTTGAGTGACGTAGCCGCCCGAGTAGGGCGCATTTCGGGCCACCTTGTATCCGAGGTCGCGAAGCGCCCACTCGGCGCGGTCGACCAGCGCTTTGTCGCAGGCCGTCCCATGGCAGTCGCCCAATATGAAGTCCACTCTGCTGTGGCCGGCGTCGCGCTCCATGGGTCCGCCGATGGAGGGCATCGAGTGGCAGTCCACCAGGAGACATCGGCCAAAGCGGGTTCGGGTCGAAAGCACCAGCTCTCGCAGGGCATCGTGATAAGGCCGATAGAACTCATCGATGCGACGACGCGCATCGACGAAGCGCAATGGCCGCGCATAGATTTCTTCACCATTGGCCACGACCTTGGCGATCGTACCCAGTCCGGCTGCGACGCGTGGCGATCCCGTATTCACGAACGCGGGAAGCTCATCCTCGAACATGGCCGGATCCAGTTCGAACGGCTCCCGATTGGGATCGACGAATGCGCGCGGGAACAACGCCCTGACCAAAGGCGCGCCAAGCGAAGGCGCGCTCGCGAACAACTCATCAACGAAGCTGTCTTCAGAACGGCGCAGAGCCGGAAAACGGAGCCTCGACTGCGCCACGAACTCCGGAGGATAGTCGGCGCCCGAATGGGGTGAGGCAAAGACCATCGGAAGCGTCTGGCGAGCCGGCATGACGATGTCGACTGGCGCCGATCGCATCGGCAGCGCAAGTTCGGGTAGAGCGGTCATGGTCACGCCATTCATAGCAAGATTTCACACGGTGTCATCGGGCAATTGCTTACGACTGCTAACCATAAAGTGCTGCGGCATTGACAGTCTTGCCAGAATGTCTTCAATGATCCGCTAACACATTGATTGTAGCCTGCGAGCCGGTCTGCGGGACCAGTTTCGCCACAGGACGGATCATGGCGCGTATCCTCGTCGCTGAAGACGACGACAGCATGCGGTCGTTTCTCTCCGGCGCGCTTCGGCGTGCCGGCCACATCGTGGAAGCTGCCGCCGATGGCTTTGAGGCCATCACGTTGCTGGCGCGACAGGAGTTCGACCTGTTGCTGGCCGACGTGGTGATGCCCGGCATGGATGGAGTGGAACTCGCGCGCCGAGCAGCTCGGGATCAGCCCAATCTCAAGGTCATGTTCATCACTGGCTTTGCCGCCGTTGCCCTGCGCGGCCGCAGCGGCATGCCGGGCGATCCGAAGATCTTGTCCAAGCCGTTCCACCTGAAGGACCTGGTCGCTCAAATCGATCAGCTGCTGGGAGCCCGACCTCTCGCCGGCGCGTGAGACGGCCGCCGCTTTGCTTGCATTGCATCTGGCGAGATGGTAATTGGCCGTCCGCCGCGGACTGAGGACAAGCTTGACTCCGTCTGATGTCGATCAGGCGAGGGCGCGTAGCTCAGCGGGAGAGCACTACCTTGACATGGTAGGGGTCGCTGGTTCAATCCCAGCCGCGCCCACCACGGCATGATCCGCCCGCACAGGTTCCTCGCTTAGCATCATCCGTGACTTCCGGCGACCGCGCCGGCGATGGTCAACAGGCTCACCGAAAGCAGGATCCGGTGCAGCCAAATGGCGGAGATGAATGCCCGCTCGGGCGACGCCAAGGCGTAGCGGCGGAACCAGTTGCCGAGAAACCAGGGTTCCAGCAGGAAGATGACGACCGTGAAGGTCAACCACACCCCGACCATCGCGTGCATCCACCAGAACTCGGGCATTGCAAAGCGATCCCACAACTCAAGACGGATGAGCATGTAGAGGCCGCTTGCTCCGGTCAGCAGCGTCGACCACCGGGCCTGCCATCCGAACCGCCGCTCGATCCGTTCGAACAGCTCCAGCTGCGCCGTTGCGTCTGCCTGAAGTCGCGCTTCGGGCAAAATGACCGTCGTCACCATTGCGACCCCGCCAATCCAGAGCACGACTCCGATCACGTGGAGCAGTCGTAATACCAGGATGTCATCCATGGTGCGGGCGCCACTGGCGGAACGAAAAGCAAAAGTATGGGCCTGGTAAGCTTGTTACTCCTTGATACCCGTCAACGAAGTCGGGAGCTCCCCCGGCCGTTTGACCGCTGTCAATGTCTAGAGGGCAAATCCACTTAAGCATGACCTGCGGAGAGCCATGGCGGAAGGTGTGGCGATGTCACCGGCAAGTCGACCGTCCAAGGTTTCGGTCGAGCCGTTGCCGGAGAACCTGTTCCGCGAGCCGATCGACTGTCTGCATGCGGATCACTTTCGGTTGCGGACTATCTGTGACTGTCTTGAGAGACTCGCCACGGGCGGTGCTGGTGGCGAAGCGGCGCAATCGTCCCGCGTGGTTCTCGGCTATCTCGAGACCGACTTCCCACGACATGTCGCGGACGAAGAGGAGGATCTTCTGTCATTGCTGCGCGCCCGGGGCTGGCCCGAAGGCGCGGGCGAGTCGGCAGTGTCGGATCGGCTGATCGACGAGCATCGCCGTGACGACGAGTTGCGGCATCGGCTGATGTCCGAGCTGCGCCGGATTGCTGCCGGCTTGACCCCCGAAGAGCCTGATGAATTCGCTCAGAAAGCAGGGGAATTCATCGAATCGCTGCGGCGGCATCTGGCGTGGGAGGAAAGCACGATCTTTCAGGAGGCGCGCCGCCGGCTCACGATCCCCGAATTGGAGGCGCTCGGTCGGCGGATGGCGGATCGTCGCGGCATCCCTTTTCCAGAGAACTGAACCGGCACGCCTACGCCCGGCGGCGCTGTTCTCCTGAATTTCCTTCGCTCAATCGCCGCAGGGCCATGACGTCGGGAATGGTGACCTCGGATCCCCTAGACACGACTCCGACATGGCGCAGCTTGGCGAGCGAGCGCGAGAACGTCTCCGGCTGCATGCCAAGCCGCCCTGCGATCAGGGCCTTGTCCAGCGGAAGCTGTATGACTGTCGGTCCCGCGAACACCGGGCATAAGCGCAACAGGAACTCTGCCACGCGCTCGGTCGATGACTTGAGGGTCAGCCGTTCCACCTGATTGACCAAGCTGCGCAGGTGCCGCGACATGGAGGCAAGCACCTTCATCGCATACTCGCCATTGTCCGACAGCCGGCGCATGAACGGCTCGGCCGGTATGACCAGGAGGCGAGAGTTCTCCACGGCCGCTGCGCTCACCGGATAGCGAGCCCGATCGAAGATGGCGGCCTCGGCAAACGAATCGCCGCGCGTAAAAACGGCGATCACCGTCTCGTGGCCGTCCTCGCTCGTGCGAAACAGCTTGATCCAGCCGTCGAAGACGACATAGCAACGGGATGCCGGGTCGTCCTTGATGAACAGTACGGCATCGCGCGGAAAGGACTGAACCCAGGCGTCAGCCAACAGCGCCTTCAGAGCATCCGCGGTCAGTCCCGAGAACATCGGGATTCGCACGAGCACGCCGAGCTCCTCCGGGCCGATACCTGTGCGCCGCTGAAACCTGTCGCCGTCGTTTCCGGTCATTGACTGAGCCGCTGCCGTTTCCGGTCAACGTCAGCATAAGGCTTTTGGACCCGGACTGCGAGTTTGATTTGGATCAAAGCCGCGCCGTGGCATGACGCGCCAGCTTTTGCCAACCTTGCAGAATCTGACGTGCTTCATTCGCAGAGATCCGCACGCTATGGAAATCCTGGTATTCGCGCTTGTCGCAGTATCCCTGTACTTCTTCGCCGACTGGCTGTTGCGCCGGATCGAGGCTGCGGCCGGCCGCGTTCTGCCCCAGCGCTCGCTCGTCTTCTTCGCCATTCTCCTCATCGGCAGCATCGTCACTTTCTGGATCATCAGAAACGCGTTTTCCGCCTGGAGGTGATCGGCCCCGCGGCGCTTGACGGCAGTCAAGGACTGGGCTTGGCGGCCGGCATCTGCTTGAAGCGGCGCCGCAGGCATCGAGGGCGAACCTGTGGGACGGTCGAGAGCGGGAGACAGATGATGGCTGAACCATCGGCAAAGCAGGACGAGGCTGACCGGGGACACATCCCCTTCATGCAGCGGGTGCTCGACAATCCCTTCCTGCTGCTATTCCTCGGCGTGACTCTTCCGGCGGTGCTCTACTTGATGTGGGGCATCATGGAAGTCGCAAACATTCCCATCGGCAAGTAAGCGAGCGAGGTTGCGATGGCCATTACCCCGCCCAAGGAACGATTGTGGTGGAACGAGCCCCTGCATCGGGCCGAGGTGATTTGGATCACGGTCGCGTTTCTGTGGGGCATCGTGATGTTCGCGGCGATGATCTACTGGCATCTCACCGGCGAGCAGAACATGTCGAACGAGGCCTATCGGGTGGATCCCACCGCCTATGCGGCCAAGACCGAGGACATGATCGCCAAGTATCAGGTGAGGGAAGAGGGCGACACCGGTGTCCCAGTGGTGCATCCGCCGCCCGGCAGCGACGTCTACATGATCGCTCGTCTGTGGGACTGGTATCCGGTCCTCGAATTGGAGAAAGACCAGAGTTATCGGCTCCACCTGTCGTCGTTGGATTGGCAGCACGGGTTCTCGCTCCAGCCCGTCAACATCAACGTTCAGGTCCATCCCAACTACGATCTGGTCATGACCATTCGACCGAACGAGGCCGGTACGTTCGGCATCGTCTGCAATGAGTATTGCGGCATCGGACACCATCAGATGACGGGCCGCATTCACGTGGTCGAGAAATAGGCGGGGGCCACCATGGCCATCTCATATGCGTTTCGCACTTGCCCGGACACCGGGCTCAAGGTCCATCTGCCGGCCGAGCGCCTGATCAAGGCCAACGCCGTCGCCGCGGTGGTGTTCCTGCTTATCGGCGGGGTCCTCGGGCTAGCCGTCGCCCTGACGCGTTGGCCGGAGGTCCACCTCCTGTCTGCCGAGGCTTTCTACGCCGTCCTGACCGCGCATGGCATCGACGTGCTGCTGTTCTGGATCATCTTCTTCGAGATCGCGATTCTCTACTTCGCGTCGGCGATCATCCTGAACTGCCGCCTGGCGGCCCCGTGGCTGGCATGGCTCGGATTCGTCCTCATGTTGGTCGGCGCGGTCCTGGTGAATGTGGCTGTGCTCCAGGGCGACTCGAGCGTGATGTTCACCTCCTACGTGCCTATGCAGGCGCATCCGAACTTCTACCTCGGATTGATCTTGTTCGCAGTGGGAGCGCTCATCGGCGTGTGCATCTTCTTCGGCACGCTGGTCATCGCCCGCGACGAGCGCACCTACGAGGGATCGATTCCGCTGGTGACCTTCGGCGCTCTGACCGCAGCCATCATCGCGGTCTTCACCATCGCGTCCGGCGCCATCATTCTGATCCCGACCTGGCTCTGGTCGTTGGGGCTGATCAGCAACATCGACTCCGTCATGTACAAGGTGGTCTGGTGGGGCATGGGCCACAGCTCGCAGCAGATCAACGTCGCTGCTCATGTGGCCGTCTGGTATGCGATCGCCGCCATCGTCCTCGGCGCAAAGCCGCTGTCAGAAAAGGTGAGCCGCACGGCCTTCCTGTTGTACATTCTGTTCCTGCAGCTGGCGAGCGCGCACCATCTGCTGGCCGAACCCGGCATCAGCTCGGAATGGAAGGTCTTCAACACCAGCTATGCCATGTATCTGGCCGTCCTTGGCAGCATGATCCACGGCATGAGCGTGCCTGGTGCGGTCGAAGCGGCGCAGCGCGCCAAGGGCTTCACCAAGGGCTCGTTCGAATGGCTGCGGCGGGCGCCATGGGGCAATCCGGCATTCTCCGGAATGGCCCTGTCGGTCGCCCTGTTCGGCTTCCTGGGTGGCATCTCCGGCGTGGTGCTGGGCACCGAGCAGATCAACCTGATGATGCACAACACGCTCTATGTGCCTGGCCATTTCCACGCGACCGTGGTGGCGGGAACCACGCTCGCCTTCATGGCAGTGACCTACCTGGTGGTGCCGCTGATCTTCCGCCGCGACATCATCCTCCCAGGCTTGGCCAAGCTGCAGCCCTACATCTTTGCCGTCGGCGTGGCCGGCATCTCGCTGTTCATGATGGGAGCGGGAACGCTCGGCGTTGCCCGTCGGCACTGGGACATCACGTTCAGCGACGCCACGTTGACGTTCGACTATCCCGGCGCGGCATTCCTGATGATGGGTCTGAACGGCGTGTCCGCGCTGCTGGCAGGACTCGGCGGCGGGCTTTATGTGGTCATCGTCGTCGGCTCGATCCTCTTCGGGCGGCGGCGTGATGCTGTGGCTCCGGCCGCACCCAAACCCGCACCGGCGCCGGCAGCGGCGGTCGCCACCTACGGTCCGGCGGGCACGCTGTATGTCCCGGGCACCTACATCCTGGTCAGCGTCTTCTTCGTCGCCTTCGTGCTCTACTACTTCGTCAACTGGAAGTATCTGTCGGAGATCTGGCCGCTGAGTTGAGGATGGGACCGATGGCTATGGCGATTGCCGCATCCGGCAGGTCGATAGGCGATGGCATCCGCTTGCTCGGCGGCGTCTTCAAGCTGCGCATCGCCCTGGCCATTACTTTGAGTGCGCTTGCCGGCGTCGCGGTGACGCCGGCCGGCGCTCTGACCACGTGGGAACTGGCGGTGCTTGCGCTTGCCGTCATGCTGTCGGCGGCCAGTGCTGGCGCATTCAACCAGTACGTCGAGCGTAAGGACGATGCCCATATGGCCCGGACGCGCAATCGCCCGTTCGTGACGGGCCGGCTGAAGGCGGGTCCGTTCTGGTTCGGCGTCATCCTCGCGACCTTGGGAGCGGCGGTTGCCCTGGCCGGATTTGCGCTCAACTGGGCCGTGGCATTCCATGTGTTCATGGGCGCCTTCGTGTACGGCGTGGTCTACACCGTCTGGCTGAAGCGCCGCACTTGGCTCAACATCGTGCTTGGCGGTCTGGCGGGAAGCTTCGCTGTGCTCGCGGGCGCCTCCGCCATCGATCCTGCTGTGGGCGCTGCGCCCGTCATTCTCGCGGTCGTGTTGTTCCTGTGGACGCCGCCGCACTTCTGGAGCTTGGCCATGGCGCTGCGGAACGATTACGCCGCCGCCGGGGTGCCGATGCTTCCCGTCGTCGTCGGCGATCAGCGAGCGGCCTGGGCGATCCTCGTTCACACGGTCGCTCTCGTCCTGCTGTCGGTGTTGCCGGTTTGGTATGGAATGGGTGCGATCTATCTGGCGACGGCCGTGATCGGGGGAGCCCTCTTCGTGGCGAAGAGCGTCGCTTTGGTCCGCGAGCCGGGCCGGCCCGCGGCGATGCGCAATTTCCACGCCTCGTTGGTGCAGCTGTCGCTCCTGCAGATCGGTGCGGTTGCCGATCGCCTGATCCTCGGATGACCCCGAAGCAGCTGAAACTGGGTTTCCTGGCGTTGTGTCTCTGCGCGACTCTCCTCGGAGCCGCGAAGGCAACAGCGGATGCGCCGCCGGACGCGGGTGATCCGGAGTCCGCCATTCGATACAGTCAGGCGGCACTCGGCCGAGTTCTCGACGATTTCGGCTTCCGGTCAGAGGATGGTGGCACCGTGCGCCTTGCCGACTATCGCGGGAAGCCCCTGGTGATCAATCTCGTCTACACGAGTTGCGCGGACGTCTGTCCCATGGTCGTGCAGACCTTGGCGCGGGCCGTCGATGCGGGCCAGGCCGCGCTGGGCGCGGATAGTTTCTCCGTCGTGACCGTCGGTTTCGATGCGGCGCATGATACGCCGGCGCGCATGCGCGCATTTGCCAGCAGCCAGGGCGTCGAACTGCCGAACTGGCGCTTTCTCAGCGCCGATGTGACGACAGTGGCGCGGCTGGCCGAGGAGCTCGGTTTCATTTTCAATGAATCGCCGCAGGGATTCGACCATTTGGCCCAGACCACGGTGGTCGACGCCGATGGACGGGTCTACCGGCAGGTCTACGGCGCCGAGTTCGAGATCCCGGCACTGGTCGAGCCGCTGAAAGACCTCGTCTATGGCCGAGGAGTTGCGGTCACTGGCGTGGAAAGCCTGTTCGACCGAATCCGCCTGTTCTGCACGATCTACGATCCCGCGCGCGACCGCTATCGCTTCAGCTATGCGATTCTCATCTCGATTGTCGGCGGTGGACTCAGCGTCGGGGCCGTCGGGTTCGTGTTGTTGCGCGCAGTCATCCGCCTGTATCGCCGCGAGGCTGGCGGGCTCACGGGATGACGTGGGTGCAGAGTCCGCTGCGGGCGGCGTTCCTATGGCTCGAAGGGTTGCTGGACCGCATTTTCGGCGCCAGCTGGAATCCGCTCTATCATCTGGGTGCTCTCGGGTTCTTCTACTATTGGATCGTCGCCGTCAGCGGCATCTATCTCTACATCTTCTTCGATACCGGTACGACCGAGGCCTATGAGTCGATCGAGTATCTGACACGCGACCAGTGGTACCTGGGCGGCGTCATGCGCAGCCTGCATCGCTATGCGTCGGACGGCATGATGCTGATGCTCGGCGTCCACTTGCTGCGCGAATTTTCGCTCGATCGATATCGCGGCAAGCGCTGGTTCACCTGGTTCACGGGCGTGCCGATCCTGTGGCTCGTGTTCATCAGCGGCATCTCGGGTTACTGGCTGGTGTGGGACAAGCTGGCGCAATATGTGGCGATCGCCAGCACCGAATGGCTGGACGCGCTGCCGATTTTCGGCGAACCAGTGGCGCGCAACTTCCTGGCAGCGCCGGTCCTCGATGACCGCTTCTTCACGTTGCTGATCTTCATTCACATCGCCGTGCCGTTGATCCTCCTGGTCGTGCTGTGGATCCACTTGCAGCGGGTCAGCCGGCCAAAGGTCAATCCGGCGCGTGGCCTCGCCATCGGCACGTTCGCCATGATGGTGGTTCTGTCTCTTGTCCATCCTGCTGTGAGCCAGGGTCCTGCAGACCTGAGCAAGGTGCCGGCGATAGTGGCATTCGACTGGTTCTATCTGCCGGTCTACCCCCTGCTCGACTGGATCTCGGGCACCACGCTGTGGGCGTTCGTGGGGACTTTGACCTTGCTGGTCGCGGCGCTGCCATGGATGCCGCCGATGCGGCGCGTCGCCGTCGCGAAGGTCGATCTTGCCAACTGCAATGGCTGCAAGCGATGCGCCGACGATTGCCCATTCGGTGCGGTCACCATGCGTCCCCGCAGCGACGGCCTGCCGTTCGAGCAGGAGGCCGTCGTCGACCCTTCCATCTGCGTCAGCTGCGGCATTTGTGCCGGTGCCTGTCCCACCTCGACCCCGTTCCGGCGGGCGACCGACTTGATCCCCGGCATCGATCTCCCCGAACGGCCTCTACGGGCCCTGCGCGATGAACTGGACTCGGTATGCGGCAGTCTGCAGGGGCGATCGAGACTTCTGGTCCTGGGCTGCGACCCCGGGGGCGATTTGTCGGCTCTGCGCAGCGACAGCCGGGCCGTACTGACCTTGCCCTGCATTGCCGCCTTGCCACCGTCCTTCATCGACTACGCATTAAGTCGACATCTGGTCGATGGCGTGTTCATCGCCGGATGCCGCGAGGGGGCCTGCTATCACCGATTCGGCATCCGCTGGATGGAAGACCGTATCGCCCGGAAACGCGATCCGTATCTGCGGACCCGCGTGCCGCGCGAACGCCTGCATATCTGCTGGGGAGCGGCATCTGAGCCGGCCCGCATGCGCCGCGAGGTCGATGCGTTCGCTCATACTTTGGCAGCTCTTCCGGTGATGGAGCCGCCGGAACGGCAACCTTCGGGTGCCCCAGGTGAAGAGGTCCGCATCCATGCCTAGCGGGCTGCGCTATCTTCTGCAGGGGGTCGTGTATGCCGGCATCGCCCTGTTGATCGGCCTGTTCGCCAGTTGGCCAAGTTACCAGCACTTTCCGCCGGACCGGGCGCAGATCAAGCTGACACTCGTCCATGGTGCCGAGCGCCGCGTGGAGTGCCACCGGCGTACGGCCGAGGAGTTGGAAGTGCTGGCACCGAACATGCGCAAGTCCGTCGACTGTCCGCGGGAGCGGCTGCCGGTATGGATCGAAGTGCGCCTTGACGGCACCGTACTTTACGAGGCCTCGTTGCCGCCGACGGGCCTCTCGCTCGACGGACCGTCGCGAACCTACAGGCGGTTCGAGATCGAGCCTGGCTCGCACCGCCTGCAACTGCGGCTGCGGGATTCCGCGCGTACGGAAGGCTACGACTTCGAGCTCGATCAGCAGGTCGACTTGAAGCCGCAACAGAGCCTGGCCGTCGACTTCCGGCCGGAATCCGGTGGCTTCAGTTTGATGTAGGAGCGGCCATGGTCCTCATCGAATGGAAAGAGGAATTCAAGGTCGGGATCGCCTCGGTTGACCATGAGCATCGCCACCTCATCGGCCTGATCAACGACCTGCATGCAGGCCTTGCGCAGCATCCGTCTAAGGAGGCCGTCCTGCAGATGCTGGGCGAGGTCTACGCGAGGATTTCGGCGCACTTCGCCCTGGAGGAGCGGGTCATGCGCGAGCGGGGCTACGACGCGCTCGAAGACCACAAGGCCGACCACGAACGATTGCTGGACGAAATCCGCGACATCATGGACCGCTGCGAGTCCGACGCCTCCTTTGACTACGAGGCGGCCCTGTCCGGCGAACTCGGCGCCTGGTTCGGCGTCCATTTCCGGACCAAGGACGCTCGTCTCCACAAGTCCCTGGGCCTTTAGGCCCGGAGCAGTCGCAGGGCGATTTTGACGAAGGTCAAAGCGATTCCCCGCCTTCCGGCTATTCTGCTATGCAGCTAGGAGGCCGAGATGAGCGGAATTGACGAAAAGGCCGAGAACGTGACCCCTGCATTGTGGCCGGTGCAGCACCTTGCCGAACGGGTTGCTGACGCGGTGTATCAGACGGCGTCGGACGCCGCGACGGCGGTGGCCCGATGGTGCCGCCATCAGGCGCTGGAGCAGGAGTTGCAGGCACTGGCGGACCATGAGTTGGCCGACCTCGGCATCACGCGGGACCAGATTCCGGTACTCGCCCGCGCCGACGAGGCGCCGGAGCTGATGCGGCGCATGATGGAACGGCTTGGCGTATCGCCGGAACTCCTCGCGCGGCATCCAGGGCTACGGCAGAGCTTGGAGCGGGAATGCTCGTTGTGCTGCTCACGCAGCGAATGCCGGCACTGGCTGGATCGCTCGACGGCGGGCGGCGAGCATCGGGAATTCTGTCCGAATGCTCCGGTCTTCGAGGACCTGAAGGCCAAAGCCTGACACTTCACGACGTGCTGTCCCGACGGTACGGGTTCGGCTAGGCTCCGCCGGTCTGGGAGCGCTTGTCGAGAGTTGCAGGTTGATGCGCCGTCGGGGAATTGCCGCTGCAATCGGGTGCTGTGCGTTGGCAACGGGAACTGCGGGTCTTGTCGCGCTTCCCGCAGACGGCGCGGCCGGCGCTGATGAAATCGCTGTTGAACTGGAACTCGTTCTTGCTGTGGACGCGTCGAGCAGCGTCAGCGGGTCCGAATTCGAGCTCCAGATGCGTGGCTTGGCTGACGCGTTTCGCGACCCGGACGTGTTGGCCGCCATCGGGGGCCTTGCACCGCGCGGCATGGCCGTGGCGCTCATGCAGTGGTCGAGCCCCGGCCAGCAGGTTGTGGCGGTCGATTGGGCCAGAGTTTTCGATGCCGGCTCGGCAACATCCTTCGCTGATCGGATCGAGTCGTCCGGACGCCTGATCCTCGGCGAAACCGCTATCGACGGCGGCTTGGCGTTCGCTGTCGATCTTCTCGCCGGCAACGGCTTCAACGGTCGGCGCCGCGTGGTCGATATCTCCGGTGATGGACAGGCCAACTGGGGACCGGATCCGGATGATGTCCGCGACCGGGCAGTCGCCGCGGGCGTCACCATCAACGCCCTCGCGGTCGTCAATGAACAAGTGGAATTGACGGACTACTTCCGAGAGCACGTCATCGGCGGTTCCGGCGCATTCGTTCTTGCGGCCACGGACTATGAGGACTACGCGCGCGCCATCCGACTGAAGCTGCTCCGGGAAATCGGGTCGGGTGCACTGTCTTCGCATGATGCCGGCAGGCGCATATTGACGGCCGCCGTGGCAAGGGGGTCTTGATGCGGGCGAAAGTCGTCGTGATCGGAACGGGCGGCACCATCGCGTCGCGTTACGACGCGGCGCTCGGCCGCAAAGTGACGGCCATGAGCGGCAGCGAACTTCTGGCATTGCTGCCGGGAGCGGACACCATCGCCGAACTGGAAGTCGACAACTTCGCGAGCGTCGCCAGCTTTCAGATGGACGCGGCCTTTCTCTTGAACTTGACCCGACGCATCGGTGATACGCTCATGCGTGCGGACGTCTCCGGAGTGGTCGTCACCCATGGCACCGACACCATGGAGGAATCGGCCTATCTCGCCGACCTGCTGGTCGAATCAGACAAGCCCATCGTCTTCACCGGCGCCCAACGCAGTGCCGACGAACCGGACGGCGATGGCCCGCGCAACATCCTCAACTCGATTCGAGCCGCCGCTTCCCCGGCGACCCGCGGCCTCGGCGCCATGATCTGCTTCAACGAAGAGTTGCACGCCGCCCGCGAGGTCACGAAGACCCACACCTCGGCCGTCCAGACGTTCCAGTCCTATGATCATGGCAAGCTCGGGGCCTTCGACGGTGATCGTGTGGTCGTCAATCGGCGTAATGTCGCACGCCCGCGCTATCGACGGGAGCGGCTCGAGCCGCGTGTCGACCTGATCAAGCTGGTTCTGGGACTCGACTCGCGACCTCTGGATTCTGCCGTCTCGTCAGGTGCGAAAGCCATCGTGCTTGAGGCGTTCGGTCTGGGCAACACCACGCGAGAGGTTGCAGATGGCGTGAAGCGCGCTGTTGCCGCCGGTGTGCCGGTCATAGTCACCTCGCGTTGCCCTGCCGGTCGAGTCAAGCCGGTGTATGGCGGCGGCGGCGGCGGCCGAGATGTTGAAGACGCCGGCGCCATCTTCGCGCCAGGGATCGCCGGCGTGAAGGCACGTATTCTTCTCATGGTTCTGCTCGCCGACCAGCCGCCGATGTCCGAGTTGCGTGCGCGGCTTGCGGCGGCCTGCGAGTGATGTTCAACGAAATGGATCGCGGATGAGCGGGCGCTCTGCCGCGCCTTGACTCCATTTGGATGGCGGCGAAAGATTGCGCCCGACAAAGAGGAGCGGCTGCTTCGAATCTCTGCTCTCCCCGAAAGCACGAACAGGATCGATTTCCAACCCCCGAGAGGAGGCGTCCATGGACGACATCGTTGTTTCCCGGTCTCGCGCAGGCGTGAAGCGGGACATCAAAATCAGCCGCCGGCATGCGCTGAAAGGAGCCGCCGCCGTCGCGGGCGCCGCTCTCGGCTCCGGCATGGCAAGCGGCTTCCCGACCGTCTGGGGTCAGAACATCAAGGACGTGACCCTGCTGCAGGTGGGCGGCTCCTATTCGGCCATCATCGACATCGCCAAGCAGGCCATGGCGGACCTCGGCTTCAAGGTCGAGATGCAGAACGCCGATCACGCGACGCTTCTCAATCGCCTGGTGACCCAGCCCGAGTCGCTGGACATCGCCGACACCGAGTACTTCTTCCAGTACTACATGGTGCCGCGCGGCACCTGCCAGCCGGTCGACCTCAAGAAGTTCAAGTATTGGGACAAGGTCGTGCCGATCTTCAGCAAGGGGGAGTACCCGGACGGCCGCAAGGTCTCGAATCAGGGCTGCCTGCCCTATGAAGTGCAGTACGTCGCCAGCCCCGACGCCAAGGAGTTCCATGACGGCCCGACCGAGTGGGCGACCGGCATTCCCACGGTCTATAACGCCGATACGCTGGGCATCCGGCCGGACATCATCAACCGGCCGGTCGAGAGCTGGCACGAGCTGCTGAACCCGGAGTTCAAGGGCAAGGCGGCCCTGGTCGACGTTCCGTCGATCGGCATCATGGACGCGGCCATGGCCATCGAGTCCCGCGGCGACATGAAGTACGGCGACAAGGGCAACATGACCAAGGAGGAGATCGACA
>CAYMJW010000021.1:0-26820 GCA_964390455.1 uncultured Methyloceanibacter sp. | reverse complement strand
TGACCGCGCATTTCATCAAGGAATGGGATGTCGGCATCGACAGCTTCGCCAAGGACCCGCCCAACGCGACTATCTCGGTGCTCGGCGGTGACGGCGCAAGCGTCAAGGACGCCGTCGTGGTGCTGAAGGCGCCGAAGCTCGAAGGCGACACACTGACCTTCGACGTGTCGGTGCTCGAAGGGGACCTCACCGACGCAACGGGCGCGGCCGCGCTCTTTATCGATTGGTTCGCGGCGCGCGGCCCTTATGGCGGCGCCGTGGTCGGACGCGGCCCCGCTTGGCATGGGGCCTGGTACGGGCATCCGGGCGCCGCGTTTGCGGCGGGGGCCGCGGTCGGCGCCGCCGTCGCGCATCCCTATTATTACGGCCCGCCTCACTGCGGCTATTACCCCTATCCGCCTTGCTATTAGTCTGCGTGGCATAGACTCATCGAACGAACCGGCGGCGTGCATGCGCCGCCGGTTCATTTTGGCGGGGCTTGCTCCGGCCGCAATATCGGCGTGAACTCAACTCTCCAAGGAAGAGGCGACCTTCCCGGCGGATCGGCATGAGCGTAGAGCCGCGAGTTGACCGCAAGTTCGCGCGCAATCCCCTCGTCGCGCTGACCGGCGCCACGGGCTTTATCGGCAGATACCTGCTGCGAGAGCTGCCGAAGCGCGGCTACCGCCTGCGCGTCTTGCTCCGGAGCCCGGCGGCCTTGCCCGAAGACTGCGCCGGCGCGGTCATCGGCGATCTCGCACGGCCCTACAACATGTCCGAGGCACTCGCGGGCGTCGATGCCGTGATCCACACTGCCGGTCTCGCCGGCACGATGACGGGCGTGCCCGAGGACGATTATCGCCTGTTCAACACGGAGGCCACGGTCGGCTTCGCCAAGGCGGCGCAGCGCGCCAAGATCAAACGCTTCGTCTTCTTGTCGTCGATCAGGGCGCAGTCCGGCCCGACGGCCGAAGGCGTTCTCACCGAGAAGAGCGAACCCAGGCCGACCGACGCCTATGGCCGCTCGAAACTCGCCGCCGAACAGGGTCTTGCCGCGACCGATCTCGACTGGGTCGCGCTCAGGCTCGCGCTCGTGTACGGGCCCGGCGTCGAGGGCAACATGGCGAAACTCATCAAGCTCGCCCGCTCGCCCTACCCTCTGCCGCTTGCCGGGCTCAGGGGCGAGCACTCCCTGCTCGGTCTCGACAATCTCGTGGCGGCCGTCGATACGGTTCTGGCAACCGAAGCGCCCTTGCGGCGCCCGCTCATCGTCGCCGATCCGAAGCCGCTGACGATCGGCGCGATGATTGCCGCCATGCGGCAGGGGCTCGGCAGGCGCCCAGCGCTTCTCTACGTGCCCGAGCGCTTGCTCAAGAGCGCGCTCCATGTCTCGGGCCGGGTAGCGGGCTTGGAGCCGCTGTTCGGCTCTCTCGTCGCCGACAGCTCGGCACTCGCAAGACTGAATTGGGCGCCGCAGGTCGAAACCGCGGCGGGTCTTGCGGCGCTACTCCGCGACGGTACTTCACCTTGATGCTGCATCGCAGCGCAAGCGTGACGCATTTGTGCACTGCGAAGCGCGGCGCGCATGAATCTGTGCACGCCTGTCCGCGCGTCGTCTTACCTTCGTCGCATTTTTTTGCTATGGTGATGATGGCTGACGTGGGGGTCCGCCATTAGGAGCGAGGCACTTGCCTTGGAAGGCGTGCATCTGAGCCCCCGTGCCCAGAACTCAGAGCACATCTTGCGCGGCAGGTCGAGGAGGTGGGATGGCACTCCCCAAGATGGTCCTGCGTGGCAGGAAGATCATTCTCCTGAGCGGCTTCAAGGACGGGCCTAAGGACAAGAGCAAGCATCGCGCCCTCGTTGTCGACGCCGAGGACAAGTTGCGTCTGGCCGCCAAGCGTAATCCCGATGCCGTAGCGTTCGGCTACGTGGCCGGGGAATGGATCGCGGCGGCGTAGATCCTGTTTCGCGTTGATACGGCAGCTTCAAGCAGCGCGCGCGGGCGCAGCTGTTATTGTTGTGATACGGTCACGCCCCAAGGCGCCCGGCCCACGGGGATCGACTTCACGACCTTCATGTTCGGCACGTCAATGACCGAGACGTCGTTGCTGTTGCCGTTGGTAGCAAACAGCAAGGACTCATCGGGCGTGAAGGCGAGCTGCCATACCCGCTTGCCGACGAGAAGGTAATCTTCGACCTCGAGCGTCTTGCCGTCGATGACTGCAACGCGATTGGCCGGCCCGAGCGCGACAAAGGCCTTGCTGCCGTCCTTGGTGACGCGGACGCCGACCGGCTGAATGTATTCGGGCTGTACGCCCGGGACGGCGAAATCGATGACCTTGATGATCTTGCGCGTCTTGGCGTCGATGACGGAGACCGTGCCGGCCACCTCCGAGGTGACCCAGAGCCGGCTTCCATCCGCCGTGAACTCGGCGAAGCGCGGCCGCGACCCGACGAGGATGTTGTCGGTGATCTCGAAGCTCTCGGTATCGATGAAATGGGCCATGTTGCTCGTCTCGGAGGTGACGACCACGGTCTTGCCGTCGGGGCTGATGCCGACGCCCTCGGGCTCGACGCCGACCTCGACCTCGGAGAGAACCTTCTTGTCGGCAAGATCGATGACGGTGAGCAGATTGTCGTCCTCGTTGGCGATATAGACCGGGCTTCCCGAGGGATGCAGGTTGAGCAATTCCGGGTCCGGTCCCGACGGCAGATCGCCCACGATCTCCCGCGTGGCCACGTCGAGCACCTGCACTGTGTCGTCGTCGCTGGCGCAAACGAGAAGATGCTTGCCGTCCTTGGTCAGCATGATGCCGCGCGGGCGCTGGCCGACGGGAATGGTCTCGAGCACTTCGAGCGTCTTGCTGTCGAGCACGGTGATCGAATTCCCCTTCTCGTTGGAGATGTACACCGTGTAGGCCGCGGCCGGGCCGGCGGCGAAGACAACGCCGATTACGGCGATGACCGCGATTGCGGCCCGCGTTGCAATCACAATCATCATTCTCACGCGTCCTCGTGCGTCACTCATTAAAGTTTGCATTTGCTCTCCGGCTGATCGATGCCGAGCGTATCGACCTCGACGCGTTCGTGCAGGAATCCTTCTTGCGGCGACATCGACACCGGCAGATCGGGACCGGCGACAAGGATCGGTTGGCGCATCTGCCCATCCCAGGAGCGAAAAGTGACTTTCTGCCCCTTGAACGCCGCAAGGTCGAATGTCTCCCCGCGGATATGAGCGGTGACCGGGGCGAAGTCGCCCGAGCCCGCGCGCGAGGCCCCCTCGCCCACGGCGCGCACCGCGAGCCAAGCCTGATAGTCGAGCGGCAGCATGAATCGCTTGGCGAAGCGCTGGAAGCGATTCTGCATCTGCGTCGCGCCCCATTGCTCATGCGCCGGGTGCCAGCTCATGGCTCTGAGGCCCGCAGTGCCCGCGACGGGCCGTGGGTCCCAGGTGCGGTAAGGCAGATAGGGCCCGAACACTTCCCGCTCATCGGCCACGACGAGCACATCGTAGTCCGGCGCGCCTTGGGTGAAGACCGGCATCTGCTGCTGGATCTGCTGGTGGCCCGTGTCGGAGCGGCGCGCGCCCGGCGCTTCCTCATATTCGCGCTCCTCGACAATGGTGCCGCCGAAGCGCTTCGCCGCCCGGCGCAACGCATCGAGATAGGCGAGGTCTTCCGGATAGACACCCTTCGCCACGAGCCAGCGCGGCCATTTCTTCCACACGAGATACTGAGCAAGCGCGTCTGCCAGCATGGCCCGATCAGGCGCCGTGTGCAGTATGTTGGCGCGGCAGTCTTCTTGGCGCAGCGTGACGTCGGTTGCGCTGATATTGAACAAGAGCACGTCCTTATCCTTAACAGCGTCCGACAGGCGCAACAGCACATCGGCAGGCGCATCGACCAGCACGAAGTGATGACCGCTCTCAACGAGCTTCATCAGAACTTGCACGGCATCGCCCCCGACGGGTACGCGCTCGACCTCGAGGGTGAATTGCTGCTTGGTGAAGCGGCCGGTCGTATTGTTGTCCTTGAGCGCGATCGAAGCGCCCGCGATGCCGAGATCGTCAGGCTCCACGTTGAGGCGCGACAGCGGAATGGGCCGCTTCACCTCCTGCTTGAGATAGCCGATCGGCACGGTCGTGGCCGGGCCCGCGGGCGAAGGCGGCGCCCTCCCCTCTTGATCTTGCGGCGCAGCAAAACTGGAAAGCGGCGCGAGAAGCAGGAACAGAATTGTCCAACCGAGAGACCGGACCCGAACCGGCGCCGCGACGCTGCGGCGGGAGTGTTGCGGCTCCGGCGTCCGATTAACCTGTCGGGGCTTCATCTAGAAAATAGCCTGCACGCGCATCACAAAATTTGGGCCAGGAACCGGCGGCGGCCAAACTTACAAGTTTGCCGGCGGGCAAGACAGCAGCAAAAGCAGCCAAGAGTGGCAAATTTCGCTGCCCACCATGCCGCGCCGGTTAGCACTCGGATTGACAAATGTAAGGGCCGCGCGCAGTCTCCGTTTCCGTGAGAACCCGCCTGGAGAGGCCGGTACCCAGCCGGTCGTATCGGGACCACGAAATGGAGGAAAATCATGGGGCGTTGTAAGACAGCCGCCGCGTTTGCTGGCGCGCTCATTGTGAGTTTGGCCGGATTTAGCCCGGCCTTTAGTGGTGGAGCTGAAACGGAAACGGCGGCGACGAAGAAAACCAAGGACGCGCCCGCCACGTCCGTGACGCAGGACATGCTCAGCGGCGCTGCCGGCGATGAGAAGAACTTCCTGCATACGAACGGCAATTACGACCAGACCCGCTACTATCCGGGCAAGCAAATCAACACATCCAACGTCGGCAAGCTTCGCCCCGCTTGGATCTTCCAGACCGAGGTGAAGGAGTCGCAGGAGACGACACCGATCGTCGTCGACGGGGTGATGTACATCACCACGTCCTTCAATCACGTCTATGCCATCAACGCCAAGACCGGCGAGGAGTACTGGCACTACAAGCACAAGATGGGTCCGGTCACGACCTATTGCTGCGGTCCCAACAATCGCGGCGTCGCCGTCCATAATGACAAAGTCTATATGGGCACGCTCGATTCCAAGCTCGTCGCGCTCGACGCCAAGACCGGCAGCTTGATTTGGGAAACCCAAATCGCCGAGCCCGAGCTCGGCTATAGCGAGACCATGGCGCCGACGGCCGTTGATGGCAAGATCCTGATCGGCACCAACGGCGGCGAGTACGGTATCCGCGGCTTCGTGCGGGCCTATGACGCCGAGACCGGCAAGCTCGTGTGGAACTTCCACACCATCCCCGAGAATTCGGTCGGCGTGTGGGCGACCCACGACGCCACCGGCAAGGACATGCACCGCGACATCGCGGCCGAGAAGGAAGCGCTCAAGAAGTTGGGCGATCCCTACAAGACCCTCGGCGGCGGCGTGTGGCAGAATCCGGCCGTCGACCTCAAGCGCAATCGCATCTACTTCGTGGTCGGCAATCCGTCACCGGACCTCGACGGCTCGATCCGTCCCGGCGACAATCTCTACACGGATTCGCTCGTTTCGGTCGATCTCGACACCGGCGAGTACAAGTGCCACTTCCAGTATATCGCCCATGACGTATGGGATCTCGACTCTGTCAGCCCGGCAGTCCTGGTCAAAGCGAAGGACAAGGACGGCAAGGACGTCGATGCCGTCATTCATGGTGGCAAGACCGGCAACGTGTACGTCCACAATCGCGACGATTGCAGCCTGATCCGCTTCTCCGACGCGATGGTGGACCAGACCGGCATGTGGTCGCTGCCCACGGCTGAAGGCACGCCCATGCTGCCCGGCGCCAATGGCGGCGTCGAATGGTCGGTCATGGCCGTCAACCCCGAGCTCAACATGACGTATGCGGTCAATCTGCATCAGCCGATGACCTACCACGTCGAGAGCACGCCCTATCCGGGCGGCAAGCTCTGGCTCGGCGGCGCCTTCAAGATCATTCCGGGCTCGGAGCAGTTCGGCAATATCTCCGCCGTCGATTACAACACCGGCAAGATCGCCTGGCAGGTGAAGACGCCTCTGCCCATGATGGGTGGCGCGCTCACCACCGCGGGCGGCCTGGTCTTCGCCGGTGAAGGCGACGGCTGGTTCAGGGCCTATGACGCCAAGACCGGCAAGGTGCTGTGGTCGTTCTTCGCAGGCGCCGGCGTCAATGCGCCGCCCGCCTCCTACACCGTCGATGGGAAGCAATACATCGTCGTCGGCGCGGGTGGTAACGTGCAGATCGACTTCAAGCGCGGCAACAACATCATCGCCTTCACGGTCGATTGATCGTTCGCCGACGCATTTGCAACAGGAGAGGACGGGGCATTCGTGCCCCGTCCTTTTCATGACTGACTTGCGATGATCCCCTGGGCCAATGGAGTTTGAGGGAATGCGACTGAGCCGTTTCGCGCCGCGTGCGCTGTTGTGCGCGGCTCTCCTGCTTCTGGGCGGGAGCGCCTACGCCGCCGGCGACATCGCCGAGAAGGCGAAGCTGTGCGCCACCTGCCATGGCGAGCAGGGCATCCCCATCAATATGCAAACGCCGGTGATCTGGGGACAGGACGAGGGCTATCTCTATTTGCAACTGCGCGACTTCAAGAGCGGGGCGCGCAAGAACGACTTGATGGGGCCGATCGCCGCTTCCCTCGAGAAAGAGGACATGCTGGCGCTTGCGGCCTACTTCAAGAAACAAAAATGGCCGAACCTGCAGCAGCCGTCGGCGCCGCCCGGTGTCGCCAGCGAGGCCGAGACGGCCGCTGCCTCGATCGGCTGCCGCGGCTGCCATCTCCAGCATTTCCAGGGTGACGGGACCACGGCGCGGTTGGCAGGCCAGTGGCAGCAATATCTAAAGGCCACGATGATGGCCTTCCGCGACGGCTCGCGCGGCAACAATCCGGGCATGTCGGATCTGATGAAGGCGACGGCGCCCGACGACATCGCGGCATTGTCGCAATATCTCGCCGGGCTTCAGATCGACGCCTATCTCGGCAGCGGCCGCTAGGGCTTGGCCGCGAGTTCGGCGCGCAGCGCCGCAGCCGAGGCAAGGTCGCTCGCCGTCTTTCCGTCTTTGTCTTTAAGCGCTCGATCGGCACCGCGCGCCAAAAGCGCCTCGGCTGCCGCCGTGTGGTCGAGCATGGCCGCGATCATCAGCGCCGTGCGCCCTTGATCGTCCTGCTCATCGAGCTTGGCGCCGCGATCGATCAGCACGTTGATGACTTCGACCACGTCCTTCCTGCCGGCGTCGTTCGAATGACCGGCCGCCCACATCAACGCCGTCAAGCCTTCTCCATAGCGCGCATTCACGTCGACGCCATGATCGAGCAGCAGGCGCGCGACCGGCGTGAACCCTCGACCCGCCGCATAGACGAGCGGTCCCTTGCCGGTCTTGTCGATACCGGTGAGGTCGGCGCCCTTTTCGATCAGGTACTTGACGATCGGCTCGGCTCCCAAATAGGCGGCGGCGGCCACCGGCGTGACCTCGCTGCGGCCGGGCACGTTCACATTCGCGCCCGCTTCGACCAGGAGGCGGACGACCGCCATCCGACCATTCTCCGCGGCCTTGAACAACGCGGTCGAGCCGTCGAGATCGCGCGCATCGATCGGGGCACCGCGTTTGAGGAACAGCACGACGATTTCCGGTTGTCCCGACGCCGCCGCATGCGCGAGCGGCCGCGAGCCCGTGCCGTCACGCGCCTCGAGCGACGCACCCTTGTCGAGAAGGCGCTCGGCAAGCGCTTCACAGCCGAGGCGCGCGGCGGCGAACAGCTTTAGGTTGACTTCAATCGAGCTCGCATACGGCTCGATCTGCGCGTAATGCTGCTCGAGCTCGAGGCACGGCCTCCGATTGGCGAGCGCGGCACCTGGTACGCATGTGAGGCAGACGAGTGCTGCGGCCGTTACGCGCAACGGAAGCTTGAGCATGACTGGATTCATTCCTCACGTTCTGACAGTGTCGAGCCCGTAGCTAGGGCAACCCGCTTCTCCGGGTCAAGGCTCAGCGGGTGACGGGACCTTGTGCCTGCTGCCAGGCCTGCAAGCCGCCATGAATATGGCGCGAGTTGGCAAGGCCCGCGGCGTGCGCCGCCTGGACCGCCATCGCCGACCGCTCCCCGAAGGCGCAATAGAAGACGAGCCTTCGTCCCGTGCCCTTGGCGAGCTGCTGCAAGAGACCGTCCGCTTTCAGGCTGCCCTCGATGTCCTGGTAGGGCACGTGCAGCGACCCGGGGATGACCCCATGCTTGCGCCGCTCCTGGTTTTCCCTGAGGTCGATCAAAGCAATGTCGGGCTGACCGAGCAGGCCCTTGGCCTCATCCGCGCTGATCGCCCAGCCTTTGCCGGCGACGATCTGCTGCGCGAGCCCGATGCGCATATTGGCGGGCACGGCCACGTCCATCATCTTCGGGTTGGGCAGGTTGAGAGCGTTCATCAGCGCGACATAGTCCTCGACCGACTTCACCTGGAGCCGCGGATTGAACGCCCTCTCCTCGCCGACGGTCGAGACGGTGTCGCCCTTATAGTCGTGCGCCGGATAGACCAGCGTCTCGTCGGGAAGCTTGAGCAGGCGCCCGAACAACGACTCGTATTGCTGCCGCGGATCGCCATTCTGGAAGTCGGTACGGCCGGTGCCCCTGATGAGCAGCGTGTCGCCGGTGAAGACACGGTCTTGCATGAGGTAGCTGTAGGAATCGTCGGTATGGCCCGGCGTGTAGAGCGCCTGGAGGCTGAGCCCTTCGATGCCGACCTTGTCGCCGTCGCTCACTCTGATCGAAACGACGTCGGCCTTGGTCTGCTCGCCCATCACCGTGATGCACTTCGTGCGCTCGCTGAGCGCTTCGAGCCCGGTGATGTGATCGGCATGGAGATGCGTGTCGATCGCCTTCACCAGCCTGAGGTCGAGTTCTTTCAGGAGCTGAATGTAGCGGTCCACCCGCTCGAGCACGGGGTCGATAATGAGCGCCTCGCCGCCATGGCGGCTCGCAAGCAGATACGTGTAGGTGCTCGAGGTCTGGTCGAAGAACTGTCGGAAGATCATGACGCCCAACTATAGCAGCCGTACCGGCTCACGGGGCACCCGTTCCGAGGTATCTGGACGGAGATAGGGCAAAGCAGGCTAGACTTCGCGACCCGGGGAGCCGACCCATGCCGTCCACTGACAAAGCCCAGGCCAGCAGCGTGGCCACTCGCACCGCGCTTGTCATTTGCGCGCTGATCCTGCTGGCCGCGGCGCTCTATCTCGCAAGCTCCGTCTTTGCCCCCCTCGCCTTCGCCCTGTTCATCCTTGCCATCGTCTGGCCGCTCCAGGAGGCGCTGGAGAGGACGCTGCCCAAGGGCCTCGCGCTGTTCGTGACGCTCGGCGTCACCATCGTCGTGGTGTTGATTTTCGCCTCGATGATCGCCTGGGCGCTCAGCGCCGTCGGCGATTGGCTGCTGAGCAACGTGCAGCGATTCCAGGCCGCGTATCTTCAAGCCACCGAGTGGCTCGAGGAACGCGGCATCTTCGTCGCCGGCACCCTGGCCGAGCGCTTCGACGTGATGTGGCTGCTCAGGCTGTTCCAGGATATCGCCAAGCGGCTCAACCGGCTCGCAGGCTTTGCCATTCTCGTATTCGTCTTTCTCATGATGGCGCTGCTCGAAGTGGAGCAATTCCGGCGCAAGCTCGTCTCGCTCAACCGGCAGGAACTCATCCGCGCGAGCGCGGGCCTCGCCGCCAAGTTCCGCCGCTACATGCTGGTGCGGACCGTGCTCAGCCTGCTCACGGGCCTTGCGATCTACGCCTTCGCGCTCATCGCCGGACTCGAACCGGCGCCAGCCTGGGGCATTCTCGGCTTCGCGCTCAACTACATCCCGTTCATTGGTCCGTTCGTGGCCACGCTCCTTCCAGCCCTGTTCGCGATCGCCCAGCTCGACACCTGGCAGGCGGTCATTGTCGTGTTCGCCGGGCTGACCGCCATCCAATTCCTCATCGGCAACTATCTCGAGCCGCTTGCGGCCGGTGCCGCGCTTTCGATCTCGCCGCTCGCGGTCGTGTTCGCGGTGTTTTTCTGGGGCTTCCTCTGGGGCATTCCCGGCGCGCTGATCGGCGTGCCGATCATGCTCGCCATCATCGCTTTCTCCGCCGAATACAAGTCGAGCCGCTGGGTGGCGACGCTGTTGTCCGGCGCGCCGGACGGCAAGAGCAAGGGCTGAGAGCCGGACATGGCGCGCACACGCGGCACGAAAAAATCTCCGCCCAAGGCGCGCGAGGAAGCGCAGCCGATGATCGACCCGCGCCGTGGCGACATCGAGGACGACGCTTCGAGCACAAAGGCGCGCTCGATGCTTTCGCTTGCCGGCAGCATGCTGGTCGAGATCAGCCTGCCCAAGCTGATCCTTGCATGGGCGCTTCTGCTCGTGGTTCCGGGTCTCCTTCTCGGTCTCGCCCCGATCGTCTTTGCCGAATGGCTCAAGATCGTCACCGACAAGCTCGCCTCGGTTGTCCTCGGCGTCTGGTCGATTGTCGTCCTCTCCAGCCTTATCGCGCTCGGCTGGTTCGGGTGGCGCACGCTCTTTCGCATCGTCGAGAAGAATTTTTGGACGCTGAATTCAATCGTCGTCGAGCCTGGCTATGCCTCGTTCCGCGAAGCCTTCCGGCAACTGGCCGAACGGCTCTTCGCCCGCAACGCAAGCGATGCGCGGCGGGCGCGGCTCCGCGCCGCCGCGGCGGCTGTCGCAGGCCTCCTCGTATGCGGACTTGCACTTTGCTTGCTGTGGCTCGCCTGGCCGAACGCCTACCTGTTTGCCACCCTCTCCGAGATCGATTCGTGGAAAGAAGTCGCGACCGTCGCGCTTGCCAACAGCGTGGTGGCGATCTCGGCCTATTTCGCCGCCGCCGCCCTGGTCTGGGGCTTCGCCGATGCCACCATGCCCCAGCCGCGCACGCTTACGAGCTTCGGCAAGGCCACAGCCAAGGACCGCACGTGGCGTATCGCCCATCTCTCCGACATTCATATCGTGGGCGAGCGCTACGGCCGCAGGGTCGAGAGCGGACGATCGGGCCCGAGCGGCAACGAGCGGCTGAAGCGGCTGCTCAAGCAGCTCGAGGCGATCGACGCCAAGGACCCCATCGACACCATCCTCATCACCGGCGACATGACCGACGCCGGCATTTCGAGCGAGTGGGCCGAGCTCGCGGACGCACTCGCCGCGCATCCCTCGCTTGCCGCTCGCGTCTTGATGCTTCCCGGCAATCATGATCTCAACATCGTCGATCGCGCCAATCCGGCGCGCCTCGACCTGCCCACGAGCCCCAACCGGCGTCTGCGCCAACTGCGGACGCTTTCCGCAACGGACACGGTCCAGGGCGGCCGCGTCCGCGTGGTCGATGTCCCCGAGGGGCGGCTCGGCGGCACGCTTTCGGAATTTCTCGAACCCCATCGCGCCGACATCGTGCGTTTCGCCGACGCCGCCAGGCCAAGGCTCTCCGGCGCCATCCCCGAGCTGTGGGCCAAAGCCTTTCCCATGGTCGTTCCGCCGGATGACAAGAACGGCCTTGGCATCATTCTCTTGAACTCGAACGCCGACACGCATTTCTCCTTCACCAACGCGCTCGGCATGGTTTCGGCGGAGCAGATGCGCGGGTTCGATATCGCATGCGCCGCCTATCCCGAGGCCGCCTGGATCGTCGCCCTGCATCATCACCTGATGGAGTATCCGTGGGCCGCGAAGCAACTATCGATGCGCGTCGGCACCGCGCTCATCAACGGCAATTGGTTCGTGCGCCGGCTCCTGCCGCTCGCCGGCCGCGCCATCCTCATGCACGGCCACCGGCATATCGATTGGATCGGCCAGTGCGGCGGTCTTGCGATCATCTCGGCGCCGTCGCCGGTGATGGAGGCGACCGACGACGAGGCGACCCACTTCTATATCCACACTTTCGCGGTCGACGGCGACAGGCTGAGCCTGCTTGACCCCGAGCGCATCGTCGTCCCGGGCGAACCCGCCGCCAAAGACCGGCGCTAGCGGCGCACGCGAGCCGGGTTGACATTGCCGCGTTTAAGCCCTTGAGAGTGACGAATTCAGCGAGGCCGCACCCCGGGCCTCTTGGATCAAGGACATATGCAAGACTCTCTGACAGAGCAGGCGATTTCCGTTCCGCCCGAATGGGCGCCGCAGAAGGCGGTCTGGACCGCCTGGCCTGCCGATGCCGAGGAGTGGAACGGCGACCTCGTAAGCCCGCGCCGCGACGTCGCCGCGCTCGTGCGCGCGCTTAGCCCCTCCAATCATGTTCGCTTGCTTGTCGCTGGCGCGGAAGCCGAGGAATCGGCCCGCGCCGCGCTCGACGACGCGGCCGAGCTCGTTCCCGCCCGCTACGGCGATATCTGGCTCCGCGACACCGGCCCGATCTTCGCCCGAACGGCGAAGGGTGCCACCGCCCTTAGATTCCGCACCAATGGCTGGGGCGGCAAGTTCGATCTTCCCGACGACGCTACGGTCGGCGATGAGATCGCGCGTCTTGCGGCGACGCCCGTCCGCAAATTCGATTTCGTGCTCGAAGGCGGCGCCATCGAGCATGACGGCGAAGGCACCTTCCTCGCCACGCGCGAAACCCTGCTCAACCCCAATCGCAACGGCTGGACGGAAGGAGAAGCCGAAGCGGCCTTGCGCCAAGCCTTCGGCGCGAGGAAGATCGTCTGGATCGAGCGCGGGCTTCGTAACGATCACACCGACGGGCATATCGACGTGCTCGCGCGCTTCGTCGCGCCTGCGCGTGTCGTGTGCCAATCCCCTACCGGCGCCGACGATCCCAACGCCGACATTCTGGAGGAGATCGCGGAAACGCTCGAAGGTGCGACTGACGCCTCGGGCCGGCGCTTGGAGGTGATCCGCGTCCCGAGCCCGGGCCTTGTCGTGAACGAGCTCGGCGAGGCGGCGCCCGCATCGCACATGAACTTCGTCATTGCGAACGGCGTTGTCGCCGTGCCCGTGTACGGGACGCCGTCGGGCATGCGCGCGGTCGAGGCCTTGCAGGCGGTGTTTCCCGGCCGGAAAGTGGTGGGCCTCCCCTCGCTCGGCATTCTCGGCGCGGGCTCTGCCGGCGGCGGCTCGTTCCACTGCATGACCCAGCAGGAGCCGGCGTGATGGGGACGCGCTTGCTCACCGTCGCCGCCATCCAGGCGTCTTTTGGCAACGACATGGCGGGCAATATCGCCAAGGTCGAGCGCTTCGTCCGCGAGGCGGCGCGCAAGGGCGCGCAAGTGATCCTGCCGCCAGAGCTGTTCCAGGGCATCTACTTCCCGACGAAGCAGGACCCAAAATGGTTCGCGACCGCCTATCCCGTAAACGAGCATCCTTGCGTGCTCGCGCTCGCCGCTCTCGCCAAAGAGCTCGGCGTCGTCATCCCCATCTCCTTCTTCGAGAAGGACGGCCCGCGCTACTTCAACAGCGTCGCGGTTGCCGACGCGGATGGCGCGATCCTCGGCGTCTATCGCAAGAGCCACATTCCTGATGGGCCGGGCTACATGGAGAAATTCTATTTCCGCCCCGGCGATACGGGCTTCAAGGCATGGGCGACGCAGGCCGGCACCATCGGCGTCGGCATTTGCTGGGACCAGTGGTACCCGGAAGCCGCGCGCGCTCTCGTGCTCGAAGGGTCCGAGATCCTGTTCTACCCCACGGCCATCGGCTCAGAGCCGTATGACGCCTCGCTCGACACGCATCTGCAATGGCAGCGCGCCATGCAGGGCCACGCGGTCGCGAACGCCGTGCCCATCGTGGCCGCGAACCGCATCGGCATCGAGGAGAACGATGGCGCGAGCCAGAGCTATTACGGCTATTCCTTCATCGCCGACCATAGGGGCGAACTTGTCGCGAGCTTCGGCCCCAGCGACGAAGGCGTCCTCGTTCACGGCTTCGATCTCGATGCGATCGCGCGCTACCGCGCCGAATGGGGCTTCTTCCGCGACCGCCGCACTGACCTCTACGCCAAGAGCTAGCGGTGAGCGCTTAGAGATAGCTCCACCACCATCCGGTGCCGCGTTGCCTGATGTCCGCGAACCAGCGGCAGAGCGGATAGAGCAGCAGAACCGCGACCAGCCAGACGAGATAGACGCCGGCGAGGCCGAGCCCAATCTTGGGGTTGCTAGCGAGTGTGCCCGTTATGGCGAGCCCCACGGCGACCGCGAGCGCGTGGATCAGATAGATGTGGACCACATAGAAGAAGAACGGCACCTGCCCGAACACGGCAAGGATGCGGGCCCACGCTCCGCGCGCGTGCTCGAAGGCCCCGAGCAGCATCAAGGCCGGCCCGAGCGTCATCATCAGCAAGAGCAGCGACGGCGGATATTTCTCGCAATTGAGGAACGAGAGCAGCGTGGCAAGCCACGTCTCGTGCGCCGACCAAGCCGCAGGGTCGCCATAGAGGTTGGTCGCCCGCAGAAGGACGAAGCCGATGGTGATGGTGGCGCCGAGCTTGAGCAGAATGCGCTTCCGCTCATCGGCGCCAAGCGCCATGACCGGGCCGAGTGCGTAGCCCGCGGCCATCACCCCGATCCAAGGGATCAGCGGATAATGCACGTAGAAGCGCAGCCCCTCAGTCAGATGGATCGAGCCGGGGTCATGCAGCACGTGCCAGAGCGGCCCGGCAGCGCCGAGAGAAGCGGGCTCGAGACCGTCGAAGAGATTGTGACCTGCGATCATGGCGAGCGCCACGGCAACGATCGCCCAGCGTGGCAGCCAGACAAGAGCCGCCAATGCGACCATCGAGGCGCCGATCACCCAGATGACACCGCCGACCAATGTCTCGCCGAGCGCGAGATCGAAGCCCCAGGCGACCCTCACGATGGTGAACTCGATGAGGATGAGCCAGAGCCCGCGCGTGAACAGAAAGCGGCTCGTCTCGGCGCGACTCCGTCCTCGCCCATAGAGGAAGGCCGAGAGTCCGGAGAGAAAAATGAAGGTCGGGGCGCAAAGATGCGTGATCCATCGCGTGAGGAAGAGCGCGGGCTCCGTCACGTCGCGCGGATTGAAACCGCCCGTGCCGAAGAAGTCGCGCGTGTGATCGAGCGCCATGACCACCATGACAAGACCGCGCAGGACATCAACCGAGACGATGCGCCCAGCATCGCCCCGCGGCACCGCATCGCTTCGGCTTTGTGAAGCGGCAACCCCCGGGGGACTGGCTCGAAGCTTCGGTGTTTGGGGTATCACGCGTCCTACCAACCACTTGTCCTAATGTCTGACGATTCCCTCGGGGCCAACTGCGTCATTCCGGCGCCTGCCTGCGCGAAGCCGAAGCGCCTCGTGCATCGAACCGTCATCGAGTAGCTTCGCTTCGGCGAAGGCAGGAAAGCCGGAATCCAGAGCGGTTGGCACAGGGGCTCGTTGCTCCTGGACCCCGGCTTTAGCCGGGGTGACGGCGCAATGAAACTGCAGCAAAGTGACGAATGGTAGACCTGTCGACCGATCCCGGCTTTTTCGCTTTGTTGACCGGCAGTTACACCCGGCTGGTCAAGGCGCCGCTCGTTCCGCTGGGCAAGGACGCGAACTGGCTCTACCACGAGGCGCCCTTCGTAGTCCTCGCGCATGGCACCGACCCCGACCCGTGCTTCATCTATGCCAACAGAGCGGCGCAAGCCTGCTTCGAATATTCCTGGGCGGAGTTCCTCGGCCTGCCGTCGCGGCTCTCGGCCGAGCCGATCGACAGGGCCGAGCGGCAGAGGCTGCTCGACCAGGTGGCCCGAAACGGCTTTCTTGCCGGCTATAGAGGCATTCGCGTCGCCAAGTCCGGCCGTCGGTTCTTGATCGAGGACGGCGTCGTTTGGGAGCTGATCGACCGCCAAGGCGTGCGCCACGGTCAGGCCGCGACGTTCCGCGCTTGGCGGAACGTCTGAACTTGGGCTAATCCAGCCGGACTTTCGGCCGGCGGCGCGCGAAAAAGGCAATTTGGAGTTGGCATGGACGGGCGTGAGCCGCTGATCTTCATCGTCTCTGGCGAGGCCTCTGGCGACAATCTTGCCGGGCAATTGATGGCCGCGCTCAAGCGCAAGACGGGTGGCCGTATTCGGTTTGCCGGCGTGGGCGGCCCGCAGAGCGAGCGCGAGGGGCTCGCCAGCCTCTTTCCCATGAGCGAGCTTTCGGTGATGGGGCTTGCCGAGGTTCTGCCGCATCTCCCGCGGCTGATCGGCCGCATCAACGAGACAGCCGAGGCGGTGAAGCGGCTCGAGCCCGACGCCGTCGTCACCGTGGATTCGCCGGGTTTCTCTCTAAGGCTCGCGCATCATCTCCGCGGCTTGGGTATCCCGGTCATCCACTATGTCGCGCCGCAGCTTTGGGCCTGGGGACCGTTTCGCGCCCGCAAGCTCAAGAAGCGTGTCGATCACATCATGGCGCTTCTGCCCTTCGAGGTGGCGTTCTTTGAAAAATACGGCATCCCTTGCACCTATGTCGGCCATCCCGCCATCGATGCGGGCGCCGGACAGGGCGACGGCAAGGCCTTTCGCGTCCGGCATGACATCGCGCCCGCCGCCCCCCTCCTCTGCGTCCTTCCCGGCAGCCGCGCCGGCGAAGTTCGCCGCATGCTTCCCATCTTCGGCCAGGCGATGCTGCTCTTGGAGGACAAATATCCCGGCCTTCGCGTGGTCATTCCCGTCGTCGGATCCGTGGCCGACAGTGTGAAAGACATGACGCGGAATTGGCCGCATGTCCTCGTCATCGATATGGCGGAACGCTTCGACGCCTTCGCCGCCGCCGATGCCGCCATGGCGAAATCGGGCACTGTCACGCTCGAGCTCGCGCTTGCCGGCGTTCCGATGGTGGTCGCCTATCGGATCAGCCCGGTTTCGGCCTTTCTCGTCCGGCGCATGGGGATCAGCGTCGAGCACGCCTCGCTTGTGAACCTGCTCGCGGGGCGCCAAGTGGTGCCGGAGTGTTTGCAAGAAGAATGCACGGCGGAGAATCTGGCCGCGCGCGTCGATGAGATTCTTGGTTCCGAGGAAGTGCGCGCCAAGCAGCGCCAAGCCTTCAAGGATGTTTCCAACGCGCTCGGCGACCGCATCCCCCCGCCAAGCGAGCGAGCGGCAGGCGTCGTGCTCGATATTGTCGGTGGCGCGCAAGCGGCAAGCGCGAAGACCCTGAACGCCGCCGGCCCGCGGCCTGTTTGATCGTGACCGTCCGAGCCTGTAGAGATACACATGCGACCCATCAGTCGTAAAGCAAGTCTCCGGAGAAAAGCCATGGACTGCGATTGGAGATGCCCGGCATTGCTAGCCGGACTTCTGGTGATGCTTTGCCTGCCCCCCGGGCTGGCTGTCGCCGGAGACGTAGAAGGTCCCGAGGACGACATCGCAGCGCAAATTCGCGCCCAGGGCTACACCTGCGACAAACCACAAAGCGCCACAAGAGATGACCAGGCTTCGAAGCCCGATGAGGCCGTGTGGGTCTTGCGCTGCGAGGGTGCGAGCTATCGTGTTCGCCTCATCCCCGACATGGCAGCCCAGGTTGAACGCATCGATCAATAAGCCTCGTGCGGGTATCGACCCTTACGGGCCCGCCTCAGGCTAGAGCCCTGACTGAATGGCTTTGAGCAGCCGGAAGCGCATGCCGCTGTCGTTGCTCTTGAGCGCGATCACGAAGCGCACCCGCCCGTTCTTGGCGGTGTCGGCGTAGCCCGCGAGCGTGCGGACGCCGGAAAAGGTCCCGGTCTTGTAGCGGGCGCCGCGGCCGGCTTTGAGCAGGTTGGCGTGGGGCTCGAAAAGATGCAGCACCTTGGCGAGGCCGCGGGCCGTGAAGCGCGTGCCGCGGCTGATGCCCGAGCCCTCCTCGAGGTGAATGGCGTCGGCGAGCCCGTTGGCGGCAAGCATCGCGTTCGCGACCCTGAGCGACTTCTCGAGACTGACGGGCCCGCCGAGCGTCCCGCCGATTTCAAGGAAGACTTGGTTGGCGATGTAGTTGTTCGAGCCGAGGAGCATGAGGGTCAGAATCTCCGACAGCGGACGCGACTGCTGGTGCACGTAGACCGGGGCGAGCGTCGCCGGCACGGTGCCGGTTGTGATTTCGCCGCCAACCTTGACGCCCTCCCGCTCGATGAACGCGGCAAGCAACTCGCCGGCGTATTTCAGGCTCACCGCGGGGTCCTGGGTCAGGCTGATGCGGCCACGACCCTGGGGCCCCCGCGCCCGGAACTGGCTGATCGCGAGCGGCGTGATCGGGGTCTGCTTCTCGGCGGGGCTGACGGTCTTGCCCTTGCGTACGGCGGCGATCGTGTTGAAGTTGACCGCGAGCGCCGAGTTCAGCGCGTCATAGGCCTCATCGGTATCCTCGATGCCCGGGATGCGGAGGTCGGCAGGGTAGTAGCTCGAATCGAGCACGATGCCGGTGATGGGTTCCTTGCCGATTGCGGCGACGAGCTTGGGCGCGAGCTCGGCCAGCTCCTCGGAGATCAGCATGGGATCGCCGCTCCCGCGTACGTACAGCATCCGCTTGTCGTCGAGGAAGAACGGCGTCTGGAAGCGGTAATCGCCGCCGAGCACCTCCATCGCGAGCCAAGCCGTTACGATCTTGGTGACGGAGGCCGGGACGAAAGGCTGGTCGGCATTCTGGGCAATGAGCTCGTTGCCTTGCGCGTCCACCACCAGCACGTGCCCCGACGGCGCCATTGCCTTGACATTCTCCTTGACGCCCGCCAGGGCCGCGGCGGGCAACAGGAGCAAGGCGACAGCGAGGGCGAGCAGGCGAGACGTCATGGCGACCTTGGCGCGGGCGCGGAATATGCGCGTTATGGACCTATGCCAGTCTAGCGCTACATCGGCCCGATCGCACCGTTGTCGATGCATTCCGCGCCCTAGGGCCCGGCTGCCCCGCCGGCCTTTGCGCTCAGGTGGACTTGCACCCTCTTGAGGTGCTCCGCGATACTGTCGTTGATCAGACTTGCGACGCGGAGCGCCTCGCAGCCCGCGCGGCCGTCCACCAAGGGCTTGCCGCCGCTCAAGATGCAGTCGAGGAACGCGTCGATCTCGTTGCCGAGACTGTCCTGCTTCTCGATCTCATAGGTCTCGGTGGCGATGGCCGCCAGCCCCTCGACCATCGGATCGCCGCGCAAGCGATAGCCGTTGATGCGCCCCTCGCCGAGATCGCAGCTGAGATAGTGGTTGCGGGCGAACACGCGCATGCGCCGCTCGGTCTTGTAGCTCACGCGGCTCGCGGTCACGTTGGCGATGCAACCGGATTCGAAGGTGATGCGGGCATTGGCGAGGTCGATGCTCTTGCCGAGCACCGGCGTGCCGACGGCGTCCACCTGCGCGACGGGCGAATCGACGAGGCCGATGATCATGTCGATGTCGTGGATCATCAGGTCGAGGATCACGTCGACCTCGACGCCGCGATTCTTCCACGGCGCGATGCGGTAGCTCTCGAAATAGAGCGGCTCGGCGATGACCTTGGCGAGCGTCCGGTAGGCGCTCGAGAAGCGCTCGATATGCCCAACTTGCAGCACCGCCTTCCGCGCTTCGGCGAGGCTCGCGAGCTTGGCCCCGGAGGCGACGCTGTCGGTCAGCGGTTTCTCGACGAGGACGTGGATGCCGGCTTCAATCAGCGCGCTTGCGATGTCGTAGTGAAGCGGCGTCGGCACGGCGACGCTCGCCGCATCGACCTTGCCGACAATGCTGCGGTAGTCGAAGGCGGGCTCGGCGCCGAACTCTGTAGCGACGGCGCGGGCGCGCTCTTCATCGGTGTCAATGACGGCAACAAGTGTGGCGCGCGGATTGGTGGCGTAGTGTTTGGCGTGGAAGCGGCCGAAATAGCCGGAGCCGACGACGGCGACGCGGACAGGATCTGGCATGGCGCTTAACAGCCCCTATTCGGCCGCATGGGCGACGCCCGCTTTCCCTGCGCCGAGCGCCTGACGGACCGTGGCGACGATCAGGGCTTGGGCCTCTTCGCTGAGGTAGGGATGCATGGGAAGGCTGATGACACGCTCGGCTAGCCATTCGGCCTGGGGGACGCCTGACGGCGCGGTTGGAAACTGCCGGTATGGCGCGAGGCCATTCAGCGCGCTCGCATAGTGGATCGCGGTCGGAACACCTGCCTCGCGGCAGGCTTTGGCGAGCGCGTCGCGGCGCTCGGTGATAATCGTGTATTGGGCCCACACCGAGGTCGCGCCAGGCATTAGCTCGGGCACTTTGACGACAGTCGCGAGGCCCTTGCTGTAGCGCTCGGCGCAGAGTTGCCGCGCCGGGATTTCATCCGGAAACAGGCGAAGCTTCTCCATGAGGATCGCGGCCTGGATTCCGTCGAGCCGGCTGTTGAGCCCGACATGCTCGGTGTCGGACCGTGCGGGCCCCCTGCCGTGATTGCGAATCGAAAAGAGCAGCGCGGCCCGCGCGTCGTCGTCGGTGAAGACGGCCCCGCCGTCGCCATAAGCGCCAAGCGGCTTCGACGGATAGAAGCTGGTCGCGGTGTAGGCTGCGAGCGTGCCGACCTTCCGCCCGTCGAGGCTTGCGCCGAAGCTCTGGGCGGCGTCGGCGATGACAAGAAGATCGTGCGCCTTTGCGATCGCGCCGATGGCCTTGTAGTCGGCCGGCTGGCCGTAGAGATCGACGGGGATGACGCAACGGGGCTTGAGCCCGCGCCGCTTCGCCTCGCCGATCGCGGCTTCGAGGCTCTCGACGTCGAGGTTGAACGTGTCGGGGCGCACATCGACGAAGACGGGCGTGGCGCCACAAACCACGGCCACCTCGGCGGTCGCGACGAAAGTGAATGCAGGCACGAACACGGCATCGCCCGCGCCCACGCCTTCGGCCATCAGGGCCAGCAGCAGCGCGTCGGTGCCGTTGGCGCAAGTGATGCAGTGCCGCGCCCCGCAAAAGGCGGCGAGCTGCCGCTCGAGCTCGACGACCTCCGGCCCAAGAATGTACTGACCATGTTCGAGCACCGCCGCGATCGCCCGCTCGACGCGGTCGCCCAGCCGCTCGCGCTGCGCCGCGAGGTCGATGAAGGCGGGAATGGCTTGCGTGCGGTCCTTACTCATGCAATCTCCAGCGCGGCTCCTTGGCGCATTCTAGCAGCAGAAGGGGCCATGTCGGGGTCCTGGGGTCCGGGCGCGCCAGGGCCCAAATATGGTCGATTTTTAGGGATTTCCCTCACGCTTCCGGCCGGCCCCGCCGCCGACTACCATAGCAGGACTGAAGTTTCAAACGCCGCGACGGCCCTTCGCCATCCCTAACGTTCTCAAGCCGAGGGGGGCTTGAATGCCAGAGCTCCATCTCGTGCGACTGCCGCTCTTCCCAGCGCACGGACGCGCGTAGCCCATGCTGCTCGGCTCCGAACGCCTGCTCGCTTCGCCGCGCCTCAACGGATTGCGGGTCGGTGTGCTCGCCAATCCCGCCTCGATCGACCGCAACTTTCGCCATATTGTCGATTGCCTCGGCTCTTCGCGAGACTGCAAGCTCGCCGCGATTTTCGGCCCCCAGCACGGCTTTCGCTCCGATCTTCAGGACAACATGATCGAGACGCCCCACGCCCAAGATGCGCGGCGCAAGGTGCCGATCTTCTCGCTCTACAGCGAGACGCGGGAGCCAACGCAAGCGATGCTCGACCTCATCGATGTGCTGGTGATCGACATCCAGGACGTTGGCGCGCGCATCTACACCTTCATCTACACCATGGCCAATTGCCTGCGTGCCGCCGCGCGCAAAGGCCTTCCCGTCATCGTCTGCGATAGGCCCAATCCGATCGGGGGCGTCGCCATCGAGGGGCCCATGCTGGAGGGCGGTTACGAGTCCTTCGTTGGGCTGTTCGCCATGCCGATGCGGCACGGCATGACCGTGGCCGAGCTCGCGCGCCTGTTCAACGAGCATCACGGCATCGGGGCTAACCTCGAGATCGTGCCGATGGAAGGCTGGACGCGCAGCAGGTATTGGGACGAGACGGGGCTCCCCTGGGTCATGCCCTCCCCCAACATGCCGACCCTCGACACCGCGATCGTTTATCCCGGCACGGTGCTGTTCGAGGGCACCATGCTGTCCGAGGGCCGCGGCACCACCCGCCCGTTCGAGCTGATCGGTGCGCCTTGGCTCGATGGCGAGGAGCTTGCATCGCGCATGAACGCGATCGGGCTTAAGGGCGCTCATTTTCGTCCCGCGATCTTCGAACCCACCTTCCAGAAGCACGCGCGCGCGACTTGCGGCGGCTGCCAGATTCACGTCACGGACCGGCATGCGTTCGAGCCGGTGAAGGCCGGCGTGGCGCTGATGCGCGAATGCTATGGGCTCGCGCCCGGCCAATTCCAATGGCGCGCCCCGCCTTACGAATACGAGCATGACAAGATGCCGATCGACATTCTTGCCGGCTCGCCGGCGCTGAGGGACGAGATCGAGCGCCAGGCGCCACTCGACGAAATCGCCGGAAGCTGGAGCGAGGGCGAGGCCGCCTTCGCGAGAATTCGCGCGCCTTACCTGCTCTACTGACGACCTACGCTGTGTCCGCTTGCTACGAAGTGTCGTTCACGGTAACCGCAAAACGCCCGAAGGCTTGTGCCGCGACATTGTTCTGCTGTAACGATAGGGGAACGGTCGCACGGTCGGGCGCGGGATAGCTGAAGCGTGAACCTCTAGTCTCCAGGTCGATGCGCGCCTAAGCTGATGAGACCCACTCACCGAAAATAGGAATTTCCGTGTCCACAATCCCCAACGACTTCGTTGCCCGTGCCAAGGAGATCTCCGCCAGGGAGAAAGTGGCGTACTCGGAGCGCACGAAGCGATCGCAGATCGCGACCGAGCGCGCCAGGAAGGTGATGCCGGCGGGGGTGCCGTCGAGCTTCCAGGCCTACGAACCGTGGCCGGTCGTCGTCAAGCACGCCGCCGGATCCCGAATGATCGATGTCGACGACAACGAGTACGTCGACTACGACATGGGCTTCGGCGCCCTGTTTGCCGGCCACATGAACCCCGTCGTTCGGCGCGCGGTGGTCGAGCAGTTGGAGCATGGGTCACTGTACGTCACGCCGTGCGAGCTTGACGCAGAGGTCTGCGAGTTGTTGGGCGCGCGGTACGGGTTGCCGATGTGGCGGCCGACGAATTCGGGCACCGAGGCCACGCACGACGCCATCCGGCTCGCCCGCGGTGTAACCGGTCGCGAGCGAATTGTTAAGGTCGAGGGCGGTTATCACGGTCACCACGACGAGGTGATGATCTCGAACAAGCCACCGCTCGAGCTTGCCGGGCCGGCTGAGCGACCCAACCCTATCCCGAGCTCGCTGGGGATCACGAAACGGGTCGTCGAGGACGTCATTGTGATCCCGTTCAACGATCCTGCCGCGCTCGAATGGGCCCTGCAAGGCGGCGACGTGGCCTGCTTCATCGTCGAGCCGGTGATGCAGAATATCGGTATATGCCTGCCCGAGCCCGGTTATCTCGAGACCGTGCGCGCCATCACGGAGCGTTACGGCACGCTGCTGATCTTCGACGAGGTCAAGACCGGCATCACCGCAGGGTATGGCGGTGCCACAGGCGAGCTCGGCGTGGTGCCCGACCTCATCACGCTAGCCAAGTCGATCGGGGGCGGTTTCCCGGTCGGGGCCTTTGGTGGCAAGGCTGAACACATGAACCTGATTGCACAGGGCAAGGTCGTGCATCTCGGGACCTACAACGGCAACCCACTTGTGATGGCAGCCGCCAAGGCGACGCTGTCGGAGGCGTGCACCCTCGACGCACATGCCAACGCGAATGCCCGCAACGGACGGCTCGTTGACGCCTGCCAAGCGATCATTGATCGATCCGGCATTCCTGCCCACACGGTGCGGTTCGGGGCGAAAGGATGCATAACGTGGTCGCCGACACCGGTGCGCAACTACCGCGACTACAAGAGTACCGACTTCGACCTAGCATTCGCACAATGGATCCACGGCATAAACCGCGGCGTGCTCCTGCCACCGGGCCTCGACGAGCAGTGGCTGATCTCGGTGATGCACGACGACAACGACGCCATGCGCTACGCGGCGGTCTTCGACGAGTTCGTGCAGGAGCTGACAGGTTGACGTCGGTCATCCCCATTCCGGGTCGCCGATGGAGGACTTTGGACGCCTCATGGCTAAGTTCTCCGAGGGGTCCTGACTAGATCAGCGTCGCGATGGCGTAGAACAGAGCGGCGATGGAGGCCGCCGCGGGCAGCGTGATGATCCAGGCGATCAGCAGGCTCCCCGCGATGCCCCAGCGGACCGCCGAGACGCGCCGCGCCGCGCCGATACCGACGATGGCGCCGGTGATCGTCTGCGTCGTCGAAACCGGCACGCCGAAGGACGTCGCGAGATAGAGCGTCGCCGCGCCGGCCGTCTCGGCGCAGAAGCCCTGTACGGGTTTCAGCCGCGTAATGCGCGAGCCCATGGTCTTGACGATGCGCCAACCGCCGACGAGCGTGCCGAGCCCCATCGCCGCCTGGCACGTGATGACAACCCAGAACGGGACGTAGAACTCATCGCCGAGCATGCCTTGGGCAAAGAGCAGGCCGGCGATGATGCCCATCGTCTTCTGCGCATCGTTGGCGCCGTGCCCCATCGAGTAGGCCGCCGCCGAGAACACCTGCATCACCCGAAACTTGTTGTCGACCGCATAGGGCGTGGCGCGCCGGAACAGCCAAGTCACGACGAGCCAGAGAAGCAGCGCCAACGCCAGCCCCAGTAGCGGCGACCAAAAAATCGCGCCGCCCGTCTTGATGATTCCCTTCCACACGACGGCGTCCATCCCGGCTTTGGCGATCCCCGCCCCCACGAGACCGCCGATGAGGGCATGCGAGCTGGATGACGGGATGGCCGCCCGCCAGGTGATGAGGTTCCAGGAGATTGCGCCCATCAGCGCGCCGAAAATCACACGCCAATCGACGACATCGGGACTAATGAGGCCCGTGCCGATGGTCTGCGCCACATGCAGCCCGAAGAACAAAAAGGCGATGAAATTGAAGAACGCAGCGAAGGCGACCGCGACAGCGGGCGAAAGCACGCGCGTGGAAACGATCGTGGCGATCGAGTTCGCCGCGTCGTGCAGGCCGTTGAGGAAGTCGAAGATGAGAGCGACGACAATGAGCGCGATGATGATGGCGAGGGAGCCTGCGATCATTGCAAGACCACGAATGTGCTCTCAGACATGCTCGATGACGATGCCTTGAATCTCGTCGGCGACGTCGTCGAGACTGTCCACGGCCTTCTCCAGATGATTGTAGATCTCGCTGCCGCGAATGAAGTCCATGGCGGTCCCCGACTTCGCCTTGCGGTAAAGTTGTCCGAGACCGCGCTCCAGCATATCGTCGGCATCGCCCTCGATCTTGGTGATTTGCACGCAGATCTCGTTAAGCGCCGCGGCGTTTTTCGCAAGATCCGGCAGCATCCCGACGGCGCGCTGAACAAGCTCGGCGCATTCCACGATGGCATCGGCCATGCGCCGCATGTCGGGCTCGAAATCCGTCGCCTCGAACAACACGATTGCCTTCGCCGTCTGCTTCATCTGGTCGATGGAATCGTCCATCGCCGTAATCAGGCTCTGAATGTCGGCGCGGTCGAAGGGCGTGATGAAGCTGGTGCGGAGGCCAAGCAGCACGTCGCGCGCCACGGCGTCGGCTTCGTGCTCGAGCGCCAGGATGTCGTCGCAGCGGAGCTTGATCTGATCGCCGCCGGCGAGCATGGCGCGAAGCGCAATCGCGCCGGCCACAACCACGGCGGCATGCCGCTCGAACAGCGGATAGAACTGCGCCTGCTTCGGTACGAGCTTGTGAAACCACCGCAGCATGCCCTGCCCCCGCTCCTGGCCCGCTCAGGCGCCGAACCACAGCAATGCCGGGAAACGCACGGCGCGGTCAAGGCCGCGCGACACGTTATGAACGCAGTTCAAGGGAATACGGACGAAACGCCGGCAGGGCTTTTTAGCGCCGATTTTGGCCTTGGCGGTCGCAAACGACCGCTAAGAAGCGATCGGCGCGGCATGTTTCTTGCGCGATATGCCGGCCTGAAACTCGGGCCGGGCGAGCGGGTTTGCCGCGAACGGCCCAACCGCCCGGCACATCAATTGGCGCCGAGGCGCTTCAACGCCTCTTTGCTGTCTTTGTCGTCAGGCTTGAGCGAGAGAACGATCCTGTAATCGGCAATCGCCTCTGCTCTTTTGCCCATCTCCTCGAAGAGAAGGCCGCGACCGAGATAGGCGTCCGCGTATTTGCCGTCGGTCTCGATAGCCTTCGTGTAGTCAGCCAACGCCCGGGCGTTCTCGTGTCTGTCGGCGTAGGCATAGGCGCGGCGGTAATAGCTTATGGCCCCGTTAGGATCGAGCGCGATCGCCTTGTCGTAATCGGCAATGGCGCGATCCGAGTCGTTCTTGAAGAAATAGGCAACGCCGCGATAGGAATACGCGTTGGCGAAGTTGGGATTGATCGCGATGGCCTTGTCGTAGTCAGCGATGGCGCGGTCCCAGTCGTTCCTGAAAGCGTAGACGTCGCCACGGCCAAGGTACAGCGCCGCGACATCGGGCTTGCGCGCGATGGCCTCGTCGTAGTCGGCAATCGCCTTGTCGAGCTCCTCGTTCTCCCGATAGGCTAAGCCCCGCAAAGCGTAAGCCATGGCATTGTCGGGGTTGCGCTTGATGGCTTCGGTGCAGGCGGCAATCCCAGAATTGCCCTTAGCCTCGAGGCAGTCCTTGGCGGGATCGCTGCCGGAATAGCTCGCAGTGTTGCCGGCGGAGGGCGCAGGAGAGTCGTTGGCCGAAGGCGCGGGCGACCCGCTCGCAGCAGGTTCGTTCATACCTGCCGAATCGCCGAGGTGCTCAAGCGCCGCCTTACTCTGCTTGTCGTTTGGATCGAGGGAAAGCGCTTTAC
>CAYMJW010000020.1:18778-27963 GCA_964390455.1 uncultured Methyloceanibacter sp. | reverse complement strand
GACCGTATAACGGTTTAGCAAACCGCCGCCTTCAGCCTCTCGGCCACGTCTCCGCTAAGGTATTTCAATTAGTTGCTTTCCCCGGCAATGGCAACATGACCGGAACTGCCGCGGAATTTCCGCCGACGGCTGCGACGTCAGCTCTTCGATCTCCCCCGCTGGTTTGAGGTTCAACGCATCGTCGCATAGCGGCGCTGGCGCTTGCCGCTTCGCTGGCGACAGTCACCTTGAGGTGCAACGACGAAGGGAGGATTGGGCGCCAGTCTTATCGAGATGCGTGAAAAACCACCTCGGTGCCCGTCTCTCGAATCCTGTTTATCAGCCAAGCCATTCTTCGGACCTGCATCCGCGTTATGCGCCCCCGGTTCTTGGCGGGATCATGGTACGTCTTCCCGTCAAAATTGTTCATATCGACGCCATACATATGAACCTCTGCGGCTCCCATGTACGAAGCCAGCTGCAGCGCGACTCCGGCGATCGTGGCCCCACAATAGAACCTCGGCGTTTCGCCATCGAATTTGGATGTGACCGGCCTTACGAGAAACGTATCTGACAGTGGATTGTAGAAAAAATAGTGATGTGGCGGGCACGCGCTCCTGATGGGCCGAAACCGAAAATAGCCAAAGCGGCTGATAAAGGAGAACTTCTTTTTGAAGAGCGGCATCTTCCGCATGATGTCTCTATCGTTCTTTTCCGGCACGACGATGGGATCGAACGGAGCGAGAAAGTTGGCGATGATGCGCGTAGCGTTGACGCGCTGAGACGCCAAGAACCAGTCTCTCTTTGGCGACATGTGGTCGCCGCACATGAAGTAGTCGTATTTGAAATCGATCAAAGCGGCTCCGTTGACCGCAATCGTGCAATCGTAGCCGCCCCGAAACGAAGATAGGGACGGTCCACTGCCTAGAACGGCCAACCTTGATTGCTTAAAGCGGTTTTTTAACGTGAGGACCATTGAACCTGGCCGCCTGGCGCCTGATCCGCGGGCGTTGCCGCAGCACCAGATTTTTCGAGCAGCAGTTTGGGGGGTATTCGTGCGCTGCGACAACCTTTCTTGCTGAGCGGTGACCGATTGACCCTTAAGCGCAATCGGCCGCTCCGGTCACAGGCCTGATCATCTCTCTCTCCAAATCCCAGGGATGACCGGGCCAGCCTTGATGTGCAAATCCCGCAACCAGCAGAGAGTCCGTTGGTCGCAGGCGGCGGCGCACCCAATCGTAAGCGACCATGCCGGTGCTCGGCATCTGGCTCATTCGCATCCCGAGCCTCAGCAACCTCATGTGAAGTCGCACGGTTGACACAAAAGAAACTGTGCGAACGGGCCAGAGCCGATTGAGCTCAACTGATTCCTTGCGGATATGGAAACCAGCTCTCAAAACATATTTCCCCAGTCTATAGGCATGCGGATTACGGCATAGAACGATGGACGTAGAAGTGAATACGGGCAGCGACCTTAGTGACGCCAGGCGACGCTCTATGGCACTGATTGTTCCAGGTTCGGGTGCCGTGTTGGTCACGAAAACATAGTTGACTTGGGCCGACGGCAAAAACTCCGCGTAAGTGCAGCCGTTGCACTGGACTATGACATCGGCATGCCTGGCGTTTGTGACGACAGCATCAGCGCAATTCGGCGCGTTCCCGACCAAGAAATATCGCATCGAGCCTCGCTCTTGAGGGCACGACCCTCCGAAGCGCTAAGTTTCGATCCGCCTGACACCCGGGAGGATTGAGTGATGCACAGCTCCCCGAACCGAGCAAGTGCCGAGGGGCCGGTTGCCGCCCGAATTGCCGTCGAATGGTCTCCAAGTTTTCTGCGCTGAATGTCGCGAGGGCGGGCGTCGCGATTCGGGGGCACAGACCGCGCCCGCTAGTCAATCCGGCTTTGCCGGAGTGACATAATCTCCCCACAGGACGTTGTCCTGATTCTGACCACCCTGTCCTGCCGGGGGTGGTGCTGGTGGAACCGCATCATAACCGACCCCGAAACGGCCCTCTGCCTTGGTTTGGGTGTCACGCTGATCCTGGGCGGCGTCGGTTCCGGCAGTCGTTCCGTTCTGCGGCCCTGTTCCTTTGGCAGCCACGCAGCCGCAGCACTTCTTTCCGCTCTTCAGTTTTTCGCATTTCCAATCGAATCCACTCTTGCAACCGCCGCCCCCGCCGGCACCCACGATCGTGCATTCACTCAACCCGGAGTCCTTGTCGTGATTCTTCTTTTTGGATTTTTTATCGTCGACCTGCACGAGCAAAGATGCGGCTTTCCCATCCGCGGCTACGCAAACCGAGCCTATTCCCGCATGGGCGATCCCCCCACCAAAGGCGAGAACAAGCGATACCACGCAGACAACAGAACCGACTCGAGCAAGTTTCGGCATAGCCTTCTCCACTAGTGGTTGCTTGCCCAAGCTAGCCGGAATAGCGACGCATTGAAAGGAGAGTAGCTCGCTTCGGCTGGCGCCCCTCAATCACCTCAAGCAGGCGACATGCGCCCGCGATGAGGACAAAATGTCCCCCCTTTTCCGCCCAACCATTGGACCCTGCTTGTGCTAGGGTTTTGGGCAATCGGGACGCGAGAGGGAGACTCAGCGCCAATGCCGCTGCCGGCCAGCCGAACGGTTTTTGCCGCTCTTACCGCCTGCCTCCTCGCCACGGCCGCGAGCCCGGCCCTCTCGGCGGACGCAAGCTACTGCGTTACATGCAAAAACCCGGATCAGACCTATCTGTGCCGGGTCAATGCGGGGGGTGCCAAGGCGAGCGACGCGCTCAAGCTCTACTGCGTGATCCGCACCGCCAAGGAGGGCAACCACGCCTCCTGCTCGGCCGTCCGCAGCGCGAACTGCAACGGCATCGAGAAGATCTACAGCTATGACGGCCCGCTACCCGAGGACATCGCTTCGGATGTGCGCAAGGTGCAGGAAAAAATCCGACAGAAGCAGAAGGAATTCGAGAAGCCCGAGAGCGACGGGCCCGACACGCTCGTCGAATTGACGGGACGCGCGCGCGATCGCTTACGCAATGCGCGCGGTGCGCTCAGCGGCTCGGACGAAGCCGCCGGCCAGCCCTTGCCCGAGGAGGCCCTGCCCCCGGCTGCGAGCACGGCCGCGGTTCCTGAAGCAACGCAGGCCAATGCCGGCGAGCGCCCAGGCTTCGCGCGCAGAAGCTATCGCTGCGTCGTATCCCTCTTCCGCAATTGCAGCGGCGAAGCGGGTCAATAGGCCGCAAAGAGCGCGGCGCGCCTCACGCGTTCAATTGGTTTGCAGCCACTCGCGGGCAAGCTTCTGCGCTTGGGCGATCTGCTCTCCGGACATTTCGCGGGCAAGTTCGGCGCGGTGGTTCAGGGCGGCTTCGTTGCCCCGGGCCGCAGCGAGATTGAACCATTTATGCGCCGCCACGAGATCGGCGGCGACGTCCCTGCCCGTCGCGTAGAGTATGCCCAACTCGAACAGCGCGTCCGGCGTGCCCGTTTGCGCGCCGAGACCAATCTCCGTCGAAATCTCCATCCGTGCCATGCGTAAACTGCCCCCGTTGTTGTAGGTCTGACAGACTTCCAAGTATTTCTATGATTATCTCGGCGCCGTCAGATTGTATTTCGAACCATCCACGCGGGGATCATGAGTTAGGATTTTCAACAACTCCTAAAGTCACATGCTTAACGCGAAATAACCAAGTTCATAACGCACAGTAACACTGATTTACGACACGCCATTACGGAAGACGGCCGCGTTAACCTTTGGCCTTGGCAAGAATTCCTTGACCAATTGCCGTCAGCGGTCATTAACCACAGACGAAATTTGCGCGAGGGAGACATCCGCGCTTTTTGGGCCACGTCCGGCGGAGCGCGGCCGGTCAGGCCAGCAGCACCGTCGATCCCGTCGTGAGCCTGGCTTCGAGGTCGCGTTGCGCCTGCGCGGCTTCGGCCAACGGGTAGGTCTGGTTGACCGCGATCTTGACCGTGCCTTTGGCGATGACCTCGAACAACTCGTTCGCCGTCGCCACAAGGTCCTTCCGCGTCTCGATATAGGTCGCAAGCGACGGCCGCGTGGCGAAGAGCGAGCCCTTCTGCGACAGCACAGTGATGTTGAAGGGCGGTACCGGCCCCGATGCCTGCCCAAAGCTTACCCACATGCCGAGCGGCTTCAGGCAATCGAGCGAAGCGGGAAAGGTGTCCTTGCCGATCGAGTCGTACACGACGTCGACGCCCCTGCCCTTGGTGTAGTCCTTGACCTTGGCGACGACGTCCTCTTCGCGAATATTGATGACGTGGGTGCAGCCATGCGCGCGGGCAATCAGCGCCTTGCCGGCCGAGCCGACTGTTCCGATCACGGTCGCGCCACGCGATGCGGCCCACTGGCAGGCGATGAGGCCGACGCCGCCGGCCGCGGCATGGAACAAGAGCGTGGTTTCGGGGCCGACTCTGTAGGTGCGGCGGAGCAGGTATTGCGCCGTCATGCCCTTGAGCATGACAGCGGCCGCGATCCGGTCGCTGATGCTCGCCGGGATCTTGACCACGCGATCGGCGGGGATCACGCGCTCCTCGGCATAGGCGCCCACCCGCCCGGCATAAGCGACGCGGCGCCCGGGTTTCAGGTCCCTCACCCCCTCGCCGACTTCGGTGACGACGCCCGCGCCTTCCATTCCCGGGATGAAGGGAAGCGAGGCCTGAGGGTAGAGACCCGTGCGCATATAGACGTCGATATAGTTGAGGCCGATCGCCGTCTGCTTGATCTTGACCTCGCCGCGGCCCGGGTCGCCGACCGCGACCTTCTCCCATTTGAGGACTTCGGGCCCGCCATATTCGTGAACGCGGATCGCGTGGCTCATGCGATTCCGAGCTTTTGCTTGACGAGCTCGTTGACGGCTTGAGGGCTCGCCTTACCGCCCGTCGCCTTCATCACCTGACCCACGAACCAGCCCGCGAGCGCCGGTTTCGCCTTCGCCTGTTCGGCCTTCTCAGGGTTGGCGGCGATGACCTGATCGACGGCCTCTTCGATCGCGCCCATATCGGTGACTTGCGTCAGCCCGCGCGCGGCGACGATTTGCCCAGGGTCCCCGCCCTCGGTCCAGACGATGTCGAACACGTCCTTGGCGATCTTGCCGGAGATGGTGCCTGATGCGATGAGGTCGATAACGCTTCCGAGCTGCTCCGCGGAGACCGGACTGTCGATGATGCTCCGCCCTTCTTTATTGAGGCGTCCGAACATCTCGTTGATGACCCAGTTCGCCGCCTGTTTCGCATCGCGCCCCTTGGCGACCGCCTCGAAGTAATCGGCCGCTTCCTTTTCCGCGATCAGCACGTCGGCGTCGTAAGGGCTGAGCCCATAATCAGCGATGAAGCGCGCGCGCTTCTGATCGGGAAGCTCGGGCAGATCGCGCGCGAGACGATCGACGTAATCCTGCGTCAATTCGAGCGGCAGCAAATCGGGATCGGGGAAATAGCGGTAGTCGTGCGCCTCCTCCTTCGAGCGCATCGAGCGCGTCTCGCCGGTCTTGGCATCGAACAGCCGCGTCTCCTGCTGAATGACCCCGCCATCTTCGAGAATTTCGATCTGACGCCTTGCCTCATGCTCGATGGCCTGGCCGATGAAGCGAATGGAATTGACGTTCTTGATCTCGCATCTTGTGCCTAATGGCCCGCCAGGGCGCCGCACCGACACGTTGACGTCGGCGCGGAGCGAACCTTCTTCCATGTTGCCGTCGCAGGTGCCGAGATAGCGCAGGATGGTGCGGAGCTTGCCGACATAGGCTTTCGCCTGCTCCGACGAGCGGAGATCGGGCTTCGACACGATTTCCATCAAGGCGACGCCCGAGCGGTTGAGATCGACATAGGAATTGCGCGGGTGCTGATCGTGCAGGCTCTTGCCCGCATCCTGTTCGAGATGCAGCCGCTCGATGCCCACCGTCACGCGCTCGCCGCTAAGGAGATCGACGATCACCTCGCCCTCGCCGACGACGGGGCTCTTATACTGGCTGATCTGATAGCCCTGCGGCAGGTCCGGGTAGAAGTAGTTCTTGCGGTCGAACACCGAGGTGAGATTGATCTTGGCCTTGAGCCCGAGCCCGGTGCGGATCGCTTGCGCGATACAGCCTTCGTTGATGACCGGCAGCATGCCGGGCATGGCGGCATCGACCAGGCTCACATGCGAATTCGGCTCGCCGCCAAACTCGGTCGATGCGCCTGAGAACAGCTTGGCGTTGGAGGTGACTTGCGCATGCACTTCCATGCCGACCACGACCTCCCACGGGCCGGTCGCGCCTTCGATGAGATTCGATTTTTCTGTCTTCGTATCCATTGCAGAGCCTAACCCTCTCCCCTTTGGGGAGAGGTCGGCGCGCCCTTGTGCGCCGGGTGAGGGGTTCTAACGCCTCACGTCTGATTGTTAAAGCAAGCGCAGAGTCCGTGCCAGACTGGTCCGAGTCTTCATCCCCCTCACCCTGCCCTCTCCCCACAGGGGAGAGGGGGAGCTAGCGGCTAGGCCTCACAACGCGCGAGTGGCCCGCAACTACTCTTTCCTCTCCTGCTGCTGGCGGAGCTTCTCCTCCTCGTACTGGATGAACCAGCCGATCATCTGCCGCCATAGCGCCTCGGCAAGCTCGGGCGGCAGACCTTTCTCGGCCGCCCGCTCCCGCACCCTGTCGATCACCTGCTGAATGCGCCAGGGCACGAGCGCCTCGGCCGGCGAGTTCTTGAGCTGCCAGGCCCGCTCGACATAGGTGAAGCGCTCGCCGATATGATCCACCAAGGCCGTGTCGATGCGGTCGATCTCGGCCCTCACCTCCTCCATCGTCTTGCAGTCTTTTGGCGGTCGCGGTGCCATGGCGGAAACTCCTTTTAGCCCGCGCTTGCGGGCAGAACGGCGTCGGCCTCGATCTCGACCAGCCAGTCCGGATTGATGAAGCGCGTCACTTGCAGAATGCTCGAAGCCGGCCGGATCGTGCCGAAGAACTCGCCATGCACGCGGCCCACCGCCTCCCAATGGGCGATATCGACGAGGTAGATCCTGGTCCGGATCACGTCGTTTAGGTTCGCCCCCGCATCTTGAAGCGCCTTGGCGATGATCTCCAGGATCGCGCGGGTTTGCGCCGCGGGGTCGCCGATCGCAACCGGCTTCCCGCCCGAGCCCGCCGTCGTGCCGCCGACCGCGACGATATTGCCGGCGCGCACCGCGCGCGAAAAGCCGATGATCGGCTCATACGGGCTGCCCGAGGACACCAGGACACGCTTGCTCATCGTCTCGTTCATGCAGCTTTGCTCCACCAATCATGAGGTTTCGCGAGAGGTCCAGCCGCTTCTTCGATGACCCGGCCCGCGCGGAACAACGTCTCTTCGTCGAACGCCTTGCCGATCAACTGAAGCCCTAGCGGTGTCCCTTCTGACGAAAGTCCGGCCGGAACGCTCATGCCCGGCAGGCCCGCCATGTTCACCGTCACCGTGAAAATGTCGTTGAGATACATTTCGACCGGATCGCCCGATTTCTCGCCGAGCGCAAAGGCGGGGCCCGGCGTCGTCGGCGTCAGGATCGCATCGACCGTCTCGAACGCCGCATCGAAATCGCGCTTGATCAAGGTTCGCACCTTCTGCGCCTTGAGATAATAGGCATCGTAATAGCCGGCCGAGAGCACATAGGTCCCGATGAGAATACGGCGCTTGACCTCCGGGCCGAACCCGGCCGCGCGCGTATTCTCGTACATCGCGATCACGTCGCCGCCCTTTTCGCGCAGGCCGTAGCGCACGCCGTCATAGCGGGCGAGGTTCGACGAGGCCTCGGCAGGCGCCACAATGTAATAAGAGGGCAGCGCATATTTCGTATGCGGTAGGCTGACCTCTTTGATGTTGGCGCCCGCCGCTTTCAGCCACTTCACGCCCTTCTGCCACAGCGCCTCGATCTCTGGCGCCATGCCGGGCACGCGATACTCCGCCGGGATGCCGATCATGAGCCCCTTGACCCCCTTCCCCACAGCCGCCTCGTAGTCCGGCACGGGAAGATCGACGCTCGTCGTGTCCTTCGGGTCGTGGCTCGCCATCGCGCGCAACAGGATGGCCGCGTCCTGGACCGTGCGGGCGATCGGCCCGGCCTGGTCGAGCGAGGAGGCGAACGCAACGATTCCCCAACGCGAGCAGCGGCCGTAGGTCGGCTTGATGCCGACGGCGCCGGTGACGGCCGCGGGCTGGCGGATCGAGCCGCCGGTGTCGGTTGCGGTCGCCCCCATGCAGAGCCGTGCGGCGACCGCCGCCGACGACCCGCCCGAGGAGCCGCCGGGCACGAGCTTCGCGTTCGATCCCTTGCGCTGCCACGGGTTGACGACGGGCCCGTAATAGCTCGTCTCGTTCGAGGAGCCCATGGCGAATTCATCGTTGTTGAGCTTGCCGAGCATCACCGCGCCTTGCGCCCAGAGGTTGGCCGTCACGGTCGATTCATAGGTCGGCGTGAAGCCGTCGAGAATGTGCGAGCAGGCGGTGGTGCGGACGCCCTTGGTGCAGAACAGATCCTTGATGCCGAGCGGGATGCCTTCGAGCGCACCTGCCTCACCCTTCTTGCGGCGTGCATCGCTCGCCTTCGCCATGTCGAGCGCGCGCTCGGGCGTCGGCAGAACGTATGCGTTGAGCGCCTCGTTGGCCGCTTCGATCGCGCCGATATGCGCGTCCGTCAGCTCGCGCGACGAGAACGTCTTCTTGCGCAAGCCTTCACGCGCTTCGGCGATGCTGAGTTCGGTCAGCTTGCTCACGGAACCCCTGCTCTGTCCTATTCGACGATTTTGGGTACGACGAAATAGCCATCGTCGACCTCAGGAGCGTTCTTCAAGATATCGGCGGCACAGAAGCCGTCTGTGACTTCGTCTTTGCGCATCTTCATGGTCATGGCCGCGATCCGCGTCATCGGCGGAACCGCGCTCGTATCGATCTCGTCGAGCTGCGCCACCCAATCGAGGATGCCGGAGAGCTCCTGCTCGAGCCGGCTTTCCTCCTCCTCGCTAATTGCAAGACGGGCGAGGCGGGCGATGCGGCGAACGGTGGCGCGATCGACGGACATTGGACCAAGGCGTGGGTTGGTTGCTTTGAGCGCTCGTCTAGCACCCGCCCGCGCAAGCGGCAACTTGGGTCGCGATCAAGCCTTGAACGCCACACCCACGTCCGGCACCAGCACCTTGTCTTTGCCGAAGGCGGCAATGAAGTGGTCGGCGGTCGGGTC
>CAYMJW010000020.1:0-18678 GCA_964390455.1 uncultured Methyloceanibacter sp. | reverse complement strand
TCTTCTCAACCCCCTGGCCGGCGAGATAGGTCGCAAGCTCGTGCACGGCGAGAAGCTGGGCATCGGTCTCCTTGCAGATTTGCACCGTATCGCCGGTATGGTCCTCGTGCCCGTGGGTCAGCGCCACATGGGTGACACCTTCGATCGCCTTGTGCACGGAAATCCCGGCCTTCTCGAAGGTGGCATTGTGGGTCAGAAACGGATCGATCAGGATGCGGCTTGCGCCGGCGTCGATCCGGAAGCAGGAATGGCCGAACCAGGTAATCTGCATGCGACTTAACCCTCCAATTTCATTCTCGTGACTGTAGCACCCCTTATCGCGATCGAAGACTTGCCCGGGCGGCTCAGCTCCGAGGCGCGGCTGCTCGGTCTCGACCTCGGCACCAAGACCATCGGCATGGCCTTATCCGACGTGACGCGCTCCGTCGCAACGCCCTACCGCACCTTGCAGCGGATCAAGTTCACGCATGATGCCGAGGCGATCGCGGCGGCGATCGCCGAGTACGGGGTCGGCGCGATCGTGCTCGGCCTTCCGATCAATCTCGACGGCTCCGAGGGGCCGCGGGCGCAATCGACGCGCGCGTTCGCGCGCAATCTCGCGTCCCGCATCGCCGTGCCCATCGTCCTCTGGGACGAGCGGCTGTCGACCCAAGCGGTGGAACGGCATCTCATCGAGGCCGGCGCCTCGCGCAAGCGGCGCGCCGAGGTGATCGACCGCATGGCGGCCGCCTATATTCTGCAAGGCGCACTCGACCGGCTGAAGCGCCTCGGCGCACCAAGTTAGGGTCCGGGCGGAGCGGAATAGACCAGGCGTCCGTCGAGATAGGTGGCGAGCACCTTGGTGACATCGATGGTTTCCGGATCGATCGTGAGAATGTCGCGGTCGAGCACGATGAGATCGGCACGCTTTCCCACTTCCAGACTGCCGGTGATCTTGTCCTGCTGCATGGCGTAGGCGGCGTTGATGGTGTAGGCGTCGATCGCCGTCTCAAGAGGAATGCGCTCATCGAGATTGAGTGGCTTCTGCCCCGGTCCGCCGCTTCGCGTGACCCCGACCTGAAACGCGCGAAACGGATTGTACGTCGAGATATCCCAGTCGCTGCCGCCAACGATGGTCGCGCCGGCGCGATGAAGACTGCCAGCGGGATAGACGTAGCGATAGCGGTCAGGCCCGAGATAAGGCTCGAGCGGCCCTTCGGTCGCCGGTTCGCGCTTGCCCCATTCAAGCTGGAAGTCTGCGATCACGCCAAGCTCCTTGAAGCGCGGGAAGTCCGCCGGATCGATGAGCTGAAGATGAGCGATTTGGTGGCGATTGTCCCTGTCGCCATTGGCGGCACGGGCGGCGGCAAAGGCATCGAGGCTCGTCCGCACCGCCCGATCGCCGATGGCGTGGATGTGCACGGTGAGACCGGCGGCGTCGAGCTTCTGGACCAGCCGCGCGAACCGCTCCGGATCGAAATAGAGCGTGCCGGATGTCTCGGTGGGCTTGCCGTCGGCGTCGAGATAGGGTGACAGAAGCGCGGCCGTCTGCGCCGGATATTCCATCACGCCATCGGCGAACACCTTGATGACGCCGGCGCGAAGAAAGTCCGGATCGATATCACCATCCTTGCTGACCTTGACGAGACCCGCCACGGCTTCGTCGCCGTCGTTGCCCGCCTGTCCTGCCGCAGCGTCGGGATCGGCCAGATGGATCGCCATCCTGACCCGCATGGGGAGTCTGCCGGTGTCGTATAACTTCCGCCAAACGGCCTGCTCCGCCGGCGTCACATAAGCGTCCATGAGGGAGGTGATGCCGAAGGCCGACATCCGCTTGAGCTCGGCGGCCGTAAGGCGCGCCTTTTCATCGAGCGAGGGAGCGGGAATGTTCTTCTCGACGAGAAGCGTGGCGCTGTCGGCGAAGACCCCGGTCGGAGCGCCGGAGGCGTCCCGCCCGATTTTGCCGCCAGGGGGATCTGGCGTTTCGGCGCTCGTGCCGGTGAGCTCGAGCCCGCGGCTATTGACCCAGGCCGTATGGCCGTCATTGCCCCACAGCGCGACGGGCCTCTTGGCCTCGATCTTGTCGATGTCCTTGGCCGTCGCCGAGAAGCCGTAATTGTCGAGCTGCACGGCCTCGAACCATTGATCGTCGCCGCCTTGCTCTTTGTCGAGGCAGGTCCGGACTGCCGGGACAAGAGCGTCGATGGTGGCCTTGACGCCGGCGAGGCTGCATTTTGCGCCGTTGACCGCGCCGATGATCGGATGGATGTGCGTGTCGATCAGGCCGGGCAGGACGAGCTTTCCCTTGAGGTCGACCACCGTGGTGGCGGCGTCAATCAGCGGCGCGACCTCCGCATCGGTGCCGACGGAGACGATGGTATTGCCTTTGATGGCAATCGCCTGCTTGATCGAGCGCTGAGCGTCGGCCGTGTAGATCTGGCCGTTGCGGAGAACGATATCCGCTGCGTCCTGTTCGGCGCCCCCCGCGGCGGCGAGCGCGAGACAGGAAACGAGCCCAACGACAACCGATACCGCTTGAACTCTCAAAGTTTACACCCGGCTGGATTTGGCAGCGCGTTGAGGACCTAGATCACATAGCCCGTCGGCGCATCGGGGCAGAGACCCATGCCGCAAAGGAATAGCGTCGAGAAGATATTGCCGACGACGATCAGCAAGAACAAGACGAGAGCGGTCAGCGCGAAAACATCGAGGCGGCTCGACCACGGCTCTGGGCGGGCGAATTGCCGGTCGTAAAGCAGCATGATGCCAGTGCCGATGATGATCAGCACGAAGGCGATGAACGCCCAGGTATAGAGGTGCATGCCGAAAACGGCGTTGCCGTAGGAGCCGCTGCCAGGAACGATGTAAAGCAGCACATGGCGCAGAGCGATGGCGCCGCCGGCCGCCGCGCCCAGGATCGTCAAGCCGTAATGGCTCGGCCGCGGACCAAACAGAAGATTGAGCGCAATGCCGAAGCCGGCGGCGATGAAGGCGGCGCGCTGTAGAATGCAGACGGGGCACGGCAGGTCGCGGAACCAAAGCTGGTCGATGAACGCAAGCGCGAGCAGCGTGTCGATCGCGACGAGCCCCAACGCATTCAATAGCCGCGACAGGTCACTCGGCACCGCTATCCCCCGGCCTCACAATGCGATGTTCAGAGCGTCGCCGTAATGGGCGCGGAACAAGGCGAGCAGGATCACGAGTCCCGCGACCCAAAAGCCAAGCGCCGCCGCGCGCTGGCTGAGCCAGGCCGCGCCAAGTCCGCAGGCAAAAAGGACAAATGGCAGGCTCATCATGCTGCGATTCCTCCAACAGACGCGCCGTTGACGTGATCGAGGCGCCGTTCGCCATGATTCGCTTCGAACCTGGCCGGAGACTTATGGAAAATGGGGGTGATGGCAAGCGCGAAAGGCGCGCGAATTGCCACGGAACGAACGAGGCCGCCGAGCAATCGGCGGCCTCGCAAATCATCGGCTCAAAGCCGCGGCGCGAGAATTAGCAGGGCTTGCACCAGCAGCGATACGGTCCGCAGCGCCATTTGAAACCGGGCGGGCAGCGGCCCCACCCGTAGCAGCCGACCTGCTCGATCGGTGAATAGTTCTTCGTCACCCCAGGCAGATTCACGGTTCCCGATCGCCATGTGGTGGCGTCGGCCTTCCAGGCGATGCCCCCGGCAACCAACATTGCAGCTGACACACCTACGGCAATCGCAAGCTTACGCATCTTTTGCCTCCTGGTTAGTGTTCCCCTACCGGCGAGCGGTAGCGTGCGCGAGCAGAATAGCCCAAGATTCGCCGCGCCGACACCCCCGCAAGCCGCTTCGATCTTTACCAAGAGCATACGCTCGCACCCACGTGACGGGGCCCGAAACGTTTCGCCGCCCGCTTGCCGACGCGCGCGCCTGGGTCTATACAGTCGCCTTTGATGACCTCAGCGGCGCCAGCCTCGAACGCCTCCTTCCCTCACCGCCACCTTCTTGGAATCGAAGGACTTTCTCCTGCCGAGATCGTGGCGCTCCTCGATCTTTCCGAGCAGGCCGCAAAGCTCAGCCGGCAAATCGACAAGAAACGCGACGACCTTCGCGGCCGCACGCTGATCAATCTCTTCTTCGAGGCATCGACGAGGACCCAGAGCTCGTTCGAGCTTGCGGGAAAACGGCTCGGCGCCGACGTGATGAACATGGCGGTCGGCACGTCCTCGGTGCAGAAGGGCGAGACGCTGATCGACACGGCGGTGACGTTGAACGCCATGCGCCCCGACATTCTCGTCGTGCGGCATCACGCCGCGGGCGCCGTCGAGCTCCTGTCGCAAAAGGTTGACTGCTCGGTCATCAATGCCGGCGATGGAAGCCACGAGCACCCCACGCAAGCCCTGCTCGACGCGCTCACCATCCGCCGCCACAAAGGCCGCATCGAGGGGCTGATCGTCGCCATCTGCGGCGATATCCTGCATTCGCGGGTGGCGCGATCGAACATCCTGCTGCTCAACGCGCTCGGCGCCCGGGTTCGCGTCGTGGCGCCGTCAACGCTGCTCGCCTCAGGCATCGAGCGGCTCGGTGTCGAGGTCTATACCTCGATGCGCGACGGATTGGCCGATGCCGACATCGTCATGATGCTCAGACTCCAGCGCGAACGCATGACGTCGAGCCTCGTCCCGAGCCAGCGCGAGTATTTCCACTTCTTCGGCCTCGACTACGACAAGCTCGCCTGTGCCAAGCCCGATGCGCTCATCATGCATCCCGGGCCGATGAACCGGGGCGTCGAGATCGATTCCAACGTCGCCGACGACGCCCGCAGCGTCATCCGCGAACAAGTGGAGATGGGTGTGGCTGTGCGCATGGCGGTGCTCCAGGCGCTCGCCCGCCATCTGCCCAATCAGTGAGCGCGATGCCGATGCGCGACCAGAACCAACGCCCCCCCGCGAAAGCCCTCGCGCTCATCAACGCGCGGCTGATTGATCCTTCGTCGCGCCTCGATCAACCGGGCGGCGTGCTGATCCGGGACGGGCTCATCGCCGATTTCGGGCCTTATATCGATGCGGGCGCCGCCGGCGATGCCGAGATTGTCGATTGCGCCGGTCTCGTCCTCGCGCCGGGCCTCATCGACATGATGGTCTTTACCGGCGAGCCGGGACACGAGCACCGCGAGACGCTGGCGACGGCGAGCCGTGCCGCCGCCGCGGGCGGCGTCACCACCATCGCCTGCATGCCCAATACCGATCCGGTGATCGACGACGTGGCCCTCGTCGATTTCATCTTGCGGCGCGCGCGCGACACCGCGCTCGTCAATGTGCACCCCATGGCCGCCATGACCAAGGGCCTGCTCGGCGAGGAGATGACCGAGATCGGGCTCCTGAGCGAGGCCGGCGCCATCGCCTTTGGCAACGGCAAGTCGAGCCTCGCCAACGCCAAGGTCATGCGTAACGTTCTCGCCTACGCCAAGGATTTCGGCGCGCTGATCGTGCATCACCTCGAGGATCCCTGGCTGGCGAAGGACGGGGTGATGAACGAGGGCGAGGTCGCGACCAGGCTCGGGCTTCGCGGCATTCCGTCCGCCGCCGAGACCATCATGCTCGAGCGCGATATCCGCCTGGTCGAGCTCACCGGCGGCCGCTATCACGCCGCGCAGATTTCGTGCCGGGCCTCACTCGACGTCATTCGCACCGCCAAGCTGATGGGGCTTCCCGTGACCTGCGGCGTGTCCGTCAACCATCTCACCCTGAACGAGAACGACATCGGCCCCTACCGGACCTTCTTCAAGATGAGCCCGCCGCTCAGGTCCGAGGAGGACCGCCGCGCCATGGTCGAGGGCGTAGCGAGCGGCGATATCGATGTGATCGTTTCGGCCCACGATCCGCGCGGCGCGGAAGGTAAGCGGCGCCCCTTCGCCGAGGCCGCCGATGGCGCCGTCGGCCTCGAAACGCTGCTCGGCGCGGCGCTTCGCCTGTATCACAATGGCGAGGCCGACTTGGCGCAGCTTCTTGCCACGCTGAGCGCGAACCCCGCCCGCCTGCTTGGGCTTGGCAGCGGGCGCCTCGCCCGGGGCGCTCCCGCCGACCTCACCGTGATCGATCTCGACAGGCCCTGGGTGGTCGAGCCCGAACGCCTGCGCTCAAAGGCCAAGAACACGCCCTTCGACGGCGCGCGGCTTGAGGGCCGCGCCATCCTCACCGTCGTTGCCGGCCGCATCGTCTATAACTACGCTGAGGGTTTGGATGCGTAGCGGCGCCCTAGCGACGATGAAACAATGCCTTCCGCCGATTTGAGTGCCGTCCTCGTCAATTTCGTCTCTTTCGCCGGCGGCTATCTCCTGGGCTCGATCCCCTTCGGCCTCATCCTGGCGAAGCTCGCCGGGCTCGGCGATCTGCGCCAGATCGGTTCCGGCAATATCGGAGCGACGAATGTACTGCGCGCCGGCGGCAAGGGGCTTGCGGCGCTCACGCTTCTCCTCGATGCGGCCAAGGGGACGGCGGCTGTGCTGATCGCTTCGCACTTTGGCGAAACCGCCTCCCTCATCGCGGGCCTTGGCGCCTTTCTCGGGCACGTGTTTCCCGTGTGGCTCGGCTTTCGCGGCGGTAAAGGAGTGGCCACCTATCTCGGCGTCTTGCTTGGGCTGTCTTGGCCTGCCGCTTCCGTCTTCGCCGCGACGTGGCTTTCGGTCGCCTACCTCACGCGCTATTCCTCGCTTGCCGCGCTGACGGCGGTTGCGGCAAGCGTGCTTGCGCTTGCGGCGATGGGCGCGTGGCCTCTCGTTGCGTTGTTCGTTCTGCTCGGGGGTCTTCTCTATCTGCGCCACGCCGCGAATATCGGCCGGCTGGCGCGCGGCGAGGAGGCGCGCATTGGCGAAAGCAAGCGGTAAGGGGGAGGCGCCGGCAAAGCCCGCCCCGCGCCTCTCAAGACGTCAACGCGTTGCCTGGCTCCGGCTGATCCGGAGCGAGAATGTGGGGCCGGCGACCTTTCGCGCAATCGTCAACGAGTTCGGCGGCGCCGAGGCGGCAATCGCCGCGCTGCCGATGCTGTCGCGGCGCGGCGGACGCAGCCACGACATCCGTCTCTGCACCGAGGAAGAGGCCGAGGCCGAGCTTGCGCGCGCCGAGAGTCTCGGCGCTAAGCTGGTCGCGCTCGGCGAGCCGGGCTATCCGCCCGCGCTCGCTCATGTCGATGCGCCCCCGCCCCTCCTCTACATCAAGGGCCGCGCCGAGCTGGCCGACATTCCCATCGTCGCGATTGTCGGCGCCCGCAACGGTTCGGCCGCGGGGCAGAAATTCACCCGCCAGCTCGCAAGCGAGCTCGGCCTCGAGGGCTTCGTCATCGCCTCGGGCCTCGCGCGCGGCATCGACACGGCCGCGCATCGCACCGCGCTCGAGCACGGGACCATCGCCGTCGTGGCCGGCGGCATCGATGTGGTCTACCCGCCGGAGAACGAGGAACTGCAGCACGCAATCGCCGAGCGGGGCCTCCTCATCAGCGAGAGGGCCCCGGGCTACTCACCGCGCGGAAAAGATTTTCCGCGCCGCAATCGGCTGATCTCGGGAATCGCGCTCGGCGTGGTGGTGGTCGAGGCGGCCGAGCGTTCAGGCTCGCTGATTACGGCGCGGCTTGCCGGCGAACAGGGACGCGAGGTGTTCGCCGTGCCGGGCAGCCCGCTCGACCCGCGCTCCGCCGGCACGAACAATCTCCTGAAGCAAGGCGCGACCCTCGTGACCTCCACGCGCGATATCATCGAGACGCTGGCGCCGATCTTGGGCCGTCCCGCTTCGCCGCCGGCCGGTCTTGCCGCCGCCGACGACCACAAATCACCCGATCCGCTGCCGGACATCGCGCAAACCGAGCGGGAACGGATCGTTGGCGCAATGGGGCCCAGCCCCGTCGATATCGATGAACTGATCCGCACAACGGGCGTGGCGACACGGAAGGTTCAGATCATCCTGCTCGAGCTCGACCTCGCGGGACGGCTCCAGCGCCACGGACAGCAGCTTGTGTCGCTGAAATCATGACCGGCCTAGTCGCGCTTGGCCTTTTCGATCCTGGCCTCTTCCAGCGCGACGTTGATGAGATAGGCGAGGAAAGGCATCTTGGCGCTGCCGGCGACCTGTTGGAGAGCTTCGAGCATCGAGGCGATATATTCGGCGGCCTGCTGGTGCGAGGGTTCCAGCCCCTCGTCCCGAGGGCCCTCATCGCCCGCGGCAGACCCGCCCCCCAATCCTGCCATCGCTTATCGCCTTTTCTGCGCCGACTGCCGCCCAAGCCCCCACTCCGGAGCGTCGGCTGCAGCTGTGGCGGTCCCCTAAAAAGCACTCATTTCGCTGAATATCTTTGAGTTGCTTTCGTTAGTCTATACACGTTTAAGTTGTCAAGCGATCCGGATCGATTTGACAGGGGCGTCTCAAAACACCATTTTCCTGCCCATAGCCGGGGTCCCACCTGACCCCTCCGCCCTCAGCCGGACGCAATTTGCGCGGCTAGGAAAGCCTCAATGAACATCGTCATCGTAGAATCGCCAGCCAAGGCAAAGACCGTCAACAAGTATCTCGGGCCCGGATACCGCGTGCTGGCCTCTTACGGCCACGTGCGCGATCTCCCCTCGAAAAACGGTTCGGTCCTCCCAGACAAGGACTTCGAGATGCTTTGGGACGTCGAGCCCAAGGCGGCGAAGCGGCTGGACGAGATCGCCAAGGCCCTGAAGGGGGCAAGCAAGCTGATCCTTGCGACCGACCCCGACCGCGAGGGCGAAGCCATCTCCTGGCATGTGCTCCAGGTGCTCGACCGCAAGAAGGTCTTGGCCGGCATGCCGGTCGAGCGCGTCGTGTTCAATGCCGTGACCAAGGAGGCGGTGCTCGACGCCATGCGCCATCCGCGCGCGATCGACCGCCCCCTCGTCAACGCCTATCTCGCCCGCCGCGCGCTCGACTATCTCGTGGGCTTCACGCTCTCCCCGGTCTTGTGGCGGAAATTGCCGGGCGCTCGCTCGGCGGGCCGCGTGCAATCGGTGGCGCTCAGGCTCGTCTGCGATCGCGAGCTCGAGATCGAAAAATTCAAGTCGCAGGAGTATTGGTCGATCCTGGCCGAGCTTGCCACGGCCAAGAACGAGACATTTCAGGCGCGGCTGTTCTCGGCCGAAGGCAAGAAACTCGAGAAGTTCGATATCGCCGATGAGGCCACAGCTTCGCGTCTGAAAGCGGCGCTCGAAGGCGGGCGCTTCAAGGTCGCCACTGTCGAAAGCAAAGCGCAGCGCCGAAACCCCGCGGCGCCCTTCACCACTTCGACACTCCAGCAGGAGGCGTCGCGCAAACTCGGCTTCTCGCCGCGCCAGACCATGCAGCTCGCGCAGCGTCTCTACGAGGGCGTCGATCTCGGCGGCGAGGCCGAGGGCCTCATTACCTATATGCGGACCGACGGCGTGCAGATCGTGCCCGAGGCGGTCGCGGCCATTCGCAAGCTCGTGACCAAGCGCTACGGCGATCGCTACGTGACGCCCTCGCCGCGGCAATACGAGAGCAAGGCCAAGAACGCGCAAGAGGCCCACGAAGCCATCAGGCCGACCGACTTCTCCAAAGACCCCGACTCGGTCGCCCGTTATCTCGAAGCCGACGCGGCCAAGCTCTACAAGCTGATCTGGCAGCGGACGCTGGCAAGTCAGGCCGCGAGCGCCGAGATCGAGCGCACCACCGCCGATATCGACGTCGCCGGCACTGACGGCAAGAGCTACGGCGTGCGAGCCACTGGCTCCGTGATCCGCTTCGACGGTTTCCTCAAAATCTACGAGGAAGGGATCGACGACGCCGTGGGCGAGGATGGCGCCTTGCCCGCGCTCGCCATCGGCGACAAGCTCGATCCCCGCGCCGTCGAGGCGAAGCAGCATTTCACCGAGCCGCCGCCCCGCTACAGCGAGGCGACCCTCATCAAGAAGATGGAAGAGCTCGGCATCGGCAGGCCGTCCACCTATGCATCCACCCTCAACGTGCTCCGCGACCGCGAATATGTCCGCCTCGACAAGAAGCGGCTCTACCCCGAAGACAAGGGGCGCCTGGTCACGGCGTTCCTGGAAAGCTTCTTCAGCCGCTACGTCGAATACGACTTCACCGCCGATCTCGAGGAGAAGCTCGATCTCATCTCGGCGGGCCAGCTCGAATGGAAGGACGTGCTGCGCGATTTCTGGCGCGAGTTCATCGCCGCGGTCAACGACATCGGCGATTTGCGCATCACCAAGGTGCTCGACGCGCTGAATGACCTGCTCGGTCCGCACATCTTCCCCGACCAAGGCGCGGGCACCGACCCGAGGGGCTGCCCCTCCTGCGCGATAGGGCGTCTCAGCCTGAAGGTCGGCAAGTTCGGCGCCTTCATCGGCTGCTCGAACTATCCCGACTGCCGCTACACGCGCCAGCTCGCCGATACCAATGGCGAGAAGGCGGCGCTCGCCGAAGCCAAGGTGCTCGGCGCCGATCCAGAGACGGGCCTCGAGATCACGCTCCGCACCGGAAGGTTCGGACCTTACGTTCAGCTCGGCGCGCACGATGGCGGTCGCGGCGAGAAGCCGAAGCGCGCCTCGATCCCGAAAGGCAACGACCCGCAAGAGGTCGATCTCGACCGTGCGCTCGCGCTTCTTTCTCTTCCCCGCGAGGTGGGACGGCACCCCGAGTCGGGCGTGCCGATCACGGCCGGCTTCGGGCGGTTCGGCCCCTATATCCAGCATGACGGCAAATATGCGAGCCTCGGCGGCCCCGAAGAAGTGTTCGAGATCGGGCTCAATCGCGCCGTCAGCCTTCTCGCCGAGAAGGCGGCATCCTCACGCGCCCGGCGCAGCGCCAATGTCATCAAGGAGCTTGGCGCGCATCCGGAGCTTGGCGGCAAGGTGCAGGTCCTGACCGGCCGCTATGGACCTTACGTCAAGCACGGCAAGGTCAACGCCACCCTGCCGCGGGATCGTGAGCCGGCCGAGGTCACGCTCGATGAGGCCGTCGCGCTGATCGCCGAGAAGAGCGCCAAGGGTCCTGCCAAGAGCAGGCGTCCTGCCAAGAGCACGACGGCCAAGAAGCCGGCCCGCAAGGCTGGAAAGAGCAATAAGGAGGCCGTCGAGGAGACGGCGGGCTAGAGCGGCAACCGTGGCGAAACGCAAGGGGGCGCCGCGCGAGAAGACGGCAGGTAAGCTTCCTTCGCGGCAAGACATTCTCGACTTTTTGGCGACGGCGAGCAGCGAGGCCGGCAAGCGCGAGATCGCGCGCGCCTTCGGCGTCAAGGGCGGCGACCGGATCGCGCTGAAGGACCTCTTGCGCGAGATGTCCGATGACGGGCTGATCGCGGGCTCGCGCCGCAAATTGACGCGGCCGGGCGTCCTGCCGCCCGTAACCGTGATCGAGGTCACGGCCCGCGACGCCGATGGCGAGTTCATCGCGCGGCCTGCGGTGTGGGATGAAGCCAACGGCACGGCGCCCCGCATCCTCATGGTCGAAGGCAAGCGTGAGACCGACCCGGTCGCGGGCATCGGCGACCGCGTGCTCGCGCGCATCACGTCGCGTTCGGGCGATACCGACTACCCCTATCAAGCCCGCACCATCAAGCTGCTGGCGCGCGCCGCGCGAAGCCTGCTCGGCATCTTCCGCGCGCTTCCCGGGGGTACGGGCGTCATCGATCCTGTGAACCGCAAGATGCTGAAAGAGTGGCCGGTCGCGCGTGGCAATGCGGGTGACGCCGAGCATGGCGAATTGGTGCGCTTCGAGATCGTGCGCGGCTCGCGCATGGGCGTGCAGACGGCCCGCGTGACCGAGCGGCTCGGCAACCCCGAGACGGAGCAGATGACGAGCCTCATCGCCGTCCATGCTCACGGCATTCCCGATCGTTTTCCCGATTCCGTGCTTGCCGAAGCGGAGGCCGCCAAGGAGCCCGACCTGAAGCGCCGTGAGGATTTGCGGCATCTGCCTCTCGTCACGATTGATCCGTCCGACGCTCGCGACCACGACGACGCGGTCTTCGCGGAAGCTGATCCCAACCCGGCAAATCGCGGCGGCTGGGTGGTGATCGTCGCCATCGCCGATGTTGCCGCCTATGCGCGGCCGGGAAGCGCGCTCGACAAGGAAGCGCGCAAGCGCGGCAACTCGGTCTATTTCCCCGACCGCGTCGTGCCCATGCTGCCCGAGCGCATCTCAAATGATCTCTGTTCGCTCATCGATAACGTGCCGAGGGCCTGCCTTGCGGTCCGCATGGTGTTCGACAAGGACGGGACGAAGCTGAACCACCGCTTCTTCCGCGCCCTGATGCGGTCCGCCGCGAGCCTGACCTACGAGCAGGCGCAAGCCGCGATCGATGGGCGGCTCGACGAGACGACCGCGCCCTTGCTCGACACCGTGCTGAGGCCACTCTGGGGCGCCTATGCCAGCCTCAATCTTGCGCGCAACCAGCGTGGGCCCCTCGAGCTCGATCTTCCGGAACGGAAGATCCTGCTCAACGAACAGGGCCGCGTGCGCGGGATCGCCACCCCTCCCCGGCTCGACGCTCACCGTCTGATCGAAGAGTTCATGATCGCCGCCAATGTCGCCGCGGCCGAGACTCTGGAAGCCAAGCGATCGCCGCTCATCTATCGGGTCCATGACAGCCCCTCGAAGGAGAAGCTTGCTTCGCTCGGTGAGTTTCTGGCGACAATCGGCATCAAGCTGCCGAAATCCGGTGTCCTCAAGCCCGTCCACTTCAACCGCGTGCTCGCCGAGACGCGCGCCACCCCGACCGCCGAGCTTGTGGCGGAGGTCGTTCTGCGGAGCCAAGCCCAGGCCGAATATGCCGTGGGCAATGCCGGCCATTTCGGTCTCAATCTCCGCCGCTACGCCCATTTCACCTCACCGATCCGCCGCTACGCCGATCTCATCGTCCATCGCGCGCTCACCCGCGCCTTAGGCATGGGGAACGACGGCTTGAGCGACACCGAGATGGGCGAGCTCGAGGAGATCGCGGGTCATATCTCCGACACCGAGCGCAGGGCCATGGCGGCCGAGCGCGAAACGGCGGACCGGTTGATCGCCGCCTATCTCGCCGACCGAGTTGGCGCGACCTTCCCGGCGCGCGTATCGGGCCTCGTCCGCTCCGGCCTGTTCGTCAGGCTGATCGAGACGGGCGCCGACGGGTTCGTCCCGGCCTCGTCGATCGGGCGCGAGTATTTCTTCCACGACGAGGTGCGGCACGCGCTGGTCGGCGAGGACACCGGCCTCGCCTATCGGCTCGGCGATCCCGTCGAGGTCAAGCTGGTCGAGGCGATCCCGGCCGCGGGCGCGCTGCGCTTCGAGATGCTGAGCGAAGGCCGCCTCATCGGCCCGCGACCGAAAGGCGCACGGAAGCCCGGTGACAGGGGACGGCCGCAACGCTACAAGGGAAAGCCGGGCGGCCAAGGCCGTGGACGCAAGGGAAACAAGCGCCGCTAGCCGCCCCGCACTCAAGCCTCTCGGAGCAATGATGCAGGAACGGGCAAAAATTTCGCGCGAGGCCCTTGGCGGGTTGCAGCCCGAGCGCCCGGTTCTTCCGGCTCTGTTGCAAGGTGCCGCGCTCAAATGTCCGGCTTGCGGCGTGGGCCCAATGTTCCGGCGCTACCTCAAAGTCGCCGACCACTGCTCTCATTGCGGCGAGGCGCTGCATCATCAACGCGCCGACGACGCGCCGCCCTATTTCACCATTGCGATCGTGGGCCATGTCGTTGTCGGCCTGATGCTCGCGGTGGAAATGGCTTACCGGCCTGCGCTTTGGCTGCATGCCGCGCTATGGGTGCCGCTCACCCTCATCCTCGCGCTCGCGCTACTGCCCTCGATCAAGGGAACATTGGTGGCTCTGCAATGGGCGCTCTACATGCACGGTTTCGATCCCGACAGCGACGAGGAGATCGGACTTTCCGGCGGCGATTCCCCGCGCCCGCGCCGCCTTGACTTCCGGCCATGAGCGAGTAGGGTCGCGCCAAATTTGCCGCTAAGCCGTTGAGGACGCCATGGCCAAGCCTGTCACCCAGAAGATCAAGCTCGTGAGTTCAGCCGGGACGGGCTTCTACTACGTCACCAAGAAGAACCCGCGCAATCAAACCGAGAAGCTCGTATTCAAGAAATACGATCCGGTGGCGCGCAAGCACGTCGAATTCAAGGAAGCCAAAATCAAGTAGGCGCGACCGGAGGGTTGCCCCTTCGATTGGCCCATCGCTCCCGCTGACGGCCGTCAGCGGGCCGATCCTTATTTGTGAGTGGGTGGCCGGCCGAAACACGGCGCTAACGAGGAGGCCACTCAACCGCGGTCCGGCCGGCCGAACCCTACGGACCCAGGAGATGCGGCGGACCTGAGCATTCCGCAGGGTTATCTTTTTTTGACGAGGGGAAAAAGGGTTCGGGCGCGCTTGCAACTTGGCAAGCTAAAGGTCCGAAATCCCCAATTGCCTCCCGTCGCGTTCGTCTGCGATCATAAAACAGGCAAAGACGGGATGAAATCAATCTTATTCCTGGCTTAATACGATAAAATCCTAAGCTTTGTAAAGCCTTAACCTTAAGACTTCAGGTTAAACGTAAACCATATCAGTGAAGCCCTGCCCCGGAATCAGCATTTTGCCTGAACTCCGCACCCTGAATATTAGCCGTGCGGCTACCGCGCCTCGCCGATGAATTGCCGGATCGTGTCGAGGAACATCGTGACCGAGATCGGCTTCGAGATATAGGCCTCGCACCCGCCTTCGCGGATGCGCTCTTCATCGCCCTTCATGGCGAAGGCCGTGACCGCAATCACCGGAATCTTGCGGAGCTGGTCGTCCTCTTTCAGCCATTTGGTGACTTCGAGCCCGGAGACCTCGGGCAGCTGGATGTCCATCAGAATAAGATCGGGACGGTGCTCGCGGGCGAGCGCGAGCGCCTCCATGCCGTTCCGCGTCTGCAGCGTCTTGTAGCCATGGGCATCGAGCAGATCATGAAACAGCTTCATGTTCAGCTCGTTGTCCTCGACGATCAGGATGGTCTTGGTCATGGGGCCCGGCCGGGGATGCGATTCGGTCGCCCCATGATGGGCGATCTCAGGCGAACGCGCCATGGCGCTCGGAGCCGATTTGAGCCGCCAGAACATGATCGCCCGCCCCCATCCGTTACAACGCGGGGAGTTTCACCGGAAACCCGTAACGAATTTCTTTCGAGGGGCGGCAAAAGCCAGGAATGCGGGGCTTGGTGACGCGGAGACAGCCCCGCGTCTTGACCCGGGCTGCAAGGGGTTCAGAGGCCCCTCAGCGGCACTCTGGGGCCTTGAGATACTCGAGCTCGGTCAAAGTCCCATGGACCGAGAAGCTGCCATAGTCGATGAGAAGCTCGCGGCTGACGCCGTTGTCGTAGAGCCGGAAATCGATCTGGTAGCTCGGCGTGAGATCGCCCGTCTGTTCCTCGAAATAGCCGATCGAGACCGGCCACGACGCGAGATCACCCAGTCCCTTGGCGGCGGCCTCGAGCGTGGCATCGCCGCCCGGCGGCACCGTCTTGCCGATGAAGGCCGTCGTCTCGTAGACCTTTCGACCCTTTTCCGAGCCGTCATAGACACGCGCCTGGAACGAGGTCTCGCCGGCGCGCGCCTTTTCGATCAGGGCGATGCTGTGCTGCGTCGGGAACAGTACCGGCCCCGAAAGCTTGATCTCCGCTTGCGCGGGCTGGCTCAGCTTGACTTTGATCGCCTCGCTCGGGGTCTCGCGCACAGCCCGGCCCATGGTCACGTCGCCGGGCTTTTCGTTCACGTATTGCGACGACTGAAACCGGAACTTCCCGCCATCCCCCTGCTCCCAGGTCGAGGAGCGGAGATCGGTCATGTTGGTCTGGTCCTGGGAATCCGTCATCTGCGTGACCATGCGCATATTGAGCGAATAGCCGTCGCATGCGGAACCCGTGAACTCGAACACCATGCGGCCATCGATGCCGCTGATGCCGGTGATGCCGGAGGCCGAGCGCGTATCGTCGAGCTTCATCTCATAGACGGCCCGATGCGGCACGAGCTTGTTCGGCTCGCTTCCGGCCAGCGCCTGAACGTCCCCGGAGAGTGTCCCGGAGAGCGGCGAAGCTGCGAGCACAGCAACCACGAGCCGCCGGGAAATACGGGCCATGCGTTCCATGAGTCCTTCGGTCCCCGCGCCCCGGCCCGCGGCCGGGCGCAAGCGCTTTTTCGCACCAACCGCCAAGCCGGACAAGAGGAGGCCGTCGGCCGCTTCTTGCGCGGCGGCCGGATTTGCTCAATGGTTTAGGACCTTGAGGCGATGCGCTCAAGACTGAAGGGAGGCGTCATGGCGGGCGAGATCGAAGCACGGGTCAAGGCGCTTGGCCTCACCCTACCCGAGGCCAAAGCCGCAATCGGCAGCTATGTCCCGTTCCTTCATCTGAACGGTCAACTCGTCATTTCCGGTCAGTTGCCGCTTGTTGACGGCAAGATCGCAATTGCCGGCAAGGTCGGCGCCGAGCTCGACATCGCCCGCGGCCAGGAGGCGGCGCGGCTTTGCGCTCTCAACATTCTGGCGCAAGCCAAGGCCGCGCTGCGCGATCTCGATCGCATCGTCCAGCTCATGCGCCTCAACGGCTTCATCAACGCCGATCCGGGTTTTGCCGACCACCCCAAGGTGCTCAACGGCGCTTCCGACCTCATGGTCGCGATCCTCGGCAACAAGGGGCTCCATACGCGGATCGCCGTCGGCTGCGCGAGCCTGCCGCTCAACGCCGCCGTCGAAGTCGATGCGATTTTTGCTGTAGACTAGATACCCCACCGCCATTTGAGCGTCTCCCATGGGCGAACTCTATTGGCTGAAGCGGCCGATTGCCCATCGCGGCCTGCACAATGCGGCCAAGGGGATCATCGAGAACAGCGCTTCTGCCGTCAGCGCGGCCATGGGCAAGGGCCTTGCCGTCGAGCTCGACCTGCAATGCGCGGCCGGCAACGTGCCGATCGTCTTTCACGACGCGACGCTCGACCGCCTCACCGACGAGACCGGCCCGATCGCCAAGCGCAGCGTCGACGCGCTCTCCGACATTCCGTTGCGCAACAGCAACGACCGCATCCTCTCGCTGCCCGCCCTCCTCGATCTTGTCGAAGGTCGCGTGCCGCTCTTGCTCGAAGTGAAGAGCACCTGGGCGCGCGAGGGTCAGTTCGAGGCGCAGATTGCCGCCATGCTCGCGGCGTATACGGGGCCCGTCGCGGTGATGTCGTTCGACCCGCACGCGCTCGCGGCGTTTCGCAAGGTGGCCCCGGAGCTGCCGCGCGGATTGGTCGCCGAGCGGTTCGACAGAAGCGAGCATTGGCCTGCGCTCACGGCCGGCGAGCGGTTTGCCATGCGCCATCTCCTGAGCGCCGCCATCGCCTGGCCGCAGTTCATCGCCTACGATATCGAGGCGCTGCCGGCGCTCGCCCCGCTCATCGCGCGAAACGTGTTCGGGTTGCCGCTTCTGACCTGGACAGTGCGCAACGAGGCGCAGCGCGAGCGCGCGATGCGCTATGCCGACGCCATGATCTTCGAAGGGATCGGACCCTAGGGCCACGCTTAAAGAGATGGGCGATATCGAACAGAACCGCGCCGAGGGCGAAAGCGGGGCCGAGACGTTTTCGGTGCGGGTCGCCGCGCGCATTGGCGACGTCGCGGCGGGAGACTGGGACGCTTGCGCTTGCGGCGGGGCATCATCCGTGCCCGGCATATCTTCCCCTAACCCATTCACATCGCATGCATTTCTGATGGCGCTGGAGGAGAGCGGTTCGGCGTGTCGGGCGACCGGCTGGCTGCCGCATCACCTGCTCCTCGAAGACCATTCCGGCGCGTTGATCGGCTGCATGCCCTGCTACCTGAAATCGCATTCGCTTGGGGAATATGTGTTCGACCATGGCTGGGCCGACGCCTACGAACGCGCCGGCGGCCGCTACTATCCCAAGCTTCAGGCGTCCGTTCCCTTCACGCCCGTCACCGGGAGACGCTTGCTCGTCCGGGCCGGCGAGAACCGCGCCGCGCTTGAAGCGCTCCTGCTGCAAGCGGCGATCCAAGTGACCGACCGGCTCGGCGTCTCATCGCTGCACATCACCTTTCCCACGCGCGAAGAATGGGAGCTTGCGGGCGAGATCGGCTACCTGAAGCGGACCGACCAGCAATTCCACTGGCGGAACGAAGGCTACGCGACCTTCGACGATTTCCTCGGCACGCTCGCCTCGCGCAAGCGGAAGGCGATCAGAAAAGAGCGCCGCGAGGCGCTCCTCGACGGTATCGCCATCGAATGCATCACGGGAGGCGATCTCACCGAGGCGCATCTCGATGCCTTCTTCGCCTTCTACATCGACACCGGCTCGCGCAAATGGGGCACGCCCTATTTGACGCGGCAATGCTTCTGCCTGCTCGCCGAAAGCATGGCTGAGCGGATCGTGCTCATTCTCGCCAAGCGGTCGGGCCGCTATGTCGCCGGCGCGCTCAATTTCATCGGCGAGAATGCACTTTACGGCCGTTACTGGGGCGGCATCGAGCACCATCCCTTCCTCCATTTCGAGGTCTGCTATTACCAGGCCATCGAATACGCGATCGCGCATAGGCTCGCGCGGGTGGAAGCGGGCGCGCAAGGCGCGCACAAGCTCGCCCGCGGCTATCTGCCGGTCGAGACCTACAGCGCGCACTACATCGCCGATCCGGGCTTGCGCCGCGCCGTCGCCGATTATCTGAAGCGCGAGCGGTTCGCGGTCTCGCGCGAGATCGCGCTTCT
>CAYMJW010000019.1:26913-28372 GCA_964390455.1 uncultured Methyloceanibacter sp. | reverse complement strand
AGAGGGCTTCCCGCCCGGCGCGCGCAGCGCGACGAATGGCGGGAAGGGTGAGGGGTGAATCTTTCTGACGCGGGCTTACGCCCGCTTACCCCTCACCGCGCGCCAAACGGCGCGCGTGCTCTCCCACAAGGGGAGAGCGGGCACCTGCCGGCAGATTGAAGATGCGCTTGGGATGGAGCTCGCCTTGCGCGATCTCGCCGAGCGCGACCAGCGTGCCGCGCGCGGTGGCATAGACGGTGCCCTCGATGATCGGGGCGTCGCGGCCGCGCAGCAGCACCGCCTGTCCGCGCCTCAGCCTGTCAGCATCGGCCGCGGAGACGGCAAGCGCCGGAAGTCCTTCAAGCGCCATCTCGACCGGCTCGAGTGCGGTCAGGAGCGCCTCGTGACCGCCGCGCTCGGCAAGCGCTTCGAGCGAGGCAAGCGGCACGGATCGATCCTCGGCGAAGGTTCCGACCCGCGTTCGGCGCAAAGCCTCGACATGGCCGCAACAGCCGAGCGCGCGGCCGAGATCGCGGGCAAGCGCCCGCACATAGGTGCCTTTGCCGCAACGCGCCTCGAGCACCGCCCGGTCCGCCTCGGGATGATCGATGAGAACGAGCCGCTCGATCGACACGCGCCGCGGCAGAAGCTCGAAATCCTCCTCGTCGCGGGCGAGATCGTATGCCCTGGCGCCATCGACCTTGAGCGCGGAATAGCGCGGAGGCACTTGCTCGATCTCGCCGGTAAAGCGGGGAAGCGCCGCCTCGATCTCGGCGCGGGACGGCCTAAGGTCGCTTCGCGCGATCACCTTTCCTTCGGCGTCGTCGGTGTCGGTCTCGGCGCCGAAGCGGACGGTAAAGCGGTACTCCTTGCTGCCATCGACCACGAACGGGACGGTCTTGGTCGCTTCGCCAAGCGCGATCGGCAGCACCCCGGTCGCGAGCGGATCGAGCGTGCCGGCATGCCCGGCCTTGGCCGCCTGATAGAGTCGCTTCACGCGGGAAACGGCCTGCGTCGAGGTCATGCCTTGCGGCTTGTCGAAGATGAGCCAGCCATTGACGGGAAGCCCTTTGCGCTGCCGTGCCATGTGTTCCGGCCGCGCCCGCTAGCTGTCCAGGTCGCGGGCGACCTCAGGCCGTGCCAGCAGCTCATCGATGCGCGAGGCCTCGCCGAACGAGGTGTCCACCCTGAACCTGAGCTCCGGCATGAACTTCATGCTGATCTGCTTGGCCAAGAGCCCGCGCAAGAAGCGCTTATGCTTGTCGAGATGGGCGACCGCCTCCTCCGCCTCGCCGCCGCCGAGCGTCATCACATAGACCGTGGCGAGCTTGAGGTCGGGCGACATGCGCACTTCGGGCACGGTCAGCGAATGCCGGCTCAGCACCTCGTCGATGATGTCGCCGCGGGCGAAAATCGCGGCCAGCGCATGCCGGATCGTCTCTCCGACTTTGAGCTGACGTTGCGAGGGCGGCTTGCCCGC
>CAYMJW010000019.1:0-26813 GCA_964390455.1 uncultured Methyloceanibacter sp. | reverse complement strand
CATGCCGGATCGTCTCTCCGACTTTGAGCTGACGTTGCGAGGGCGGCTTGCCCGCCGGTGCTCTGCCTTTGTCGCGATTGTTCATTCTGCTGTCGTGACTTCTTACCGTCATTCCCGCGAAAGCGGGAAGCCAGCAACCACCAAAGCTCAAGATGAAGCAACGGACCTCGCCGTTTACTGGATGCCCGCCTCCGCGGGGCATGACAGGAGGGATCAGAGCGTGCGCTTGACGTGCTCGACCTGGAAACACTCGATGACGTCGCCCTGCCGCATGTCTTGATAGCCTTCGAAGGCCATGCCGCATTCTTGGCCCGCCACCACCTCGCGCACCTCGTCCTTGAAGCGCTTGAGCGTCGAGAGCTTGCCCTCATGCACGACGACGTTGTCGCGGATGAGCCGCACCTGCGCCCCGCGCTCGACCTTGCCTTCGGTCACGCGGCAGCCCGCCACCTTGCCCACCTTCGAGATGGTGAACACTTCGAGGATCTCGGCATTGCCGAGGAAGGTCTCGCGCAAGGTCGGCGCGAGCAGACCCGACATGGCCTGCTTCATGTCGTCGACCAGATCGTAGATGACGGCGTAGTAGCGGATTTCGACACCTTCGCGCTCGGCCACTTCGCGGGCTTGCGTGTTGGCGCGGACATTGAAGCCGAGCACGACCGCGCCGGAGGTCGCGGCGAGCGACACGTCGGACTCGGTAATGCCGCCGACGCCGGCATGAATGATGCGCGCCCTGACCTCGTCGGTGCCGATCTTGGCCAGCGCCGAGGTGATCGCTTCGACCGAGCCCTGCACGTCGCCTTTGACGACAAGCGTGAATTCCTTGATGCCGGCCTCTTTCAGCTGGTTCATCATCTGCTCGAGGCTGCCGCGGGCGCCCGCCACCGCGTTCCGCTTGCGCCGCTCGCGCATGCGGTAATCGGTGATTTCGCGCGCGCGGGCCTCGCTCTCGACCACGGCGAACTGGTCTCCGGCCTCGGGCGCCGAGTCGAAGCCGAGCACCTCGACCGGAACCGACGGACCCGCCTCCTTCACCTGCTCGCCGACATCGTTGATGAGCGCCCGGACGCGGCCCCAGGCCTGGCCCGCGACGACGAGGTCGCCGAGCTTGAGCGTGCCGCGCTGGACGAGCGCCGTGCCGACGGGACCACGGCCCCGCTCGAGCTTGGCCTCGACGATGACGCCTTCGGCGGGACGATCGGGATTTGCGGTGAGCTCGAGCACCTCGGCTTGCAGCATGATCGCCTCGAGCAGTCTGTCGAGACCGGTCTTCTTCAGGGCCGAGACCTCGATCTCGAGCGTGTCGCCGCCCAAGCTTTCCACCACGATCTCGTAGCTCAGGAGGTCGGTGCGGACCCTCTGCGGATCGGCGCCCGGCTTGTCCATCTTGTTGATGGCGACGATCATAGGAACGCGCGCGGATTTCGCGTGATTGATCGCCTCGACCGTTTGCGGCTTCACGCCGTCATCGGCGGCCACCACCAGGACAACGATATCGGTCACTTTGGCGCCGCGGGCGCGCATGGCAGTGAAGGCCTCGTGGCCCGGCGTGTCGATGAAGGTGATCTTCTGCCCGGCCTCAGTCTCCACCTGGTAGGCGCCGATATGCTGGGTGATGCCGCCCGCCTCTTGCGAGACGACGTTGGTCACGCGAATGGCGTCGAGCAGAGACGTCTTGCCGTGATCGACATGGCCCATGATGGTGACGACGGGCGCGCGCGGGGCAAGATCCTCGGCATGATCGTCCGCGCCGATAAAGCCTTCCTCGACATCGGCCTCGGAGACCCGCCGCGCGGTGTGGCCGAATTCCTCGGCGATGATCTGGGCGGTGTCGGCGTCGATCACGTCGGTGATCTTGCGCATTTCGCCGTCCTTCATCAGGTATTTGATGACATCGACGCCGCGCTCGGCCATGCGGTTGGCGAGCTCTTGAATGGTGATGACCTCGGGGATCACGACCTCGCGCTGGATTTTCGCCTGCGCCTGCGGGCCGGTGATCTGCTTCTTCTGGCGCTCCTGGCGCCGCTTCAGCGAGGCGAGGCTGCGCTGGCGCTGCTCCTCGTCGAGCGCGTTGATAATGGTCAGCCGGCCTCTGACCCTGCGCTCTTCGCCGCGCCGCGGGGCAACCGCGCTCTTCTTGTGACGCGCATCGGCCGTTCGCGCGGGCTCCTCGGCCTCTTCTTTGATGAGATGCTTGCGCGCGGTCTCTTCGCCGATCTTGCGCGCCTTGGCTTCGGCCTCGTGCCGCTCATCCTCTTTGCGCTTGCGCGCTTCGGCCTCTTCGCGCTCTTTCGCCCGCTGCTCTTCGGTGACGACCTGAAGGGCCGCGGTCTCCTTGGCCTTCTCGCGCTCCGCCGCCTCGCGCTGGCGCGAATCGGCGAGCGCGCGCATGCGCGCGTCCTTTTCTTCCTCGGAAAGTTGCGGCAGCACGACGCGAGCGCGGTTGGCTTGCGCGTCCTCGACTTTCGGCTTGGCCTTCTCGGCAGGCCGCGGGGCCGGCGAAGGTTTGACCTCCTCCTCGGCGGGCAGCGGCGCGCCGCCCGCGCCGAGGGCGCGGCGCTTCTTCTTCTCGACCAGAACGGATTTCGAGCGACCGTGGCTGAAGCTCTGCCGGACATGGCCGGACTCGACCGTGCGGCGCACGTTGAGCGTCATCTTGCGCGCGCCCCGGGCACCCTTGTCTTCGGTCTCGTTGGTTTCGCTCATTCCTTGTCCGTAACCGATCCGTTCTCGCTTGCAAATGCGGCGCGACCCCTGCGGTAGCGCTCTAAACGCGAGGCTGCCGCGAGGACTGTCTCTGCCGCTCCGCCCTGGATGAGGGCAGCATGTATCACATTTGTCCGGCCCGTTGCCAAACTCAATTCGTCCGTGCCGAAGGCGCGGATGGCCGGAATTTGCTGCCCTCCGCTTGCCGCCCGGGCCTTGCCGTCAAGCTTGCGGCAACCATCCTCGGCGGCTTCCCGGGCATGGATCAGGGCGAGAACCTGGCCCGAAGCGATGGCCTCCTCGACCTTGGCGTAGCCGAACGCGGCCTCGCCGGCCTTGTTGGCCAAGGCCAGAGCCGACAACGCCGCCCCGGCAAGAAGCCGCTCGACTTGGGCCGGAAGCTCGTCCGGGACCTTGGCCTCGCCTTTGAGCGCCCGGGAGAACAATTTGCGCTTGACCGCGTCGGCGACCGCATCGTGCGCCGCCGTCAGCCACATGCCGCGGCCCGGTAACCTTTCCTTGAGATCGGGAACGACCGTGCCGTCGGGGGCGAGGACGAAGCGGATCAGCTCGTCCTTCGGCCGCGGCGCACGCGTCAGCGCACAGCGGCGGCCGCTATGGTCCGCGTCCGTTTGGGACTTGCCTTTCCGCTGAGCCGCCGCCTGCCGCAACTATGGTCTCCTCGCGCCCTCATGCCGGGCTCGCGCCGCTCGACGCTTCCGCGTCGGAGGCCTCGGTGTCCTCGGCCACGCCCTCCTCGCCCTCAGGGGCCGGAGGCGCGAGATCGGCCTCGGTGATCCATCCCGCCTTGACGCGCGCGGCCAGGATCAGGTCCTCGACCTGGTCCTTGCTCAGACTGGAGCCGTCGAGGATGCCGGCATGGCGAATGGTCTCCTTGTCCTTGCGCTCGCTCCATCCGGCAAGGTCGTCGGTGGCGCAATCGGCCAGGTCCTCGACCGTCTTGATGTTGTTCTCGCCAAGGGTGACGAGCATCGCGGTCGTGACCCCCGGGACCTCGGCAAGCTCATCGGCGACGCCGAGCGCCTTGCGCTTGGCTTCGAGCTCGGCCTCGATCTTCTCCAGATGCTCGCGCGCGCGCGTCTGAATCTCGGCGGCCGTGTTCTCGTCGAAGCCCTCGATCGAGGCGATTTCCGACGGCTCGACGAAGGCGACTTCCTCGACCGAGCTGAATCCTTCCGAGGCCAAAAGCTGCGCGATGACCTCATCGACGTCGAGCGCCTCCATGAAGGTCGAGGAGCGCTCGGCGAACTCCGCCTGGCGGCGCTCCGACTCGGAAGCCTCGGTCATGATGTCGATATCCCAGCCTGTGAGCTGCGAGGCAAGCCGCACGTTCTGGCCCTTGCGGCCGATGGCGAGCGACAATTGCTGATCGGGGACCACGACCTCGATCCGCTCGGCATCCTCGTCGAGCACGACCTTGACCACTTCGGCCGGCGCGAGACCATTGACGATGAAGGTCGCAGCATCGGGCGACCACTGGATGATATCGATCTTCTCGCCCTGGAGCTCGTTCACCACCGCCTGCACGCGGCTGCCGCGCATGCCGACGCAAGCGCCGACCGGATCGATCGAGGCGTCGCGCGACACCACCGCGATCTTGGCCCGGCTGCCCGGATCGCGCGCCACCGACTTGATGGTGACGATGCCCTCATAGACCTCGGGCACCTCTTGCGCGAAGAGCTTGGCCATGAATTCGGGGTGGGTGCGCGAGAGAAAGATCTGCGGGCCCCTCTGCTCGCGGCGCACGTCATAGACATAGGCGCGGATACGGTCGCCGTAACGGAAATTCTCGCGCGGCAGGGTCTCGTCGCGGCGCACGATCGCCTCGGCGCGGCCGAGATCGACGATGACGTTGCCGTACTCGACGCGCTTGACGATGCCGTTGACGATTTCGCCGACGCGGTCCTTGTACTCGTCATATTGGCGCTCGCGCTCCGCCTCGCGCACTTTCTGCACGATGACTTGCTTGGCGTTCTGCGCCGCGACGCGGCCGAAATCGAGCGGGGGCAGGGGCTCGGCGATGAAATCGCCGGGCTGTGCCGCCGGATTGCGCCGCCGCGCCTCCTCGAGCGAAATCTGGGTTGCCTCCATGGTCACGGCCTCGACCACTTCGAGCAGGCGTGCGAGCCTGATCTCGCCGGTCTTGGGATCGACCTCGGCCTTGATCTCGTTCTCGCTGCCATAGCGGGACTTCGCCGCCTTCTGGATCGCATCCTCCATGGCGCTGATGACCACCTGGCGATCGATCGACTTCTCACGCGCGACCGCGTCCGCGATCTGCAAGAGCTCGAGCCTGTTGGCGCTGACGCCTGCCTGAGCCATGTCTGTAACCTCCAATCGTTGTCGTCTTCGCGGGAAGCATGCCGCATGAAGCGTGCATGCTCCGCTGTGTCTCAATGCGCGGGCTTCTTGCCCGCAAGGTCTGCCCTGAAACTCGCCTGATCCGCCACGAGCTTCGCCTCACCGATGAGCGAGAAGGGAAGCCCGATCACCACCGGCTCGGCCTTGCCTTCGAGCTCGATTTTGAGCCGCACCTCGTCCTTGGCGATGCCTTCGATCACGCCCCTGAAGCGCTTCCGCCCATCGACCAACGCGTTCAGTTCGACCTTCGCTTCATGACCCGCCCATGACGCGAAGTCGCTCGGCCTCACCAGCGGCCGGTCGATCCCGGGCGATGAGACCTCCAGACGATACTGCCCCGGCACCGGGTCGTAAGCGTCGAGCACCGGCGAGAGCGCCCGGCTGATCGCGGCGCAATCGTCCACGCTCATCCCGCCATCCGGCCGTTCGGCCATGATCTGCACCGTGCCTCCGTCGCGCCCCGAGACCTTGACCCTGACCAGCCGGAAGCCGAGTTCCGTCAGCACGGGCTCGGCCAGATCGGCGATGATCCGCGCGGGTCCGGTTTCGCGGGCGAATCGTCGATCGGCATTGCCGGCAGGGCTCGACATCAACGTTCTGGGCCGGGGAAAGGCGATGAGCCTAACAAAAAGGAGCGGGCGAAGGCCCACTCCTGACCATATCAATCATGAGTTCCGCCTTAATATACGAGCTTTCGCCCGGCTTTCAAGCGCCTCGCGGGGCGGTTGCGGCGGCCCGGAGCCCTCAGATGCGGGCAAATCTCAGGTAAACGGGTTTTCGCCCTTCGCCGAGGGCCTTCCGCTCGTAGCGCGTTTCCGGCCAATCGAGGGGGCGCTCCCGCCAATCGGCCGCCCGGTCTGCCTGCCAGATAAAGGCGCCGCTCGCTCGCATCAGGAGCAACGCCTGTGCGGCGTAGTCGCCGCTATCGGAGGCAAAGCGGAGCTCGCCCAGGGGCATAAGCACGCGCGCGAACTCACCGATCGTCTCCGCGGCCAACAGCCGCCGCTTCTGCTGGCGCCGCTTCGGCCAGGGGTCGGGGAAGAGGAGGAAAATCCGGCCGATCGAGCGGTCGGGGAGCCAGGAGAGCACCTCGCGCGCATCCCCGTCATGCACGCGGATGGTCCGAACCCCGCGCTCGTCGATGGCGCCGAGAAGGCTTCCCATGCCGTTGATGAAGGGCTCGCAACCGATGAAGCCGATGTCGCGATGCCGCTCGGCCTGCCACAAGAGATGCTCGCCCGAGCCGAAACCGATCTCGAGCCAGACGTCCTTGACCGGAACAGGAAAGAGAGCCGCGAGCGGGCTCGGCGGCTTCTTCGCGAGATCGACGCGGATGCGCGGCAGGAGCTCGCCGATCAGGCGCTCCTTGCGCGCGCTTAGTGGCTTGGCTTTACGCCGGCCAAAAGACCTAAGCGGTCCAGTTTCGGTCATGAGGCGATTTTCGTGCACCAATCCACCCACCTTGTCATGCCCGCGCACGCGGGCATCCAGTAACCACTGGCCTTCGTTAGCGAAAGGTCTGTGACTACTGGATCGCCCGGTCAAGCCGGGCGATGACAATACGGTAAGGGAAAGAAGTTCGCCTATGAAAGCTCGGCACGGATCGGCTCGGCGAGATCGAGCCGCTCCCAGGAAAAGCCGCCGTCATTGTCGGGCTGCCGCCCGAAATGGCCGTAAGCGGCCGTGCGCTCATAGATCGGGCGGCTCAACTTCAAATGCTCCCTGATCCCGCGCGGGCTCAAATCCATGACCTGCCGCAACGCCCGCTCCAGTTTCTCCTCGGAGATGCTGCCCGTGCCGTGCAGATCGACATAAAGCGAGAGCGGCTGCGAGACGCCGATCGCGTAGGAGAGCTGAAGCGTGCATTTGTCGGCGAGCCCGGCCGCGACCACGTTCTTGGCGAGATAGCGCGCGGCGTAAGCCGCCGAGCGATCGACCTTGGTCGGGTCCTTGCCTGAGAAGGCGCCGCCGCCATGCGGTGCCGCGCCGCCATACGTATCGACGATGATCTTCCGCCCCGTGAGGCCAGTATCGCCGTCGGGGCCGCCGATGACGAAGCGCCCAGTGGGATTGACGTAGAATTTGGTCGCGCCGTTGACCCAGCCTTTCGGCATCACCTCGTGGACAAAGCCGTGCACGATCTCCTTCACCCGCTCTTGGCTCACATCCTCGCCATGCTGGGTCGAGACCACGACGGAATCGGCGCGCACCGGCCTGCCATCCTCGTAGACGAGCGTCACCTGGCTCTTGGCATCGGGGCCGAGCTCGGGCGTGCGGCCGCTATGCCGGGCCTTGGCCATCTCATGCAGGATGCGGTGCGCGTAGAAGATCGGCGCGGGCATGAGCGGCTCGGTTTCGCGGCAGGCGAAACCGAACATGATGCCCTGGTCGCCGGCGCCCTCGTCCTTCTGCTTTTCAGCATTGGGATCGACGCCGGCCGCGATGTCAGCGGATTGCTCATGTACGTAAAACTGAAACTCGGCCAGGTCCCAGTGGAACCCCGCCTGCTCGTATCCGATCTCGCGCACGGCGCGGCGCGCCGCCTGCTCGATCCGCTCCGGTGTCACGCTTTCGGGGCCGCGCACCTCGCCCGCCATGACGATGCGGTTGGTCGTAACGAGCGTCTCGATCGCGACCCGCGACAGCGGATCGGCGGCGAGGTAGAGATCGACAACCGCATCCGAGATGCGATCGCACACTTTGTCGGGATGGCCTTCCGACACCGACTCGCTGGTGAAGAGGTAATCTGCCCGCGACAATTTGCACTCCTGTCAGAGAGGTCAGGCCGGACGGCCGGAACGACGCGCTGGTTCTACAACCAATGCGCCGAAGGTCAAGCCGCCACGGCAACCACCCGAGGTAAGAAGTGCCTAGCCCGCGCTCAAGGCCCGCACGAGGTCCACGATCGTCTTGCGCACCTTGGCGTCGCCGATCTTGACGAAGGCGCGGTTCAGCTCGAGTCCTTCGCGGCTGTTGAGAAATTCGAGGATGAAGGTTTCCGATTCCGGCTCGGCCATGCCCCGCAGCTGACCGCGCTCGCCGAGATGCGGCGCCTCCTCGAAAAAGAACTGCACGGGGACGTCGAGGATCTTCGAGATTTGGAACAGCCGGCTCGCACCGATGCGGTTCACACCCTTCTCGTATTTTTGCACCTGCTGAAACGTCAACCCCATGCTCTCACCGAGACGTTCCTGACTCATGCCCAGCAACATTCGGCGCAATCGCACCCGGCTTCCGACATGCGTGTCAACCGGGTTAGGTTTCTTCCCTGCCATTCGCTCACTCGTCGAAAATCGTTGTTGGAAAAAAGAGCCAACATGCTCACGCTCTTGGTGAGACGGCCCCACGCGCGTCGTTCATAGGGGTGCGGTTGTACCCCGTCAAGCATGCTTGCACGCCGCGCGCGCGCAGCTTGAAAAATTCAGCCCAGAATTTGAATGAGCGTTCAAAACGCCCTCGGCTCAAAAAGAGGTCGTTGTCAGTCGCCGTCAATCCGGATGTGCGGCAACCGCGCCAACCCATGGTCGCGCGCGTCAGCATCGCGATGCCGACAACGATTCCGAACTGAGGAAGTCAGCATTAGCGCAAAAGCCGCATCCGAAAAGCAAGCCAACCCATCGCCGCGAGCATCAACACGGCAATTTCGACAGCGATTCCCAACTGGGAAAACAGCGTCCGAGGGCCGGTATCGGGCAAATCGGCATCGATGACGCCCTTTTCGCCGAGACCGATCTCGGCGCGGATGCGCCCAAGAGGGTCGATCACCGCCGAGATGCCGGTATTGGCCGCGCGCACGACCGGCAGGCCTTGCTCGACGGCACGCACTTGCGCCTGATGAAAGTGCTGATAGGGGCCCGCGCTCGATCCGAACCAGGCATCGTTGGTGAGGTTGAGCAACCAGCCTGGACGCGTTCCCGTCTCGGTGATCGCGTGGGGAAAGATGATCTCGTAGCAAATGAGCGGCGTTGCCGGCGGCGCGCCCGGGACCATGAGCAATCGCGGTCCTTGCCCCACGCTGAAGCCGCCGCGCACGCCGGTGAGCTGCATCATGCCGAGACTCTCGAGAAAGTCCTGGAACGGAAGATACTCGCCCAGCGGCACGAGATGGATCTTGTCGTAGCTGCCGGTGACGCGGCCATCGCCGTCGATGACGAGAACGCTGTTGTAGACGCGGTTACGCACGAGCACGCCTTCCGTGTCCCGCTCTTGCACGAGCCGCCCCGATCCGAGGAGGAGCGTTGTTGTCGCGGGCAGCACATCGGCGATCGCCGTGAGCGCGTCGGGCGCGTCGGCAACAAGGAAGGGGACCGCCGTCTCGGGCCAGACCACAATGTCGATGCCGTCGAGAGCGGTCGCGCCTCCGGACTTCGTCAGGTCGAGATAATCGGCGAAGATCTCGGCGCTGTTCTCGGGACGCCATTTCTCGGCCTGGTCGATATTGGCCTGGACGATGCGGACGCGGATACCGGTGCTGTCCGTAGCGGCGCTTAGCCTGCGCTCGCCCCAGCCATAACCGGCCACGAGCAGAACGAGGAGAAGTCCCACGAGGGCGAAGGAGCCGCGCCCTCGCGCGAGCCCCGACTGTGACGGCGCAAACAGGGTGGCTGGCGCGGCGAACAGGAGCACGGCAAGGAGACTGAGTGCGTAGACGCCGAACAGCGACGCGAGCTGCATCAGCGGCAAGCCGCCAACAAGTCCGTAGCCGATCAGATTCCAGGGAAGCCCGGTCAGGACATGGCCGCGCGTGAACTCGGCAAGGAAGAAGGCGATGGCAAGCGCAAACGCTCGGCCCGCGCCCGGCACCCAGAGCAGCATGGCAAGGGCGGCGGCGGCCGCGAAAAAGAGCGCCATGCCCCCGGGCAGAGCGGTCATGACGAAGGGCAGGAGCCAGCCGTGACGCCAGGGCTCGACCAGGAACGCCTCAGCGATCCAATAGAGCCCGGCCAGGAAGTAACCGAAGCCGAAGCAAAACCCGATCAAGCCTGCCGCTTTCAGTCTCTCCGCGAGACGCGCGTGCTGGGCGTGGCAGCCGTCGAGCAGCCAGACCAAACCGCCGAAAGTGAAGAACAACACCGGCCAGGCATGAACGGGCGCAAAGGCAAGAAGGGACAGCGCGCCAAGGGTGACGGCGGCAATCGCGCGCCTTGCGCCGCGAAGTTCGCCAAGGAAGGTCGCGGCCCGCGTCATAGTGTCTCGCGCTTTGCTCAGCACGGGTCGCCGCCTCCCGGCTTGGAGGAGGGAGGCGGCAGCGCGCCCGACGGCATCATTAGGGTTGCTTGCCCTCTGGCTGCGCGTCCTCGGGGCTCGGCGGCAAGTGGATGCGGAGCTTCTTGATCCGCCGCCGGTCGGCGTCGAGGACTTCAAACTCGACCCCGCTTCTATGGCGAACGCGCTCGCCTCTCGCCGGGATGCGGCCAGCGATGGAAAAGGCGAGACCGCCCAGCGTGTCGATGTCCTCCTCCCCCTCCTCATCGGAGGCCAGCGTAAGCCCGAGATGCTTTTCCAGCGCCTCGATCGGCATGCGCGCATCAGCGACCAGACCGAGCCTTGGATCGGACTTGATCAGCGGCTCGTCCTCGACGTCGTGCTCGTCGGCGATCTCGCCGACCACTTCCTCGATCAAATCCTCGATGGAGACGAGCCCGTCCGTGCCGCCGTATTCGTCAACCACGAGCGCCAGATGAAGCCGGCTCGCCTGCATTTTCGGCAACAGGTCGAGCACCAGCATCGACGCGGGCACGTAGAGCAGTTCGCGCGTGATGTTCATGCTGCCGGCGGTGCGCGTAAGATCGACCTTGCCAAGATCGAGCCCCGCGCCGCCGGTTTCGGCCTCGGTCGTGATCCACGACATGAGATCGCGGATATGGATCATGCCGCGGGGGTCGTCGAGCGTCTCACGATAGATGGGCAAGCGCGAATGCTCGGCCTCGCGGAACACATGCATCAACGCCGCGACGGTGATGCTGTCGTCCACCGCGATGATGTCGGCGCGCGGCACCATCACGTCCTCGACCGTGAGCTTGCCGAAACGTAAGGCGCGGCGGAGCATATTGCGCTCCTGCGCGCTCAACGTGTCGCTCTTGCTGCGGGCAAGCGCATCCTCGATTAGCTCGCGGAGATCGGGCTCTTCGCCAAGACCGAAGGTCTGGAGCAGGCGCTCGAACCAGGACACCTCTTCGTCCGGCGGGCGCTGTTCGTCGTCCGGCAGGTCCTTCTCGGTCGCGGTCGTGTTGCTCATGACGACGCCTCCGCATGTCGGGGTGCATCGGCCTCGGCGTAAGGATCGGCGATGCCGATCGCCGCGAGCGCGATCCGCTCGATCCTCTCCATGCGCTCGGCATCCGCGTCATCCTCATGATCGAAGCCGAGCAGATGCAGCATGCCGTGAACGACAAGATGCGAGACGTGATCCGGAAGAGAGATCGTGCGCTCGTTCGCCTCATCCAGTGCCGTTTCATAGGCAATCACGATATCGCCGAGAAAGCCGCGGTCGTGCTTCGCGTCGGCGGGGAAGGACAGCACGTTGGTCGGGGCGTCCTTGCCGCGCCAAACGCGGTTGAGGTCGCGCATCTCGGCGTCGCCGGCGAGCACCAGAGTGACGCGGCAGGATTCGCCCGAGTGTCGCGCCGCGCGCAAGGCTGCGCGTGCGGCCTTGCGGAGCAAGGTATCGGTGACTTTGTCGCGCGAAAAACCCGGCTCGCGGCGCACGATCTCGACATCGAGCGAGGCGCTGTCGAGGGCTGAATTTCTGCGACTAGGGCCGCCGTCAGCCATGGCGCTCACCCTTGAGGGGAGCGGATTCGTAGGCATCGACGATCTTGCCCACCAATTCGCGACGGACCACGTCGGCGCGGGTAAAGGCGATATGGTCGATTTCCTCGATGCCTTTGAGCAGCTTGATCGCCGCGAGCAGGCCCGAATCCTTTCCGGGCGGAAGATCGACCTGCGTCGGATCGCCGGTCACGATCATCTTGCTCTCTTCGCCGATCCGGGTGAGCGCCATCTTGAGCTGGACGGGGGTGCAGTTTTGCGCCTCGTCGAGAATGATAATGGCATGCGAGAGCGTGCGCCCGCGCATGAAGGCGAGCGGCGCGATCTCGATGGCGCCGGAGGCAAGTCCGCGCTCGACGCGCTCGGGCGCGAGCGTGTCATAGAGCGCATCGTAAAGCGGCCGGAGGTAAGGATCGACCTTCTCGCGCATGTCGCCGGGAAGAAAGCCGAGCCGCTCGCCCGCCTCGACCGCGGGGCGCGACAGGATCAGCCGGTCGCAGCGCCCGCTCTCAAGGCATGCGGCGGCGAAGGCGACGGCGAGATAGGTCTTGCCGGTGCCCGCGGGACCCGTGGCGAAAACGAGATCGTTGCGCTCGAGCGAGGCGAGATAAGCGCTTTGCGCCTGCGTCCGCGCCGTGACGAGGCGTTTGCGCGTTCGGATCTGCCGGGCTTCGGGATGGCCGGAATCGGGCGCGCCGACGACCTCGCTCGGCTCGACGACGCGCGCGTGACGGATCGCGCCGACGACCTCGCCGGCGCCGATCGTCTCGCCGCGGGCGAGCCTGCCGTAGAGTTGTTCGAGCACGGACTTGGCGGTGATGCAGGAGGCTTCGCTCCCGCGCAGGCTCACCGCGTTGCCGTTGACGACGGCCTCGACCCCGAGCCGGTCCTCGAGCACGGCGAGATTTGCGTCGTAGTCGCCGAGGAGATCGCGCACGAGCCGCATATCGTCGAAATAGACGACGAGCGGCTCGCCGCCGCCATTGGCGGCGGTGGCGGTTCGCTTCGGTGCCGTTCCGCGCCCCCGGCCCTGCGCTGCCTTGCGAATGCTGGCCTTGTTGGTCACTCGGCCGCCTGAATTGGCTCGCGCCATTCAAATCCCGATTTCATGACACCGGTAAGACTGTTTGGGCTTGCGGCCAGGATGTCAACCGGTGCGATCTGACCGATAAGCGTCTCCGGCCCCTCGATGTAGACGGGTTGCAGATAGGGTGAACGCCCGGCGACCTGTCCGGGTTTCCGCCCCTTGCCCTCGAACAGCACCGGCAGACGGCGCCCGACCATGGCCCGGTCGAACGCGCGGCGGTGACCGTCGATGAGGCCCTGGAGCGCGAGCAGACGCTCGTGCTTCGCCTCGTCCGGCACTTGGTTGGGGAAGCTCGCCGCGGGCGTCCCGGGCCGCGCGCTATACTTGAAGGTGAAGGCCTGGGCAAAGCGCGCGCGGCCGCAAAGAGCCATGGTCGCCTCGAAGTCTTGGTCGGTCTCGCCGGGGAAGCCGACGATAATGTCAGTCGAGAGCGCGATATCGGGGCGCGCCACACGCACCTTCGCGATCACCGTCTCGTAGGCGGCGATCGTATGCTTCCGGTTCATGGCCTTGAGAATGCGATCCGAGCCGGACTGAAAGGGAAGGTGCAGATAAGGCATGAGTTTCGGTTCGTCGGCGAAGAGCGCGATCAGCTCGTCATCCATGTCGAGTGGATGACTTGTCGTGTAGCGCAGCCGCGCAACCTGCGGCACCTCGGCAAGCCGCCGCAGAAGCCGCGCCAGAGTCCAGGTGCGGCCGTCGGGGCCCTCGCCGTGATAGGCATTCACGTTCTGCCCGAGCAATGTGATCTCGCGCACGCCCTGCGCGGCGAGCCGCTCGGCCTCGGCGATGATCTCTGCGGGCGCGCGTGAATACTCGGCGCCGCGCGTATAGGGCACGACGCAGAAGGTGCAGAACTTGTCGCAGCCTTCTTGCACGGTGATGAAGGCCGAAGGCGCCCGCGCCTGCCGCGAACGCTCCGGCAGATGCGCGAACTTGTCTTCGGCCGCGAAATCGGTCGCGACGACGCCCTTACCGCTCGTTGCCGCCTCCGCGACGAGGCTTGCGATGCGGTGATAGCTCTGCGGCCCGACGACGAGATCGACGGCGGGCGCTCGCGCCATGATCTCGCGTCCTTCGGCCTGGGCGACGCAGCCCGCGACCGCGATCAGCGTGTCGCGGCCCTCGCGCCTTCGCTGCTCTTTGGCAAGCCGCATGCGCCCGAGCTCCGAATAGACCTTCTCCGCCGCCTTCTCCCTGATATGGCAGGTGTTGAGAATGACGAGATCGGCCTCGGCCGCGTCCCCGGTCGGCAAATAGCCTTGCGCGCCAAGCGTCTCCGCCATGCGCTCGGAGTCGTAGTCGTTCATCTGGCAGCCGAAGGTCTTGATATGGACGCGCTTGACCGGCGGCATTTCGGGGGCTTGAGCCATGCCCTGTTGTTGGGCAAGCGTGCCATTCTCGTCAAGGGCCAGGGGCCGGTCCGATACGGTGCCGCAGCCATCAGCGGGTAGGGCGAGAGCAGTCCGACGGCGCATATTTGCCGCACTTGCCACATTCCCCGCGCCGGGGCGGCAATAGCGGCGAACATGGTGAAGGCGGCAGCGGCGTAAGGTTGCCGACTTGTTGCGGCGGGTTCGGCGCGCACGGCCTTCGGGGGGGGGACTCGTCTTTACGCGAAGGAAATGACATAAGCGGCCATCCATCCTTCCGCGCTACAAGCCTCGCGAACGCTCCCCGAAAATCGCCGTGACCAAGCTCGTCTATATTGGGGGTTACGGGCACAGCGGCTCGACGCTGCTCGAATATCTGCTCACGGCGAGTCCTGAATTGGTCGCCTGCGGCGAAGTGGCGAGCGTGCTTCGCGAGCATTGGCGGACCGGCAAATGCACCTGCGAGCGGCGGGTGAACATTTGCCCGGTCTGGGCGCCGGTCTTCGCTCTCTCCGACCGTCTCCCCGGCATGACGCATGAAGACCTGACCGAGTTCTTGGTGTCCCAGGACGGTGGCGCGCATGCGTGTCTCGTCGATTCTTCGAAAACGGCGCGGCGCTCGCTTGCAACGCCCTTCCGCCTCGGCCGCCGCTTGGGGGATGACTTCAAGCTCCTGCACCTCGTGCGAGACCCCCGTGCTGCTGCATGGGCAGCCGTCAAGAAAGCCGGCCGCCGCGGGCAGCAACCGCTTGGGCTTCTGCGCTGCGGACTTGCGGCGCTTGGCTGGTCGATCGCAAACCTCGCCTGCGACGCGTTCGGGCGGCGGCATCCCGAGCGGTACTTGCGTCTCACCTACGAGCAGCTCGCGCGGTCTCCACGGGAGACGATGGGCGAGATTCTCGCCAAGCTCGTTCCGGGTGCCGCGTGGCGCCCCGAGGAGCTTGGCGCGCATGACAACCGCCACCAGCTTTACGGCAACCGCATGCGGTCGGAGAGCCTATCGCTTGCCGAGGTGAAGGAAGACGTGGCCTGGACGCGCGACATGCCAAGCGCGCATCGCCGGCTCGTCTCGCTGATCACGGCGCCGCTTCGCCGCCGCTACGGCTATTTGTGAATCCGGAAGACTACTGCAGCCGCACGACGACGCTGTCGGCGGCGCCCGTCGCGTCGGTCACCGTGAGACGCACGAAGCCCGGACCGTCGGGCGCGAAGAACAGCGTCCGCGCCGATTTCTTGGCGGCGAGCGGCATGCCGTTGAGGAGCACGTTGAGGGGAGGGGTGCCGCCGGCGATCTTGATGGCGATCGGGTCGGGCGGCTCGCCTTCGCGTCCCGACAATTCGAGGCTCGCGCCGTCGGGCGGGAAGGCGATCCGTACCTTCTCCGCCATGGCCTCGCTTGTGTTCGCAGCCGACCCAAAGCGCTGAAGCGGCGGTGGCAGCTTCGCGGTCGTGGCGATAAGCGCGCCTCTGGGCGCCGGCGGTAGCGGCTGCAACCTTTCCCCGAGACGGGCGAAGGCATCGAACAGGATCGGCGCGGCAGCGGTCCGGCCCATAAGCCCCGCGACCGGCGCGCCGTCGGGCCTGCCCACCCACACGCCGATCGTGCGCCTGCCGTCGAAGCCGATCGCCCAGGCGTCGCGATAGCCGTAGCTCGTGCCGGTCTTGAAGGCGATGCGCCCGCCGGCCGCGTTCTCGGGCGGCGGCGTGCCGATCAGCACATTGGCGACGGACCAGGCGGCGGCGGGCTCGATCAACCGCCGCGGGGGGAGAGGCGCGGCACCGAGGCGCTCGATGAGCGGCGCGACATTTCCCTGCCGCGCGAGCCCGGCATAGAGCATGGTGAGGTCTGTGAGCCTGATGCCGATGCCGCCGAGGCCGAGCGCGAGCCCCGGCGCCTCGCGGCGCGGCAGCACGAGCGAAGCGCCCGCTTCGCCAAGGCGCGCGGCGAGCCTGCTTGCGCCGATCGCTTCGAGCACGGCGACCGCCGGCACGTTCAGCGAGAGTTGCAGGGCGCGGCGCACCGTGACCGTGCCCTGAAAGGTCAAGTCGAAATTCTCAGGGGCATACCCGGCGTAGCGGACCGGCCGGTCCTCGATCAGCGTCTCCGGGTGGATCAGCCCGTCCTCGAAGCCGAGCCCATAGATAAAGGGCTTGAGCGCGGAGCCCGGAGAACGCAAGGCGCGCGTGAGATCGACCTGGCCCGCGCGGCGCTCATCGAAATAGTCGGGCGAGGCGACGCGCGCCAACACCTCGCCGGTCGCATTGTCCACCACGACCATCGCCACCGAGAGGTCCGGGCCTAACCCTTGCGCCCGGTCGCGCGCGAGCCGCTCCAGATTCTTCTGAAGTCCCGCGTCGATGGTGAGCCTGAGCACGCGCTCTTGCGGCGCGCTGCTGACCGCCTGATCGGCGGCATGCGGCGCGATGAGCGGCATCGGTTGGCGCCCGCTCGGCACCTCCTCTTGCTTGGCGCGTGCGATCTCTTCGTCGCTGAACACGCCGTGGCCTGCGATCCGGTCGAGCACGCGGTCGCGCGCGCGCTTCGCGGCTTCAGGGAAACGGTCGGGCCTGCGCGCCTCCGGCCCTTGCGGCAGCGCCACGAGCAGCGCGGCCTGGCCGAGCGTGAGCCGGCGCGGCTCGCGGCCGAAATAGGCAAGCGATGCCGCGCGCACACCTTCGAGATTGCCGCCGTACGGCGCAAGCGTGAGATACGTTGCGAGGGTCTCGTCCTTGGAGAGCGTTCTCTCGAGTTGGACCGCGCGTAACCCCTGCCTGATCTTGGCGTCGAGGGAACGCTCACCCCTGGGCTCGAGCAGGCGCGCGACCTGCATGGTCAGGGTCGAGCCGCCGGAGACGATGCGCCCTTGGGTCACGAGCTGGTAGGCGGCGCGCGCCATCGCGAGCGGATCGACGCCGGGATGGGCAAAGAAGCGCTTGTCCTCATAGGCGAGGAGCGCCTCGAGGTAGCGCGGATCGACATCCTCGCGGGTTGCGGCGAGCCGCCAGCTTCCTTCGCTCGTCAGGTAAGCCCTGAGCAGCGTGCCGTTGCGGTCGAGCACCAGGCGCGAGACTTCGAGATCGCGCCCGAGCGGCGGCGGCCCATAGGTCTCGACCAGGCCCGTAATAGCGCCGGCCGTAGCGGCGATGAGCCAGCCCGCGCCAACGCCTGCGACAAGCGCAATGCGCCGCAAGCGGCTCGGTTTCGCCTCGCCGCTCATCGTGCCGGTGCGACCTCGACCGCGCCGGTCTCGGTCCGGCCGAAGCGGTCGGGCCGGTACATGTCCTCGACCACCGCCTGCGGCAGCACGTAGCTTCCGGGCGACACCGCGCGAACGATATAGGCCACGCTGTAGGTTGTGGGATCGCCCTTTCGCCGCTCGAACGCGGCCGTGAAGCGGTCGTCGCGGAACTCGGTATGAACGGGGTTCCCCGCATTCGCGATCCAGTCGAGCGTGCCGGTCTCGCCCGAGGAGACGAGGCGCGGATTGTCGATCTCGAAACCTGCCGGCACGTAGTCCGTGAGCGCCACGCGCGCGAATTCGGGCTGCGGCTCGGTCACGGTCAGCACCACGACGAAGCGGTCGTTCTGCTTCGCCGTGCCGAGATCGGCCTCGCCACCGTCAAGCGTGTGGAAGCTGCGCGTGAGGGTGAAGCCGTTCTCTGCCGCAGGCTCCGGCGTGGTCGGCGCGCCGCTCACCGAAATGACCGCGTCGAGCGGCGTATCGCCGGCATTGGCGATTTTGACGGAGCCCGCGGCAAGCTGCTCCTCGCTGAAGCTGCGATAGAGCGGCCCCGCCTCCGCGCCGTCATTGACGGTGAGGGTGATGTTCTGCTTGCCGAGAGCGCGCGCGGCGAGCACGAGCCACGCGTTCTCTTGCGTCGAGGTCGAGGTGACGCGATCGCGCGCCGTCTCGATCCGCTTCGTCCCGCCGACCAGGATGACGTTTGCCGCATTGCCCTCGGCCGCGAGTGTGACGAGCGTCGCCGCGTCGCGTAAGGGCGAGCCGTAGTCGATGCGGCCGCCCGCGAATGTCGGATCAGCCGGCAGTGCGCCGAGCGCGGCGTCGAACGCCTTCTCCGCCCGCACGCGGTCGCCCAGCATGGCGAGTGCGGCGCCGATCTCGGCCTTTGCCGCCGCCGTCGCGAGATTGTTCAGCTTGACGTCGGCGATGTAGCGGAGGTCGCCGACCGGCGCCATGCCGTTCCGGGCAAGCACATAGAGCGCGTAGGAGAGCGATAACCCTCCGTCTGTCGCGACGTCAGGCGCCGTGCTCACGTAATTGCGCAAGCGATCGAGCGCGAGCTTGAACTGGTCGTCTGAGACCTGGAAGCCGCGCGCCCGCGCCCGGGTGAGGAAATCCGTCACATAGGCGTCGAGCCAGGCGTCATCGCCCCCGGGCGACCAAAGCCCGAAGGCGCCTTCGGAGCCTTGGCGGGCAAGCACGATCTCGATCGCCTTGGCGATGCGCTCGTCGATGCCGGTATCGGCCGCAATCCCCGCGCCGGCAGACAGTTCGCTGACATAGAGGAGCGGCAGCGCCCGGCTTATGATCTGCTCGGTGCAGCCGAGCGGATAGCGGTCGAGCGCGGCGAGCAGCGTCGCAACGTCGAGCGCTGCCGTCGGCGTGACCGAGAGCGCGACCTTTCCCGTTCCGGGCACGAGGTCGGCGAACACGTCGCTCGCGATCGTGATGCCCTGGCCGGGCTCGAGCGGTTTCACCGTGCGCCGCGCGAGGATCTGCGTCGCGGGCTTCACCGTCAGCGCATAGCTACGCGAGAGCGTGAAGCCGTCCGGTCCGTTAACGGCAACGGCGACGGTGCCGGTCCCGATGCCGGTTGCAGAAACCGGCATCGTCAACGCGCCGCGCTTCTTGGCATCGAGCGCAAGCGTCTTGTCCCCACCTTCGATGCTCAAGGGCCCGTCAGCCGTCACGGCGATCGCGTAATCGCCGCTCGCGCCTTCGACATTGTCGAGATCGAGCCTGAGCGTGCTCTTGTCCCCGGTGAGCAGGAAGCGCGGCAGCGTGGCCGTGACCACGACGGGATCGCGCACAACGACATCGCCCGAGGCGTGCCCGGTCTTGTCAGCGCTCCACGCGACCGCCATCACCCGGACCGTCCCCGAGAAGGCGGGGATGTCGAAGCTGACCTCCGCGGTGCCATCCGCGCCCACCGTGACGATGCCCGAGTAGAAGGCGAGCGGCGCTTGCGTGGGCGGGCTCCCTTGCAGCGCGCCCGCGCCGCCGTCGCCGCCGGTCCTGATCTCGCCCTTCGTGCCTTGCATGCCGTCGATCAGCTGGCCGTAAAGGTCGCGGATCTCGGCCGACAGCTTGCGCTGCCCGAGATAGTACTCGTCCGGCGCCGGCGCCTTGTAGTTCGTCAGATTGAGAATGCCGACATCGACGGCGGAGACGACGATGCGCGCCTCCTCGCCGGAAGCGAGGCCAACGAGCTTGACCGGAATGCGGAGCGTCGTGTCGGGCCTGATCTTCTCCGGCAGGTCGAGGGCGACACCGATGGTGTGCGCCTCTTTGTCGACGCTGAACCACTGCACGCCGATGGCGCGGCCTGGCATGCGCTTCTCGGCCTCGTCGAGCGGGCGCCTGAGCGTCGCCAGCACATAGGCGCCGGTGCCCCAATCCTGGCCGACGGTGAGCGGAAGCTTGACGAGGCCAGGCTCGACATCGGTCGTGGTTTGGGTGATGAGCCGGTCGCCGATCACCGACAGCGTGACCTTACCGGCGCTACGCGCGGTGACACCAACGGTCATCGTGTCGCCGGGCTTATATTCCGGCTTGTCGAGCGCGATCTCGAGAAGATCGGGCGTGTCGGCCGAGGCTTCCGCGTACCATCCGGAATCGAAACCGACCGTGGTCTCGGGTCCTTCCGGATCGGGGCTCGCCACTTCGAGCCGGTAGCGGCCCCAGGTGACGGGGACGGAAATCTTGCCGGGCTCTCCGGGCGTGAGGTCGAGCGTGCCGTCGGCGACGCGCCGCGTCACTTTGATCGGCTCGTAGCTCCAATAGCCTTCGCTCCGGTACCACTGATATTTCGACTCGATGCTGAGCAGCTGCCATTTCAGCCCGGTGGCCGCGACCGGTTTGCCGTCTGGCGCGACCATGACCACGTCGAACTTGGCGATGTCGTTGTCGCTAAGCGACTTGCCGGCGAAGAGCGGCTTCACCCCGATCATCGGCGCTTCGGGCACGACGGGGAGCGTGAGCTTGCGCTCGATCGCGCGTCCCCCCGGCTCTGCGAGGCGCACCACGACATTGGCTTCGAGCGGCCTGGTCGACGCCGGCAGGCTGTCGAGAGCGACCGCGAACGTCGCCTTGCCGTCGGCATCGGTCTCGGGCAGGTCGGCGAGCGGAACGCTCTCTGTGCCGGCCCCCTCGTCCTGGTCGTCGCTCGCGGATGGATCGAGGCCGAACGCATAGCCGGGATAGCCCGGCCGCTCGGCCGCCTTGGCGATATTGATCTCGCCTTCGATGCCGAGCCCCGCGGCCGGCGCGCCATAGAGGAAGCGGCCGTCGAGCGCGATCTCGATCGGGGCATCGAGTGAGATCACCTTGGCTTCGGTCGTGAGATCGAATTCGAGCCGCTCCGGCACATAGTCTTCCACCAGGAATGTGGCGGTGCCGATCGAAGCCCCCTTGGGATCGGCATAGACGGCGACACGCCAGGTTCCGGTCGGCGCCGAGGAAATAATTGGCACTTCGAGCGAGCGTCCGCCGATCCCCTGGTCGGCTAAGACAGTGCGGCGATAGTCCACCCCGTCGGGGCGCTCCACCACCATGGTGAGATCGACGCCGGGGACGGCAACGCCCGCGGCGTCACGGAGCAGCGCCGTTACGTAAACCGTCTCGCCGGTGCGATAGACCCCGCGCTCGGTGAACACGAACGCATCGAGCCCCTTCGGCGCGTCGCGTCCCGCGACGCCACGATCGGTCAGATCGAAGGCCGATTGCTTCAGGCTGAGGAAGGCGTAGTCGCCGTCGCTTGCCGATGCCACGATCAAAGCGGGCGCGAGCCCGCCTTCGCCGCGCGCAAGCCCCGGCGCGAAGGTGACGGCGCCGCCGGCATCTGTCTTTTCGACCGCGAGAACGTCGTTGTTGCGGGCAAGCAGACGGAGCTCCACACCGCCAAGCGGCGCCGTGCTCGCGAGCGAGTTGACATAAGCGTGGATGCCATCGGTGCCTGAGAACGCCGTCAGCCCGAGGTCTGAGACGATAAACCACTGCGTCGTGCGCTCGCCGTAGTCGTCGCCCGGTACATTGCCGGGCCGCGCCGCGAGCAGATACACGCCGGGCCTGAGCTCCGGCACGGCCTCCATAATCGGGAAGGCGGTGGTGATCTCCCGGTTTAGTTCCTTCTCGACCTTGAGCTCGCCGGTCCAGATCTTCTCGCCCTTCTGGTCGGCGATCTCGTCGAGCGTATAGCTTTGCAGATTGCGCTCGAACTCGTAGCCGAGCACGTTGTCGATGAGGCTGCGGTCGCCGATCCGGTAGATTGTCGCCTTGACGGAATCAGTATTGACGGTGATGAGCGGAATGCCTTGCTGGCCGGTGCGCGGCAGCACATAGGCTTTGCCCGACAGTCTGACCGAGGGGCTCCGGTCGCGCACATAGATATTGAAATCCGCATTCTTGAGCAGGTCCTCGCCCACGGTCGATGGCAGCCCGGCGCGGAGCGTGATGGCGTAGCTCTCGCCGTGCTTCAGTCCCTCGACGCAGATTTGCTGGTTGTCGACCGAGAGCGCGGGCTTGTCCTGGCCTGCGACCGCCACGTAAGGCGAAAAGTCAGTGCGCTTCGGCAGGCCCTCGGTGAACTGGAAGCAGGCGCGCGGGCTCGCGGCATCGGAATCGACGCTGAAATTTGCAACGCGGAAGCCGTATTTCTCGCGCAGACCGTCATAGACAATTTGCAGGTCGGGCGTCGGGCGAAGTTCGAGCGCGAGCTTCAGCGCGTTCAACCCCTGCCGCCATTCCTCGCGTTTGGTGAAAGCATTGGCGAGCGAGACGAGCGAAACGGACTCTTCCTCCGGCGTCGCCGAGCGTTGATAGGCGATGTACGAAGCCGTGCGCGCGCGCTCGAAGCGCGTCGAACCGTCGTCGTCTGATGTCGCAGGCATGAGCAGCCAGATATCGGCGAGCCGGCGCCAGGCCTTGGCGTCGTCGGGCGCGATCGTCAAGATCTGCACGTAAGTATTGGCCGCGCCGTCGAGGTCTTGGCGCTTGATGAGCGCGTCCGCCTCCTGCTTCAGCTTGGCGAGCGGCTTCTCGACGGCTCCCGCTTCGTCCTTGAGCTCGGCCTCGAGCGTGATCGCTGCGTCGTCGAGAGCGTCGTCTTGGAATGTCTTTGGGGCGGCGAGGGAAGGGGTGGTGGCGAAAACGAACAGCGCGGCGAACAGGCCGGCGCGGAACCATGCGGACATCGATGACCTCCGGGGACCCGTACTCGGCAATACGGGTCGAGAGCGCTATCGTAATCCAGCCGCGTCGCGGAAACCAGAGGGAGGTCGCCGTTTCGGTAAAAACTCAGTCCTTTAGCGCGCCGAGAGGGGGCCAGCCAAAAACCTCGGCAGCCCGGTGGATCAAGGCTTCGATGAGTAACTCGCCATTTTCGGCGTTGGTCATCACCACCATGCCCTTGCCCTCGGCGGGGAGCAGGATGGCGTAGCTGTGATACCCCAAATTATGCCCGCCTTTCATGACCGTCAGCACGCCCCCGGCGCTCCCGATGGCGGCGCCGAGTCCGTATAGACCGCCATTCTGCGGCGTCAGCATCATGCGCACGGTCTCGGGCTTGAGAAAGAGCTGGCTCTCGCCCCGCCAAGCGCGGCCAATGAGAAGCAGAAGGTTTGCGAGATCGGTCGGCGTCGACCAGAGACTGGCCGCGGCATGTTCGGGGTAGATGCGAAAGCCGCCGGGCACTTCCTTGCCATCGGTAAGATGGCCGCGCATGGCCTGGCGGTCGAGATCGGCGGGCAGCGTCGATGCGAACGTGCTGCGCGACATGCCGGCCGGCTTCAACACAAGCTCATTCATCAACTCGGGGAAAGGCGTCTGCACGGTATCGACCATCAGCGCCTCGGCGATCTCGTAGCTCCCGCCCGAGTAGCGATAGACGCTGCCGGGCTCGGCAATCACCGTGATCGGCGGCGAGTTCGCGGGCGGGACGCCATAGAGGATCTGCGTCAGGTTCGGCACCTTCTCGCCGATGGCGTAACCGTCAAATCCCGGCACGTTGATGCCCGCCGTCATGCTGAGCAGCCCGCGCAAGGTCACCTTATGGGCTTTGTCGAACGCGTTGTCCGGGACCTTCCACGAGGTGAGACTCGCGTTGACGTCGGCGTCGAGATCGAGGCGCTTTCCTTCGACGAGCCGCATGGCGCCGACCGCGGCCACGAATTTCGACAGCGATGCGGCCTGATAGAGCGTCTCGGGCGTGGCGCTCGCGCCATAGGCTTGAGCGAACGCGATGCGGTCGCCGTCGATCAGCGTGATACTGACCGAGGGAACATTGAGCGCGGTCATCGCCTCTTCGAGCGAAAGCGTCTTTTCCTCGCCGTCCACCGAGACGGTGAGATTGCGCTCGAGGTCGCGCGGCTCGGCGCCATGTGCCGGAGCGCCTGAAACAAGGGCCGCGACGAAGCCGATCGCGGCGAGGCGAAAAGAGGGAAACGGAGCGTCGCCCATGGCGAGGCCTCAGCCCGTGACGTCCATGTCGCCGGCAAGCTTGGCGAATTCCGCCCGCACCCAGGCGTGGCACTCGTCGCGGTCGTAGCTCGAATGCCACATGAGCCGCAACGGGAAGGGAATGGGCTGAAAGGGCTGACGGACGCGTCCGAGTCCGAACTGCCGTTCGAGCGTGGCGGCAAGCGATGCCGGCACCGTGAGCAGCGCATCGCTGTTCAGCGCAAGCACGAGTCCCACCAACATGGAGGACACGCGCGATGTGACGGTCGAGGCAAGCTTGTGCGCCGCAAGCGCGCCGTCGATGAGCGCGACGGTCGGAAGGCCATGCACCGCGATATGGTCCGCGGCGGCGAAGGAAGCGGCTTTCGGCTTTCCGCGGCCGAGGGGATGGCCCGGGCGCGCAAGCGTGGCGAGCCTATCGTCACCCAATTTCAGCACGCGGATGTCGGGGGCTTGCAGGGACGCGCCCTCGATATCGATGAGGAACTGAGACCGCCCGTTGCGGAGCGCATCGATATTGTCGTCGCGGCTCAAGGGCGTCCACCCGACCCTGACGCTCGGCGCCAATTGTTGCAGCCGCAGGCGCAAGGGTTGCACCAGCATCATCTCGCCGGCCTCGCTCGTCGCGACCGCGAAGTCGCGCGAGGTCTCGGAAGGATCGAACGGCTTGCTCGGCCGGAGCAGGCTCTCCATGCCGGCGAGAATGACATGCACGGTCGGCGCCAGCTCGAGCGCCTTCGCCGTGGGCACGAGCCGCTGGCCGGCGCGGACGAACAGCTCGTCGGCGAAAATCTCGCGGAGCTTGGCGAGCGCATGGCTGATCGCCGAGGCGCTCCGCCCGAGCCGCTCGGCGGCGCGGGTCACGCTCGCATCGACCAGGAGCGCGTCGAGCGTCACGAGAAGATTGGCGTCGATCTCGCGTAAATGCATAGCGTGCAACTATTCTCATGAGAAGAGTTCACTTTGTGCATGATACCTTCGGCGCTACTGTCCTTGCAAGGCATTCGGCTGCCCAGCCCGGAAGCCTTAGACGTCCAAGCGAAAGCGCGGCCGTTTGCTCATCTCAACCTTGCGGTGGCCCGAGGGTCTCGGCCCGAGGGCTGCCGCATTCTCTTTGCCGGGCGCGGCCCAGAGCTTAAAAACCGCGAGGGGGTCGGGACTCCAAAACCAAAGGGAAAGGGTGACGATGCTTCGCGTTCGATCCGCCGTAATAACAATCGCCGCCCTGGCGGTGAGTGTTTGCCTTGCCGTGCCTCTCGCGGCCGAGCCCGCGCCGAAGGATGTGCTGAAGACGTACGCCGACATCGCGGAGGCCGGCTACGCCGACTCTCTCGATACGGCGCGGACGCTGAAGCTCGCGATCGACTCCTTTCTCGCTGAGCCGACCGAGGACACTCTCCGCGCCGCGCGCGCCGCCTGGATCGCCGCCCGCATCCCCTACATGCAGACCGAGGCCTACCGCTTCGGCAACGCCATCGTCGATGACTGGGAAGGCAAGGTGAATTCCTGGCCGCTCGATGAGGGGCTGATCGATTATGTCGCTTCGTCCTACGGAACGGAGTCGCCCGAGAACGATCTCTACGTGGCCAACGTGATCGCCAATCCCAATCTCACGATCGGCGGCAAGAAGCTGGACGCGAGCAAGATCACCAAAGAGCTGCTCACCGAAGCCTTGCAAGAGGCGGGGGGCGTCGAGGCCAATGTCGCCACCGGTTATCACGCCGTCGAGTTCCTGCTCTGGGGCCAGGATTTGAACGGCACGGGCGCGGGCAATGGCGCGCGGCCCGCGAGCGACTTCGACGCCGCGAACTGCACCAACGGCAATTGCGCGCGGCGCGCCGAATATCTCCGCACCGTGACCGAGCTTCTCGTCGACGACCTCGCCTGGATGGCGGCGCAATGGCGGCCGGGCGGCGAGGCGCGAACGGCGATCGAGGCGGGGAGCGACGAGGCGGGGTTGACCGCGATCATGACCGGGCTTGGCAGCCTCTCTTACGGCGAGCTCGCCGGAGAACGCATCAAGCTTGGGCTCATGATCCACGACCCCGAGGAAGAACACGATTGCTTCTCCGACAACACGCACGCCTCCCACTTCTTCGACGCACTCGGCATGCGCAATGTCTATCTCGGCGCCTATCGGCGGATCGATCGGTCCCTCGTGTCAGGTCCGAGCATCTCGGACCTGGTCCGAGCCAAGGCGCCGGAGGTCGACGCAGAGGTCAGGGCGAAGCTCGACGCGACGATGGAGGCGATGAACGCGCTCTATCTGCATGCGCTCACGACCGAATCATATGACCAGATGATCGGCGAGGGAAACGAGGCCGGCAATGAAGTGGTCGAGCGCGTCATCGCCGCGCTCCTCGATCAGACCAAGGCGATCGAGCGGGCCGTGGCCGCGCTCGACCTCAAGGCGATCGCCTTCGAGGGGTCTGACAGCCTCGATGATCCGGCAAAGGTGCAAGTCGAGAAAAAGGCGCAAGCGACGCCCTAACGCGTTGACGGGCACGCCCGAGTTCGCGTACGTTATAACGTAACATCGAGAAGAAATCGACGAGCGTTTCCAAGCATTGGGGGTTGGCATGCAGGGGGGCGAGAGCATCAGGGGCATGCTTGCCGCGGGAAGAGCGAGACCCGGCAGCGCGAGCAGGAGACTTGCCAGCAGGAGACGATTGCCTAAGCTGGCCGGAGCGCTGTGCGCCGCGCTTGCCGCGTTTCTGGTGACGCTCGACACGGCACGCGCGCAATGCGAGCTGAGCGAGACCGAGGTCACTCACGGGGCCCCCGGCGTTCCGGCCG
>CAYMJW010000018.1:3619-29052 GCA_964390455.1 uncultured Methyloceanibacter sp. | reverse complement strand
CTCCTCAGCATGAGGTTCTTTTTGCCGCTCTCCCCTTGGGGGAGAGCACACGCGCCTCTTGGCGCGTGGTGAGGGGTAAGCCGCGAAGCGGCGTCGAAAGAAAGACTCACCCCTCACCCTTCCCGCCACGCGACTTGCGCAGAGCTGCGCTCGCGCAAGATCGCGGCGGGAAGCCCTCTCCCACAAGGGGAGAGGGGAAAATTCGCGATCGCCGCGCAGCAGGGCATACACAGAGGCGTACAGGTCATTCAAGCGGGGACGGCCTCGATCACGCAGATGGGGCGCGAGGTCGGGACGATGCGGCTCAGCCGAAAGCCTGAAGCTTCGAACAGCGCCGCGAACTCCTCTTCAGTGCGCTCCTTGCCGCCCTCGGTCACCACCAGCATCTCGACGTCGAGCAGCTTGGCGGGGGTTGGCCCCGCCTCGCCGGTCACCACCAGCTCGCAGAGAAGCACGCGCGCCTGCGGCGGCAGCTTCGCGCGCATCAGGTCGAGGATCGTGCGGCAATGCGCGTCGCTCCAGTCGTGGATGATGTGCTTCATCAGATAGGCGTCGCACCCGTCAGGCACGCGCTCGAAGAAGCTTCCCGCCTCGAGCGTGACGCGATCCGCGCAAGCCGCGAACCGCTCCTTCGGCACCGACGCGATCACCTCGGGCCGGTCGAACAGCACGCCTTTCATGCCCGGATTGGCGTTGAGAACAGAGGCAAGCAACAGCCCATGACCGCCGCCGACATCGGCGAGGCGCTCGATGCCGGAGAAGTCGTAAGCCTCGACGACCGCTTGCGCCACACGCCCGCTCCCCGCTGTCATGGCGTTCTGGAACGTCTCGCATTGGCTGGGCCGTTCGGCGAGCACCTCCCACACCGGCTTGCCGTAGGCCTCGCTCACCCCGTCGGTCCCGGTGCGGAGACACGTGGCGATGTGTTCGTAGGCGCGGGTCGCGAACTCGTCGCCGAGCATCATCGCCGTGTCGCGCATGGAGTCCGGCGCGCCGGTCTTGAGCAGCGCGCCGATCGGCGTGAGCGCGAAGTGACGCGACGGCTCTTCGCGGAACACGCCGAAAGCCGCCAGCATACGCATGACGCGATAGAGCGAGGGCGCATGCGCTCCCGCCTTGGCCGCGATCTCCTCGACCCGCTTCGGCGTACCGTCCATGTGATCGGCGACGCCGAGACGCGCCACGCCCGACAGTGAAAAGGTGAGCTGCTTGCCGAACAGGAGCTGCATCAAAACCTGAGCTGGTGGTGACGGCGGCGCCTCGCGTTCACTGCTCATCGCAAGACCTCTTGCTTCATGCGCGGGCGCGCGGTGCAACCCGCTGCACGCATCGATTGGAGGGGATGGTGGCGACAAAATGTGGCGCCGGTCAGCCACAAGATCATCCTCGGCTTGATGGTCCGAAAAATTAAGCCAAGTAGCGTGACGCTCGTCATACCGGCGCAAGCCGGTATCCAGGGTTACAGGCGCGGTGCATGCCGCTTCTGGATTCCGGCTTTCGCCGGAATGACGGGGTTGCCAGTTGCCGCGCCAGCCCCCCACCCGGCGCGCTCTTCCTTGCGCTACCGCTTCGCTACTTGAGCGCAAAGGCGACACCGGACCCTCGGGTCAAGCCCGAGGGCAGGCCCTCCCCACGAGGGGGAGGTAAACATAAAGAGATCGCCGAGCGTGCTGGGAGGAGGAAAAGTGAGTGAAAGGGTCGGACCCGACCCCTTCACCCCCGTAATAGGCTGAGCGGGGAACGCGACACTCACCCCCGCTAAAGCTCATGAACCCCGCAAGGCCCCACAGGGTTCCACGCCACCTCAAGAAAAATGCGGGACGCCCGGAAAAGGCTCGGAATCCGGGCGTTCCGGCCGAAGGCGCGGCCAAAAAGGATGATCTTCTCGGCGCCTGGCCAACGACCTGCGTCAGACCCGAGCCACCCGGGCCGTCGCGCGCGGCCGGACTGCGGGCGCCGTCATCAGGCCGGCGGCAGCTTCCGATCCTCTTGCCGTGTGCGCCGAGGTGAAGGCGCCAACGATATCGGCGACAGCGTCCTCGCGCACGTGCCGGCCGTCGGCGCTGAACACGTCGCGCCGGGACGCATACTCGAAGGACGGCCAATAGACAATCTGCGGTCTGTCGCGGCACACGGCATCGGCGACCGCACGCAGGATCGACTTGCTTGCCATGTTGGCAACGACAATATCCTGCCCCGTCCATGTCAATTTGAGCGCGACCGGCGAGACGGTGAGCACAATCGTCTTGTCCGCATCCAAGGCAAGAATGCGATCGATTGTCACCACGAGATTGGCGTAATTCTCGGCAAATCCCGAGCGGTAAAACTCAAGCTGGGGAAACAATTCGCAGTCTTCGTTTGCGGGGCCGCGGCAGACAAACATCCCGTTGGCGCGGTTGCGCCAGCACTCGGTCAATCCGAGCGTGAGGATGACGACATCCGCTTGTTCCAGGCCGATCCTCGTGGCCGTTCCGATCTTGGCGCTGATGTCGAGCGCGGACTCAACGTCCGAACCATAGACGTCGCAGCGATATGGATCTTGAAACACCTCGCTCCAGCCGTCCTTGGCAATGAGACTATGCGACCGCCGGCGCAGTAGGTCGCTCTCCGTCCAGACCTCCCCGTCGATGACGCGCTCGATCTCCTGCCGGATCGAGAATGTCGTGTAATAGTTCTGGTTGTCCTTGACCGGAAGTTTTCCCACCCTTTGGCGATCGGGCGCAAAGTCGAGGTCGAAATATTTCGGATAAACGTCGTATCCGCGGGCGCGAAGCTTGCTGCGGATTTCGCAGGCGAAGCAGCTTCCCATGGCGAAGATTTTCGTGCCTGGCCGCAAGATTGGCCGGGCGCTGACGCTGACGCAGCCGCCGCGATTTGTCTCCGACCAGTCTTGGTGTAACCGCGCGCTGGTGAGGAACCCGTTGGGGCCTTTGCGGCGGAATTCGCGGAGAAGGCGAAGCATGGGGCAGCCGAGGGCCGATGCATTGTCGGCAGTTCGAATCGTGACGAACAGGGACCCGCTCGCCGCTATTAGCCGCGACGATGATTAATATGCGGTTAACCATAGGCGTCAGGCGGCGTGGACGTTCGCTCGCGCCGCCTCAAGCCGGGGTGGCTCTGCTTCGCGCCTAAGCGGCGACCTGCACCAATCCGCTTGCCCTAGGCCGGGACGAATTTCAGGGCGAGCCCGTTGATGCAATAGCGCAGGCCCGTGGGCTTCGGGCCGTCGTCGAACACATGGCCGAGATGGCCGCCGCAGCGGCGGCAATGCACCTCGTCGCGCACCATGCCGAAGGCGTAATCGGTGTCCTGTTTTACAGCGTGTTCGATCGGCGCGTAGAAGCTCGGCCAGCCCGTGCCGCTATCGAACTTGGTCTCGGAGGAGAACAGCGGCAGGTCGCAGCCCGCGCAAGCGAAGACACCTTTACGCTTCTCCTTGTTCAAGGGACTGGTGAAGGGCCGCTCGGTGTCGGCCTCGCGCAGGATCGCGTATTGCTCGGGCGTGAGCAACTTGCGCCATTCCTCCGGCGTCTTGGTCACCTCGAAGGTCTCCACCGCGGCATTGGCACCGCCGCCGCGCCATCTGAGCGCGCCAACGCCGGTCACACCGAGCGCGGCAAGGGCAGCACCGCCCAAAAGAATCTCACGTCGCGTAACCATGATCTCTCCTTCAACCTGTCCGGGCGCACGTTTCCACGAGAAATGTATGCGCCCGCGGCCGATCGGCAATTCAACTTGCGCGCACGGACGATCACGTCCCGGTGTCGGGCACGCCGCATGGCCTAGCCGCGGGAGATGACCTGCGCCGAAGGGATGACGATCTCGCAGCGCACGCCTCTCGGCGGAAATGACAGCATCACGTCGCCCTCGAGCGCCCGGCTGACCACGTTCTCGATCATGGCCCGGCCGAAGCCGGAGCGCTCCGGCGGCGCAACCGGCGGTCCGCCCTTCTCCTGCCAAACGAGCCGCAGCTTGGATGCATCCTCGCAGAATTGCCAATTGATGCTGACCTGGCCGTGCGGCGCCGAGAGCGAACCATATTTCCGCGCGTTGGCGGCAAGCTCGTGCAGGGCAAGCCCGAGATTCTGAACCGCCTCGGGCTTCAGCATGACGTCCTCGCCATCGATGGCGATGCCATCGCCGAAACGCTCGGCATGCTCGCCGAGCTGACGTTCCACCAGCATGCGCAAAGACGCTCCGTGCCAATCGTCGGCGATGAGGAGATCGTGGGAAGAACCCATCGCCACGAGCCGGGCGCTGAAGCGATCGAGAAAGTCGTCGATGGAGCGCGTGCGCGCGGCCGTCTGCCGCGCGATGGCGTGGGTCACGGCGAGCAGATTCTTGCAGCGATGCGTCAGCTCGCGCAGCAAGAGACGGAGCTGGTCTTCGTTGGCCTTGCGCTCGCTGATCTCGACGGCGACCGACGTGCTGCCGACAACATTGTCGTGCTCGTCCCTGAGCGCTTCGACCATGAGGTAGAACGAGCGCTTCCGCCCGGACAGCTCGAAATTGGTTTCAAGCTCCTGCGCGGTGCCGGTCTCCATCGCCTTGCGCTTCGCGGCCATGATGGTTTCCGCCGCGCCGGTCGGGAGGATCTCGGCGTCGGTTCTGCCGATCAGCTGTTCGGGCGAGAGGCCGGCCGGCGCGTTGTGTACAAAGGTAAAGCGCATGTCCTTGTCCTGGCTGAACACGGAGATGGGCGAGCCGCGGAGCGCGATCTCGATGCGCCGCTTCGCCTCCGCCAACTCCTTGGTGCGCGCCTCGACGCGCTCTTCCAGTTGATGCCGCGCTTCCTTCAGCTCGTCGGTCGTGCGCAGATGAGCGGCAACCTCGGCCTGGAGACGGTCGCGCGAGGGAAGCCGCAACCAGCGCGGCGCGAGCCACCAGATGAGAACTGCTGCGGCGGCGGCGAGCGCGGCGCCGACCACGGTCAGAACGCGCTCCGGTTCGGCGCCGATGAGCCCCGGTCTCCAGATCTCCATCAGCCTGGCAAGATGAGCGAGGCCAATCGCGGCCATGAAGAATGCGGACAGCGTCAGGAGCGCGGTGATGCCGGGACTATGCCCGCCGCGGCTTCGGTAGATGAGGATCAGAGCTGCGGGGATGGCGAAGAAGGACAACGCGATGAGGGCGTACGCCAGGAGATCGAGCCACAGTGACAGCCAAGACATCATCGCGCGAGCCAATCCGCCGGGGCGACCCGTCGCCGCGGAGACATGCAGAGCCGCAAGCGGCGCGACGTTTCCCTGACCGGGGACATTTGGCCCTGGCGTGTCCTTTCCGCAAGCCGGAAGCCAGCTGCGGCTTGCGGGAACTCTTTCCCGCCACCAGGCGTTATTCCGCCGTTCGAGGGCACGCGAACCATCGTCCCGCCCCTCCCCTGGTGCGCTCGAACGCATCGCCCGCAACCGTCCTCCCCCGGTTGCGGGCATTTCCTTTGTGCCGTGCGCAAGAGCCAGATGGCATCAGAGAATCGTGGCAATGAGCGTCACCAGAAACAGGACCATAAAGACGAAGAACAGGATCCGCGCGAGGGCGGCCGCGGCTGACGCGGAGCCGCCAAAGCCGAGCACGCCGGCCGCCATTGCGGCGAGGGCGAACATCACTGCCCCGTAAAGCATCCCAGGCTCCGGTGAGAGTATTGCGGCCGGTCGCGCTGCCCGCCAGGCGCACCAGCTACAACACGCGTTCCATCGAATGGTTGCAGGAGCGCCATGCGGCCAAAGTCGGATCTAGAAGCGCGCCACCGCGGCAAGCAGGTCCTTGCCGGTGAATGGCTTCTTCACCAACGGCGCATTGCGGTGCGCCGCCGGCAAATGTTCGCGGCCATAACCGCTGACGAATGCGAAGGGGATGCCGCGCGCGATCAGAGCGTCGGCGATGCGGCTTGCCGGCTCGCCCGCGAGGTGGGCATCGAGCAGCGCGCCGTGGACAGGCTCGCGGGAGATTGCCGCGAGCGCATCGGCGACATTCCCCGCAGGGCCGATCACGGTTAGGCCCGCCTGCTCGAGCACCCCTGAAATATCCAGCGCAATCAGAAACTCGTCTTCGACCACGAGGATACGCGTTGCTGCCATTTGGCGCGGCACCCTTCGATTGAGGCACGATGGCAGTTCAAGCGATTTTTCGCGCTGGAATCAAGAGTTGGGGGGCTTCCGAGCGCCTTCGCCTGCTAGAGACCGTCAGGGGCAAGGAACAGATTGCCGCTTTGACAGGATCGAATACGATGCTTGAGGCGTTTGGCGGCAGCACGTGACCGCGTGGGTGCGCCACAGGGGGGCAACGATGCTGACGACGATCCTCACGATTATCTTGATCCTGATGCTGCTCGGCAGCCTTCCTCTTTGGCCGTATAGCAGGGGTTGGGGGTACGGTCCGTCGGGCGTCGTCGGCCTCGCGCTTGCGATCGTTCTCGTTCTGCGACTCTTCGGAAAATATTGATGCCGACCTGTGCGCTTCAGGCTCAAGCCCGGATCGGCTGACGGTCGCGCGGCTGCGCGCGGCGCTCGAAGAACAGCGCCTGCGACACGATCGCCTTCACCGTGTCGGGCTGATACGGCTTGGTGATGAGGAAGGCGGGCTCGGGCCGTTCGCCGGTCAGAAGCCGGTCGGGATAGGCGGTGATGAAGATCACCGGCACGGCGAAGGTGCCGAGCATCTCGTTGACCGCATCGAGGCCCGAGCTGCCGTCGGCAAGCTGAATGTCGGCGAGGACGAGGCCGGGCTTGCGCTGATCGACGGCGTGGACCGCTTCGGCATGGGTGCGGGCCGTGCCGATGACACGGTGCCCGAGCCCCTCGACGATGCTTTCAAGGTCCATGGCGATCATCGGTTCATCTTCGATGATGAGAACGTCGGTCGCGACCTGCGCCGCAATCTCGCGGCCTGCGAGCTTAATCAACTCATCGACCTTGGCGGCATCGAGGCTCAGGATTTGCGCCGCTTCCGCCGGGGAGAAGCCTTCCACCGCCGAGAGCAGAAACGCCTGCCGCGGCAGAGGCGTGATGGATTCGAGCTTGCGATCGACCGGCGTGGCTGCGCTTGCCGCGCTCTCAGGCTTGAGGTTGACGTCGACCGAGTTCCACAGACCGACAAAGGTGCGATAGAGCGCAACGCGCGGATCGAGCGCTTTGTCGAACATCGCCGGATCCTCGATCAGCACTTCGAGCGTCGCCGCCACATACGCATCGCCCGCGGCCTGAGTGCCGGCAAGGGCGCGGGCGAAGCGGCGCAGATACGGAAGGTGAGGCGCGATCGATTTCGACGTCGGCATCCGGCGATGACCTTGTGATGAACCCGGGTTCGATCCCCATTACTCACGAACCGGGCCGGGGGTGGCAACTCAAAACCGCAGCAAAGCCTAAGTCAAACGCGCCCGGCCGAATTTCGGTTCCAGAAGATGGAACCAATTGAATGGTTTGGGCGTTTTTGCACACTTGAGCTCGGAGAATCCGGTATCCTTGATTTTACCGAAACGGGCCTCTTGGGAACGGTTGTGAACCGCGACACGAAAAGTAAGGATCGGCGGCAAAAAATGCCGGGCGTAGGCGACAAGATGGACCAAGGCGCACGCGAAATCGCGGGCGGCCCCGAAGCGGCGGAAGCCGGCGGTCTGTCCCCTGCCCTCCAGGCCCATATCGGCCGTCACGTCCGTGCGGTCTTCGACGAAGTCGCGCGCGAACCCATACCGGAGCATCTCCTGCGCTTGCTTAACGATCTTGAGCGAAGCGGGGACAAGTAATTGCGGCGGAAAGTCTCTACCAGCCTGCGAGAACAGCTCGTGGCAGAGATCGGCAGTTTGCGCGCCTTCGCCGTGTCGCTGTGCGGCGACAAGGAGCGCGCCGACGATCTCGTGCAGGAAACGCTGTTCAAGGCCTGGAATCACCTCGAGTCGTTCAAGGAAGGGACGAACCTCAAGGCCTGGCTGTTCACCATCCTGCGCAACACCTATTTCTCCGAGCGGCGCAAGCGGCGGCGCGAGGTCGAGGACGCCGACGGAGTCTATGCGGCACGGCTTTCGACAAATCCCGAACAGCACGGCCATATGGACATGCAGGATTTTCGCGCGGCACTGACGCAGCTTCCCGACGACCAGCGCGAAGCCCTGATCCTCGTCGGCGCGGCGGGATTTTCCTACGAGGAGGCGGCGGAGATTTCCGGCTGCGCGGTGGGCACGATCAAGAGCCGGGTCAATCGCGCGCGAACCCGGATCGCCACCATGCTCGGTCTCGATCCGGACGATGGTGCGGAAGGCGAAGGCCTCAGCAAGACGGCCTGAAGCGACGGCCGCGGGACTCGCGCGGGCTGCTCTTCCCTTCAACTCACCCCTTGATCGCGGACGGTTGCGGGACCAAATTAAGTCGTTGTCCAATGGCTGCTTCAAGCCGGCCGTTTCGTGAGCGGAAAGCGGGACTTCCGGCACTCGGCCCGGGCTGGACGCGCAAGATCGTTGCCCCCGAATTTCCTGTTAGACCCCTGTTCAACGGAGTGAGGCGAGAAAATGGAAAACGAGCACCGTTCGGATTTCGAAACGCAATCGGCGAAGAGCGAAGCGGACAAGCAATGGTCGGAGTTCGAGCGCGATCTCGATAGTCTCGGCCGCCAGCTCGCTGAACTGCAAACGCACACCGCCGCGCTCGGGAGTCATTTTGTGCGGAGTCTCGAGGCAAGCTTCGAAGACGTTAGGACCCGCGCCGAGCGTTTCCGCAGGGAGCGCGAGGTCGAGCTCGAGCAGGTGCGGCAAAGGGCTAAGCACGAGGCCGAGAACGCGTTCGCCGATATGCGCCAGCGCTCATCCGAGGCCGCACGCCAGGTATGGGAGCGTTCCGAGCCGCTGCGCCAGGGCGCCAAGGATGTCGGCGAGGGATTGGCGCGGGCCTGGGTCGAGCTCAGAGCCTCGTTCGGCAAGGCCGCCGGCCGTCTCCACACGGACACTGATCCCAATGGCGCAACCCCGGTCGCGAGCAACGAACGCCACGACCGGAGCTAATCCGCGACACGCCCGGCCTTGCATGCCGGGGCGGACCAATTGAGCCATCGTCAAAGCCTCATGGCCGGGCTCGGCCATGAGGTTTTTCTGTTCCAGAGCCCAAACCAGTCGCGTTTGATTGTTGCTAGCTGTTCGAACGTCGCCACGTGGCCGGCGCCACACCGATCGCCTTTTTAAAAGCGCGAGAAAACGCCGCTTCGGAGTCGTAGCCGACGAGGTCCGCGACTTGTGCAATGGACGCATTGGTGTTTCGGAGCTTTTGAGTCGCGACTTGCATGCGCCAACTGACGAGGTAGTGCATCGGGGGCACGCCAATCAGTTGGTTGAAACGGTCGGCCAGCGCCGAGCGCGACAGCCCAACCTCGCGGCCAAGGTCATCGACGGTCCAACGCCGGGCAATGTCGCCGTGCAGCAGGGCCAATGCGCGCGCAACACGTGGTTCGCGCAAGCCTGCCAGCCACCCCGCGTGGCCATCTGGCAATGCCTCCGCGTAACGCCGCACCGCCTCCACAAACAGCAACTCGGAGAGCTTGGCCAACACCGTCTCCGACCCGGGACGACCGGCCGCGACCTCTTCTGCGGCATATTGGAATGTCGAGCGGATCCATTCCGCGGCGCCGCCTTGCTCGACATTAAGCTTCAGCACGGGCGGCAAAGTGGAGATCACCGGATTGCCCTTGGCGCTGTCGTAACCGAGAAATCCGCAAATCATCTTTGTGCGTTTGCCGGCGCCCCCATGGTGAATCGAGTACAGCCCGCCGCCCTCGGGTGGTTGGACGACGTCGCGGCCTGGCACCGGAGGCAGGCTCAAGTCGCTGCCCATCAGATGCGGATCGTTGCGCGGCAGAATCACAACCTGGCCACCGCCAAGGACAACGTCCCCTTCGTCCGCACCTTCGACGCGGACGCGAAGTTCCCCTTCGATGACGTAGTGATAAATGATCAAGTGGGATGCCGGCCCGAGAGAAGGTCCGCAGTGCTCGCGCGAAAAACCCGCGGCGATGCACCAAGGGGCGAAGAAATCGGCGTGCAGGAACACGCCGCCGGTCAAATGCGCCACTCTCAAGACATCGGATAAGGCGTCCATTCCTCGTTCTATCAGGGATCCGGCGTCTCGGTCATATCTCCCGGCGCGCCGGTCATGGCCCTCGATCGCGCGCGGACCTACATGGCGCATCAACCGACAGGGTCTTCCCGTCGGCGCATGATTCCGACAAGGAGATGGACAATGAATATGATCGAGAGAATTTCCCCCGCCGAACGGTACGCGCGCGCCATTGAGGCGTCCAAGCGGGTGCGATGGGAGGTCGAAGAGGACGTGATCCGGGGGCGCAGTTTCGATACGGCCAACAAATTCCTTCCCGATGGGCTTTCGCTAGCCGACGCGTTCACGACCCTGTCGGTTAGCGAAAAGCGGTTCGTCAGCCAGATCCAGGGGCGAACATACGCCAACATCTTTGGGTTGGTCGAACGCTTCATCAATGCCAAGGTGTTGGAACTAAGTCACGATCACTGGTTCGGCGACCAAGTCGCGCTCGAGGCGCTGGTTCGGTTCAGCGACGAGGAACTGAAGCACCAGGCGCTGTTCCGCCGCATCGACGCAATGATCGGCGACGTTCTGCCCGAGGGTTATCGCTTCGACATCGACCCCAACGGCGTCGCCCGCGCCGTGCTTGGCAAAAGCACCTGGGCGGTGCTGGCGCTGACGCTGGACATCGAGTTGTTCACCCAGCTCCACTACCGCCAGAGTATCGATCCGGACAGCGAACTCTCCGAGCTTTTTAAGGACGTGTTCCTCTATCACTGGAAGGAGGAGAGCCAGCACGCGATCCTCGACGAGCTTGAGTGGGTGCGCCACGACGCCGGGCTGACGGCGGAAGGGCGCGACCGGGCGGTCGACGAGTTCATCGAGCTGGTCGCCGCGGTGGACGGCATCCTGCAAACGCAGGCCAAGGCCGACGCGGGCTATTTCGCGGCGACTTGCGGTCGCGCGGTCGGCGATGCCGAGCTGCGGGCGATCGAGGCCGCGTTCCTCAAGGCCTACCGCTGGCAATATATCCACTCGGGTGCTCAGCATCCGCAGTTCGGCAAGGTGCTGTCGAGCCTGATCACCGACAGGCAGGGCCGGCGCATCCAGGCCGCGCTCGCTACGCTCCAGTAGCCAACGTGAATGCAAGGAGACGACCCTCATGGCCGAGCCCGGCCATGAGGCTTTTCGCTTAGCGCGACCCTTAAGACCCCGCGGCGGCGCGGGCGGGCGGGCGCCCCTCCTCCGCGCCCGCGCCGATCAGCTCGGCGCGAACGAGCCCGCGCACCGAATTGCCGAGATAGATGCGCTCGGCGGCAAGCAGATCTTGCGGGGTGAGGATCGCTTCGCTCGCCGCCGCCCGCGGCAGATCGAGAAGCTCCTCCCGCAACGTGCCGGCAAGCAGCCCGCAAGCGAGCGCGGGCGTGAACAGGCGCCCGTCGAGCTCGACGAAGAGATTGGTGCGCGTGCCTTCGGTGAGCTCGCCCTTGCTGTTGAGGAAGACCACCTCGTCGCACCCGGTGAGTCCCTTCTGCCGCTCCATCTCCTGCTCGTAGAACTGCCGCCGCGTGGTCTTGTGATAGAAGAACGGGTCCTTCTCGTCGAGGCGACGGTCGGAGATTGCGAAACGCCAAACTGTATCCTTGGTCGGCAGCGTGATCGCGCTCGACGTCACGGTGATGGCGCCATCCTCGGCGAGCAGGAGCCGCACCAGCGCGACCGGCGCTTCCACGCGCGCGGCTTCCGCCTCGAGCGCGGCAAGCACCGCCTCGCGCGAGAACGGATAGCCGAAATGCGTCGCCGAGGCTTGCAGCCGGGCGAGATGCCGTTCGAGCAGGTGAAAGCCGCGCGCGCGCTCGAAGCGCAGCGTCTCGATCAGCTCGAACGGCGGGTCGAGCTTGGTGAGGAAATGCGCCTTCAGCAGACACTCGTCGAATTCGGAATCGGCCTTCGAATCGGCGACGATGCCGCTGCCGATGCCCATCTCTCCGCCCGCGCCCGCGAGCACCACGGTGCGGATCGCGACGTTGAACTGGGCATCGCCCGAGGGCGCGATGTGGCCAATGGCGCCGGTATAGATGCCGCGCGGCTCGCCCTCGAGCTCGCCGATGATCTCCATGGCGCGGACCTTGGGCGCGCCGGTGACGGAGCCGCACGGGAACAGCGCGCGGAGCATGTCCTTGAGCCCCATGTCGGATCTGAGCTCGGCGGTGATGCCCGAGGTCATCTGATGCACCGAGCGGTAGGTCTCGACCGTAAACAGGTCCGTCACCTCGACCGAGCCGATCTTCGCCACGCGGCCAAGATCGTTGCGGAGCAGATCGACGATCATGAGATTCTCGGCCCGCTGCTTCTCGTCAACGGCGAGCCAGGTCTTGACGCGGTTGTCTTCGCGTGGCGTCCGTCCCCGTGGCGCCGTGCCCTTCATCGGCCGCGCGAACATGTGCTTGCCCTCGCGGCGGAAGAACAGCTCGGGTGAGAGCGAGAGCACGTCGAGCTCTCCGGTACGGATGAGCGCACCGTAAGCCACGCGCTGCTTCCGCCTCAGCGCCGCATAGAGCGCGACCGGATCGCCGGCAAAGGCGAACTGATATTTCAGCGTGAGATTGATCTGATAGACGTCGCCCGCGGCGATGTAGTCCTGCACCTTGGCGAAGGCATCGTCATAGTCCTCGCGCGTCCAGGTGAGATCGAGGCCGGAGATCGTTGCCTTGCCGCCGTTTTGCGCCTCAAGCCAGGCGCGGGTGCCGGAATCGTCAAGCGGCCGGGGTGCGCGGAACAGCCCAAGCCAGAACAGAGGAACGCGACGGTCGCTCGGAACGAGGTGCTCGAGCCTCGGCTCGAGGCAATAGCCAAGCTCATAGGCGAAGAAGCCTGCGGCGTGGAGGCCGCGCGCGAGCCCCGCCTCGACCTCATCGAGCGCGCCTTCGACCTCGTCCGGGGTGTAAGCCGCAACGAGCCGCTCCGCTTCCGTATAGAGCAGGCTGCGGCCGCCCGGCGTCAGGCTGTCATCGAGAAGAACGTAAGCGGAAGCGGTCATTGTGCAAGCCAATCATGCAAGACCCGCATCGCAGGAACATAGCCCATATGGGTTCGCGCCCGGCTCACGCAAGGATCAGCATCTCGCCCTTGCCGAGCACCGACATGTCGCCCATGAGCCGCCGCGCGCGCCCGCCAAGATTGATCGCCTTGCCGTTCTCGCGGAGCCAATGCTCCAGAAGCCTGAGATAGTCGAACTCGAGCACGCCGCAATCGCCGAAGGTCGGCAACACGTTTTTCGGCTCCTCGACGAAGATCAGGCTGCCGCGCCTGAGGCCAAACCCGGCATTGGCGCCGACGCGCCGCTTGAGCAGGATGGTTCCGGCGACCATGCGGCCGCCGGCATAGTCGCCGGCGTCGCCGCTTACGATCACGAACCCGCGCCGCATGCGCTCGCCAACCAGCGGTCCCGCATTGCCGCCGATGGTGAGCACGCCGCCCCGCATGCCGAGTGTTTCGCCGACAAGGATGCCGCCGGCGCGCTCGCCCGCATCGCCCGCGATGGCGATGCTGCCGCCCGCCATGCTGGCACCGGCCAAAACGCCGGCATTGCCGCTGATTTCGATCTTGCCCTTCTTCATGCCGGCGCCGAGATAGGCGCCCGCGTCGCCGTCGACGACGACCGCGCCTTTCGTCATGCCGGCGCCGATCTTGTCGCAGCGCCCGTCCGTGCCGGCAAATCTGATCTCGGCCGCGTCCTTGCCCTTGACCTTGAACGCATCGCCGACGGTGAGCTTCACGCGCGTCGTGCCGATTGCAAGCGCTTCGATGTCCTTGGCCTTGAGCCCGTCGAGCCGCTCCGGGGTGAGCGGGGCAAGATCGAGCCTCTGATCGGGCGTGCGCTTAAGCTCGAAGGTCAGAGCGCTCACGCCACGATCTCCTTGAGATGGAAATGATGCGGACCGAGATTGCCGCCATAATTGCCGGCGGTGATATGGGTGACGCCCTCGTCCGCGCCGCCCTCGGCGATGGCATGGACGCCCGCGCGCATGGCTTTGGCAACGGATTCCTTGGTCAGGCCGTCGATGACAATCTCCATCACCGCTTCGACCTCGAGCGGAAGCTCGGTGTTGACCGCGGCTTTCAGCGACGGGCAGTAAGCGTCGTTGGTCGAGGCGATCTGGCCCTTGTATTTGGAGCCGACCTTGGAGCCGGAGCGCACGATCCCGCCGGGGAACGGCGTGATGACGCCCTCAATCTCGGCGATGGCCTTGACCGCGCGCTCGCAAGCCGCAAGCACCGCGGCATGCGACTTGCCGAGTACAAGCAGATTGCCCCCGCCGACCGCCTTCTTGGTGAGGCCGGTGGTCGCCTCGCACAGAAATTCGCCGTCCATGACCGGGATGCGCCAGAACCGCCGGCCACCCATCATCTTCGACACCTGCCAGCCGTCGCCGAAGAAGCGCAGCGAGGCGCCGAGCTTCAGCTTCTTCTCGCCGTCGAGCCCGGAGAAGCAGGCCGAGCCCGGGCTTGTCAGCACGCATTGGCCGACCCGGTTGCGGAGCTGGCGCTGGAGCTTGTCAGTGTCCATGGTGAAGAGCAGCACGGCGACGCCGGGCCGGCCGTCAAGCGTCTCATCGGGCGAAAGCGTCCGCTCGATGCCGGCTTCAGCCCCGCACGCGATCACCGAGGTGGCAAAGCCGGTCATGGTGCGCGCGGCGATCAGGGCCCATTCGAGGGTAGGCGCGGTGATGACGATGCGCGTGCCGACCATGGGGAAGGCCTCGGCGAAGGTCTCGACGATGGCAACGCCCTTGAGCTTGAAATGAGACATCGCGGGGGAAGCCCCCTCCTCGGGAATTCAGGCGCGCACCATTAAACAGGTGGCCGGAGGGGCGCAAGCGCGGCCGGTTAAACCAGCGATCTGCGGGCGGATGTCAGGCTTTGGGCTTGTCGTACTTGATATAAGAGAAGCGCATGTCCTCGGCAGGCGTTCCTTCCAGCGCGCCCCCTTCCTTGCCGGGCTGCCAGTGGACGACATCCTCGATCTTCTTGGCGAGCTCGAAGTCCTTGTCGGTGATGCCCTTGGCCGCGTGGTTCATGAGCCTCACCTCGACCCAGGCATAGGACGCGGTGATGTCCGGGTGGTGCCAGGCGGCCTCCGACAGATGGCCCACGGCGTTGATGACCATGAGCGTGCCCTTCCAGCTATTGGTGCGATAACGGCGCCTGATCCAGCCGCCCTCGAGGTACCAATGGGGCAGCTCCTTCTTAAGCCGCTCCTCGACCTCGGCATCGCTATAGGTCCGCTCGGCCGTTGCCATCGTGCCTCTCTTTTGAAAGAGTGTTCGCCTTCCCTTTCAGCCAAAGCATAGCGAGAGGATTCGGGCCGATCAATGGAGCCCTTTCCCCCCAAGTCGAGAAACGTAAGGGCCGCGCGCAGCCTGTCGCGTGAAGCGACGGTGACGGCGACGGCGCGGCTGCATTTCGGCTTTATCGACCCGAGCGGACGGAGCGCCAGGCCGTTCGGCTCGTTTGGGCTCTCGCTCGATTTGCCGCGGACACGCCTCGCGCTCCGCCGCGCGGAGCGCTTCAGGGTAAGCGGGCCCGAAGGCGAGCGTGCCGGGCGCTATCTCAACGAGATCGCCGCGAGCTGCGGCATCGAAGCGACCTACGCTCTCCACGTTGAGGAGACGATCCCGCCGCATGCCGGGCTCGGCTCCGGCACGCAGCTTGCCCTTGCCGTCGGCTCCGCCTTCGCTGCGTTGGAAGGACTTCCCCTCGCGCCGCGCGAGATCGCGGCACGGCTCGGGCGCGGGGCGCGATCGGGCATCGGCATCGCGACTTTTGCCGAAGGGGGCGCCGTGCTCGATGCGGGGCCGCACGATAGAAGGCTGCCGAAGCTCCTGGCCCGGGTTCCCTTCCCCGACGCCTGGCGCGTGCTCTTGATCTTCGATGCGGCGACAAAGGGGCTCGCGGGCGCGAGCGAAACCTTGGCATTCGAGACGCTGCCCGATTTTCCCGCCCGCGAGATCGAAGCGCTGTCGCGGGCGATTACCCAAGGCGCGCTGCCGGCGCTTGCGGCGGGCGATTTCGCAACCTTCTGCCGGCATGTCGGCGATCTTCAAGCCTGCATGGGAGCCTATTTTGCGCCGTGCCAAGGGGGCGCCTATGCGAGCCCGCGCGTCGCCGAGGTGCTGGCCTCGCTCCGCAACGAAGGGGTCGTCGGGCTTGGCCAGAGCTCGTGGGGGCCGACAGGCTTCGCCTTTGCCGCCTCACACGTGGAGGGCCAGGATGTACTTGGCCGGCTGAGCGCACGCTTCAAACATCCAGGGCTAAGCTTCGCGCTCGCGCAGGGCCGCAACGCAGGCGCAAGAATCGAGTCCGTTTAGATGGCCTGAGGACACGTATGAACCAGAAGCAAGAGCACGGCGGCGTGTCATCCTGGCAGCAGCAGGCGATCTTGGCCAAGTCGATCGCCGGCGTACTCACTGTCGAACAGTGTGAGGCTGTCAAGAAGGATGCTCTGGCGCTCGGCTTGCGTCCTGCCGATGTCGTCAAGCGGGGCGGCGGTCGAAAACGGAGCCGGCACCGGACATCGGATGCCGTAAAGCTTCCGCGCACCCCTGAGAGGGAGTGGCTTGCCGATCACCTCTGGAAGCGGAGCGAGGCCGTCAATGCCGAGTTCTGGAGGTTTGCCATCACCGGGATCGAGGACTTGCAAGTTCTGCGCTACAGGCCGATGCAATTCTTCCGGTGGCACTTCGACGAATACGGGGGCTCGTCTCGCAAGCTCACTTGCATCGTCAATCTTTCGTCTCCCCAATCCTATTGGCGCGGCGGACTCCAAGTGAGAGGGCCCCATAGCGGCCGGGCCCTTGCGCCGCTCCAGGGCGCAGGCACGTGGTTTCCAACCTATGTGCAACATCGCGCCACCGCCCCTTGGTGGGGCGAAAGGTGGGTCCTCGTCGCTTGGCTGACGGGTCCGGCCTGGGTCTGACAAAGCATTGGGGCGGCGTTCGCCTGGACGCGCGGCGATCGTGAATTCGGCGCAATCAAGGGCCTTTGCCGTCTCGCCGATTGTGATAAAGCGTGCCGCCAAGGCCCGCGACCTGACCCCTCTTGGATCAAGCCAGCGGGCTTGAAGCATCAGCATGGAGACGAAACGACGATGGCGCACCCCCGCATTCTGCACATGATCACGCCGCTCAAGCATATGAGCCCATTCGACGTGAACATGGCGCTCGACGCAGGTTTCGATGTCGCCGTTCCCTATACCAACGTCACCGTCGAGGACGTGGCGGGGCTGGTGCAAGATGCGATCTTCTCGCGCGGCCCCGAAGGGGTGAAGCGCACCGGCATGTTCATCGGCGGCAAGCGCGCGATGGAAGCGCTCGACATGATGGACCGGGCCAAGAAGGCCATGGTGCCGCCGTTCGAGATTTCCGTGTTTGCCGACCCGGCGGGTTCGTTCACGACGGCCGCTGCCATGGTCGCCTGCGCCAAGGAAGCGCTCAACGACAAGTTCAAGACGGCGCTCAAGGGCAAGCGCGTGGCGGTGTTCGGCGGAACCGGCGTTGTCGCCTTCGCATCCGCCGTGATCGCCGCCATGGACGGCGCGTCTTCGACGCTGATCGGTTATGACGGGCCTGAACGCGTGCGCCGGCTCGCTGACGAGGCGCGAGGGCGCTTTGGCGTCGAAATCGGCTATGCCGACGGCAGCACCGAGGAGCAGAAAGCGGCCCTGGCGCGCGATGCCGAGATCATCTTCTCGGCGGGGCCGGCGGGGCGCAGGCTGCTCACGCTGGAGCAATTGAAAGAAGCCAAGGACCTCCTCGTCGCAACCGACGTGAATGCGGTGCCGCCGTCAGGCGTCGAGGGCGTGGGGGTGAACGACAACGCCAAGCCGATCGCGGGAACGAAGGCCGTCGGCATCGGCGCGCTCGCGGTCGGCAACATCAAGTACAAGACCGAAGCCGGCCTGTTCAAACAGATGATCGAAGCGGACAAGCCGCTCTATCTCGACTTCCGGGACGCTTACGCTCTTGCCCAGAAACTCGCCGCGTGAGGGCGGCTCGCTGCTGATCGCGAGCGTGTCGGGACGGGCGCTGGCCGAGGCCGCGCGCCGCGCCGGGTTCGTGCCGCTCGTCGCCGATTTCTTCGCCGACACCGATACGCAAGAGGCGGCGCACGCTTGCCGTAAATTGTCCGGCATCGGGCGCGGATTTCGCTGGCAGAGCCTTTACCCCGCGCTTCAAGCGCTCGCGGCGCGTGCTCCCACCCCCGTTCTCGGTCTCGTCTATGGCTCGGGCTTCGAAGATCGCACTGGCCTGTTGAGCCTGATCGCGCGGCGCTGGTCTCTGCTCGGGACCGGCGCCGCAACTGTCGCGCGCCTCAAGGCACCCGAGCATTTCTTCGCAACGCTCGACCGCCTCGGCATCGCGCATCCGATGACGTCAGCCAAGCCTCCCGCGCGCGGCGGCGCTTGGCTTGCCAAGACTTGGCTCGCGAAGAAGCGCGGCGGCGCCGGCGGAAGCCATGTCGTGCCGCGCCGTCTCGCGAAGGATGCCACCGATCTCTACTATCAGGAGCGCATCGTGGGGCGTGCCGTATCGGCGCTGTTCATTGCAAATGGAACCGATGCCCGCGTGCTCGGCTTCAGCGAGCAGTGGACGTCGCCCCTGCCCTCAAGACCCTGGCGCTATGGCGGGGCGGTGTGCCCCGCAAACATCACTGCCTCTCTGGCCCGGCAGATGACGGCGGCGGTCGGGAAGCTCGCGCGCGCCTATGCGATCAAGGGGATCGCTTCCGCCGATTTTCTCGTGCGCGAGGGCGAGCCCCTCCTCCTCGAGATCAACCCGCGCCCCGGTGCGACGCTCGACATTTTTGATCGCGCGGCGACACCGCTGCTTCGTCTGCATTTGGAAGCGGTGCGCGATAGTCGATTGCCGTCACGGGCGCTCAAGTTCCGGGATGCGATGGCCTCCGCGATCGTCTATGCCGAGCGGCGCGGGCAAGCCCCCGCTGCTATTGTGTGGCCGGCCTGGGTCTCGGACCGGCCGAAGCCATCGGAATGGATCGACAAGAACCGTCCGATATGCACTGTGTCGGCCCGCGCCGGGACGGCGGCTCGAGCCAGGCGTTTGGTCGAGGCGCGAAGGCGCAAAATCTTACAGTTGTTTCAAGATATTGGCAGGGGAAACGCGGGTGAACGACACGGAAAAACGAGGCGCGGTGCGAAACGCGGCGGGAGCCTGGCCGAGCGTCAACGCGAAGGCGGAGCCGCTCGTCAAGGCGCTTATCGCTGACGCCGACGCGCTGCGCGTCGATGTCAGCGAGGGGACGCTCGGCGAATGCCGGATCGATTGCGGCGTCAGTGCCGTAGGCGGCCTTGAGGCCGGGCGGCGGATCGCCGAAATTTGCCTCGGCGGCCTCGGCAGCGTGTCTCTCGCCGCGACGGATACCGACAGTTCCTGGCCGTTCGTGGTGACGGTGCATACGGCGCAGCCGGTGCTCGCCTGCCTCGGCTCGCAATATGCCGGATGGAGCCTCTCGGCCGAGGATAGCAAGGGCAAGAAATACAGCGTGCTCGGGTCGGGGCCGGCGCGCGCGATCGGTTCGTCCGAGAAACTGTTCGACGAGCTCGGCTATCGCGACACGGCCGCAAGCGCCGTCCTCGTGCTCGAAGCCGATCGCCCGCCGCCGCCGGCGCTGGTCGAGAAGGTGGCCGAAGCCTGCAAGCTCAAGCCCAACCGTCTCACCTTCGTCTATGCGCCGACCTCGAGCCTTGCCGGCACGGTGCAGATCGCGGCGCGCTGCCTCGAGGTGGCGCTGCATAAGGCGCACGAGCTGCACTTTCCACTCGACGACATCGTCGACGGCATCGCCACCGCGCCATTGCCGCCGCCTGCGCCGGACTTCATCGCCGCCATGGGACGCACCAACGACGCCATCATCTATGGCGGCCGGGCGCAACTCTTCGTGTCGAGCGGTGCCAAAGAGGCAAAGGCGCTTGCCGAGAATTTGCCGAGCCTGAAGTCGAAGGATTACGGCAGGCCCTTCGCCGACATCTTCGCGGCGGTGAAAGGCGATTTCTACGCGATCGACCGCATGCTGTTCAGCCCGGCGATGGTGACGGTGACCTCGCTCAAGACCGGCGAGAGTTTCGAGGCCGGGCGCATCGACACCGCCGTCCTGTCGCGCTCCTTCGCCTAACACCATGGGCACAACGCGCGCCACCGACGCCGCCATCGTCATGTTCGGCGATGGCCGCGACTGGCATGGCCGGAGCCTCGCGCGCGCCTTCAAGCGGCACGGCATCACGCCGCTGATCGCGCCGCTCAACGCCTGCGGCTTTTCGACCGAGACGGCGACAGGGCTTCACATCCCGGGTCTCGGCGACCGGCTGCCCGAAGGCGCGTTCGTCCGCTTCGTTCCCGGCGGCAGCTTCGAGGCGGTCACGCTCTATCTCGGCGTGCTTCACGGCTTGCGCGAGCTCGGAGTCACGGTGTGGAACGATGCGCGCGCCATCGAACGCTGCGTCGACAAGTCGACCACGACCTTCCTTCTTCAGCGCGCGGGCCTTCCCACGCCTCGCACGTTCGCCCGGGTCAATCGCGACGAGGCCGAGGCGATCACCGCGAGCGTCCTCGCCGAGGGCCATAAATTGGTGCAGAAGCCGCTGTTCGGCGCCCAAGGCAAGGGCTTGCGCCTGATTTCCGCAGCTGCCGATCTCGCCTCGCCCGAGGAGGTCAATGGGGTCTATTATCTCCAGGAGTTCATACCGCCGGCGCAGCGGCACCACCAGGACTGGCGCCTGCTGGTCTGCCGGGGTCGCGTCATCGCCGCCATGATCAGGCACGGATCGAGCTGGATCACCAATATCAAGCAGGGCGCGCGCGCCGAGGCCGCGATCGCGAGCCAGGAGCTTGCCGATCTCGCCGTGAGGGCGGCTTCTTGCGTCGGCGCCGACTATGCCGGCGTCGATATCATCCAGGCGCGGGACGGTAGGTTCCTGGTGCTCGAGGTCAATTCGATGCCGGCGTGGAACGGACTTCAACGCGTGAGCCGCGTGCGTCTCTCCGACCGGCTGGTCGATGATTTCCTCGACGCCGCGCTCGCGCCCGCGGCCCGCGAAGGCCGCGAGGGCGCTTGATCGCGCCGCTCACCCCGGACGTGGTCGCGCAGGCCTTCCTTGAGGCTTGCCTTGCCGAACTCGACGCGCTGAAGCCCGGGAACGTGCACTGCTACGGCGACGGCCACAGCATGACGGTCGCCGATTTCGTGGCGAGCGCGGAAGCGGCGGCGCCCCTGATCGGCCGCAAAGGGCTTGGCGTAGGCCCGCGTATTCGCCTCGCCTCCGAGGCGACACGGCGCGCCGTGGGGCAAAACACCAATCTCGGCATTATCCTACTCGCGGCCCCCCTCGCCGCGGCGGCGCTCGATCCGCGCGGCGGCGACCTCGCGCAAAGGCTGAGCCTTATCCTCAACGCGCTCACCGTCGATGACGCCGGCGAGGCCTACCGCGCCATCCGCGAAACGAAGCCCGGCGGTCTCGGCGAAGCGCCTGAGCACGACGTCGCCGCCGAGCCCGAAATCACCTTGCTCGAGGCTATGCGGGCCGCCGAGGGGCGGGACCGCATCGCCTGGAACTACACTCACGATTTCGCCGATATCTTCGCGCTCGGCCGCAAATGGCTGGAGCACGGGCGCGAGCGCTGGGGCGATGGGCCTTGGGCCGTGACGCGCGTCTATCTCGGGTTTCTCACCCACCTCCCCGACACGCTGATCGAGCGCAAATACGGCACGCGAACCGCAACCCTCGTGCGCGAGGAAGCGGCCCCGATCGAGGCCAGCTTCATCGAAAGCGAGGCCCCTGACGCCATGATCGCGCCGTTGATGGCGTTCGACCAGGCGCTGAAGGAGCGCGGGCTGAACCCCGGCACCTCGGCCGATCTCACCGTGGCGACGCTGTTCGCGTCCAGGCTCGAACGGCCGAATTAGGGCCGGAAATCAAGGGGGCTCCCGGCAACAATCGACTTGCCCCTGGTTCCGCCCCCGGCTTATGTTCACGCCCGCCGCGCTCCTATCCGGGGTTGCGGGTCAAGGCGCTTGGTCCAAACGGCTTTCGCCGGCTTGCGGCCGGCGGGCATTCCGCCAGCGCCCGCTTATTCGATTAGTTTTATCAGCCCGTTAGGAGGGGGTTCATGCCCAAGATCAGTGGAGTATGTGTCGGCGAGTCGCTTGTCGGTGACGGCAACGAGGTCGCTCATATCGACTTGCTTCTCGGCCCGCGCGGCAGCGCCGTCGAGTCGGCGTTCTGCAATGCCTTGACCAACAACAAAGACGGCTTCACCACCCTGCTTGCGGTGATTGCGCCGAACCTGCTCTGCAAGCCCGCGACGATCCTTTACAACAAGGTGACGATCAAGGACGCACGCCAGGCCGTGCAAATGTTCGGCCCAGCGCAATACGCCGTCGCCAAGGCCGTCGCCGACTCCGTCGCCGAAGGTGTGATCCCCGCCAACGAGGCCGACGACCTCTATGTCTGCGTCGGCGTGTTCATTCACTGGGAAGCCAAGGACGACAAGAAGATCCAGGACTTCAACTATCGCGCCACCAAGGAAGCCATCGCCCGCGCCGTGAAGGGCGAGCCGAAGGCGTCCGAAGTCACTGCGAAGAAGGACTCCGCGCACCATCCCTTCGCGGCCGGTTGAAAGGGAGAACCCCCAGGTCGGGGGCAACCCGGGAAATCAGCTGAACCGGGCCCGATTCGGCGGTGGCTCCAAAAGCTGGGATTCTGACGGACAAGCGCCTTTGGCGCTTGAGGCTAAGATCGCCGTTCTCGCAAGAGGGCGGCGATCTCTTTTTGCGTGATCGCGCCTGTGTGCAGCGCGGTCGCCACGAGCGCGCCTTTGGCCCCGGCCGCTTCAATCGCGGCGAGGTCGCGCGCGTCCCTGACCCCACCCGCCGCGAAGACCGCGCGGCCTTCGGCCTTCGCGACGATGGATGCGAGCCCCCCGATGTCGGGCCCCTGCCCGGTGCCGACCCGGCCGAGATTCATGGCGATGATGCGGTCCGGCCATAGCGTTGGTTGGTCGAACAGGAGGCTGAGGCCTATCGGTCCGCTCTCATCGGTATCGAGCGACAAAACCGTGCCGTCGAATGCGTCCTTGATCTCGCGCCAGTCGTCTGCGGCCTTGAGACTCTCGCTGCCGATCACAAGCGTCGCGCCGAGCGGCAGCCAAAGAGCGCAATCGACAACATGCGAGAAACCGGCATCGACCCAGACCGTCACGTCGGGAAGGGCGTAGCCGATCCCGCGCACCAGCTCGAAATTCGAGCCGCTGCCCGTGATCGCGTCGAGATCGGCAATGTAGAGAACGGACGAGCCGGTGACGGCGAGCAGGGCGGAGGCCATGGCCACCGGATCGTTGGCCTTGCCGAACGGGCTCACGACCGGCAGGTAATCGGCGCGCGCGCCCGCGATGGCATGAACGGCGAGGCCGTCCTTGAGGTCGAGCGTCGGAATGATCGTGAAATGGTTCGTGTCGCGCATCGCCTTCTCTCTATACCAGGAACCCTCGCCGATCGCTCGGCTTGACCGGACAAGCCGCGCCCCATAGGGGTCAGACATCGTCGCGAGGGATTATGGGCAATATTTCGGTCATCGGCTGGGATCTCGGCGGCGCAAACTTCAAGCTTGCCCGCATCGAGGGACGCCGCGTCCTTGAGGCGACACTGATCCCCTGCCCGCTTAGGCAAGAGCCGGGCAAGTTCGATGCGGCGCTCGCCGAGGCCTTTCCGCTTTGTCCAACAGGCGCCGTGCATGCCGTCAGCATGACCGGCGAGCTCTCCGATGTGTTTCCCGATCGCGCGCGCGGCGTCGCCTATCTCGTCGAAATGATGCGGAAGGTCACCGATGGCGAGGCGATCTTCTATGGCGGGAGAGCGGGTTTTCTCCCCGACACAAGCGCGGTCGCGCACATGCTCGATGTCGCCTCGGCCAATTGGCATGCGAGCGCGAGCCTGGTCGCGCGGTTCCTGCCCGACGCTTTGCTGATCGATGCCGGCACGACCACAACCGATCTCGTTCCGATCAGAGACGGCGCAGTTGCCGCGCGCGGCTATTCCGACGGCGAACGGCTCGCCGAGGGCGAGCTTGTCTATACCGGGGTCGTGCGCACGCCGGTGATGGCTGTGGCGCGGACCGCGCCGTTCAGGGGCCGCATGCAAGGCGTGGCCGCCGAGCGCTTCGCGACCATGGCCGACGTGTGGCGCCTCTTGGGCGCGCTTTCCGCGAGTGCCGATCCCTACCCCACGCCGGATCTGGCAGGGAAAAGCACGCAAGCGAGCGCGAGCCGGCTCGCCCGCATGCTCGGCCGCGACGCGACGCCTGCGGACCTGCTCGCCTATGTCGATGTCGCGCGCCATTTCGCCGAGCGCCAGCGCGCCGAGATCGAGGCGGCGGCGCGCGCGCTCGTGACACGCGATGGGCTTGCCGCCGATGCTCCGGTCGTGGGCGCAGGCTGCGGGCGTTTTGTCGCGCGGGCCATCGCCGAGCGGCTAGGCCGCCGCTATTGCGATTTCGCCGAGCTGTTTGATTGCGCGCCGCAAGCGCGCGACATGGCGGCGACTTGCGCGCCCGCCGTCGCCGTCGGGCTGCTCGCCGCGCATGAGCTCATTCTCGATGCGTGAGGATGCGGAGGGTGAGAGTGGTAGAGGGTGACCGCCGGATTGGGCGCCCACCCTCCAAACCGAGACCTAGCGGGTCGCGAGCGCGTGGTATAGCCACAACACGATGACGGCGCCGATCGTGGCGACGATCATGCTCCAGATGTTGAAGCCGGTCACGCCCGTCGCGCCGAGGGCCGAGAACAAATACCCGCCCACGACCGCGCCGACGATGCCGAGCACGATGTCGAGCAGCACGCCCTGGCCCGTGCCCTGATAGATCTTGCTGGCGATGAAGCCCGCGATCAGACCCAACACAATCCAGGCGATGATCCCCATGAAGGACTCCTCTTGGCTGAACTCGGTTGAGCGTCGATACGCTTAGGACATGAGCCGCATTACCTCCTGACGCGTCGGAAGTCGACCGTCGGGGGTTAGCTTATCCACCACATTCGGCAGCATGCGGGACAGTTCGTTCACGACTTGATCGCGCGTGAGCCCCGTGCGCCGGGACAGTTCGTCGACAACATCGCCGCCGAGCGCCACGGAAACCTGGTCGGGAGCGACGCTCTTGTTCTTGCCGGTGCTGACCCAGGAATCGACCGCATCGCCGAGCCCCTTCTGCTGGAACTGCTTGATGAGGCCGCCGAGCCCGTCGAGGATGCTGCCCGGCGACGGATCGGAGGTGGACTGCGGCGCGGCCTCCGGCAGCTTGGGCATCTCGGGCGCCGGCTCCTGCTTCTTCCCGCCGAAATAGCGCGAGGC
>CAYMJW010000018.1:1859-3519 GCA_964390455.1 uncultured Methyloceanibacter sp. | reverse complement strand
GCCGGCGGCGGCCTTTGTCTTGGCCTCCCATCGCATGACGCCGAAGCCTTCCCTTCGCCCGCCCTCGCGGCTCCCGTCGCGACGCCAAGCCCGAGCGCGAACGCGCAGTACTACGTGCGCCGCCCGTGGTTGCGCCGCCAAGGTCCTATCGTCGTTCCCAAGGAGGCTATCGAGGCCGATCCGAACCTCGCGGAGGGCGGTTTGAACCCGCCCGTCATCGCCATCGTGCCGGTTCGCCCGACGAGCTGTGGCCAGTATCGCTTCTGGAACGGCGAGCGCTGCGTCGATGCGCGCTACAACGACCCCTATCTCGGCCCGCGCTAGCAGTCGCTTCCACAGCTTCTACGTCACCCCGGCGAAAGCCGGGGTCCAGGAGCACCAAGCTCCGCGCAAACGGCTCTGGATTCCGGCTTTCGCCGGAATGACGAAAGAGGGCTTGCTCGGCCAGATTCCGTTCCCTAGGGCGGTGTTTCGCCGGGGATCGGTGTATGCGATCGCGTCGCCGGGTCGACGCCGGTGATGCCGCCGAGATAGTTCAGAATTGCCGCGACCTGCTCGGACGAGAACTGGATCTGCGGCATGTCGCGATGGCGCGAGCCCATGCCCTCGGCGAACCCCTCCTCAAGCTGGTCGATCGGGTATTTGAGATAGACCTCGCGCAAGGGTGGCGCTTGGGAAAGCGGGCTCGCCCCGGCCGCGTCGATGGCGTGACATCGCCCGCAATTTGTCGCGAGGATTGACTTGCCGTCATCGCCCGCGGCCGCTTCGTGCGACGCGCCAAGCACAAGCAACAGGCAGCAAGCGGCAACGTCGAGCGGAAGCGACCTCATCAACATCTCACGCCTCATGGCAGCACCGCAGCAAATGGTCTCGAAATGGTAGCGGGTCAGGCGGCATGCCGGCAAATCCGCTTTTTCAACGAACGTCCCGCCGCGACGGCTTCAAACCTCCCCCTCGTGGGGAGGTTAAAAAAGAGAAGCTGCCGACATAGAGAGTTCTTGCCCGAGCCGCGGAGCGCCTTGAGGACCTGAATTCGTCATCCTGAGGCGGTCGCGAAGCGGCCCTCGAAGGACGCACCTAGAATCGTCATCCTTCGAGGCTCGCTTGCGCTCGCACCTCAGGATGACGGCTTAGAGTCGGCCGGCGGTGTCTGCTTGTAGTGGTCCTCGATCTTCTCGACGAGCATCCGCCAGGCTTCGTGCTCGCGGGGGCCCGCGGTCTTCTCCACCGCGATCTGCAAATAGCCGAGCTCGCGCTCGATCTTCTCGCGCGGCAGCATATGCAAGCGGCTGGCGAGGATCGCGGCCTCGATCACCGCGCCTTGCGCGCGGTTGAAGCCCTTGAACGGGCCGTGGCTCGCCTCATGCACGACGCGGCAATGAAAGCGCGGCCGCTGCGCGTCCTCCTCGACATGGGCCACAGCAAGCTCGGCATGGGCGAGCGCGCCTTCGAGCACGGCGCCGGGAACATGCGTCGAGGGGCGCGTCGGCCAATCGCGCCGGCCGACCAGGCAGCCGGCAAAGATGAGAACGTCGTCGGTGAAATTGGCGACCGCGTAAGGCGTGACGGTGAGATTATCGAGCGTGGTCGAGGGCCGGAACGGCGCGACGATCCATCCGCCCTCCTCGGCGATGAGACCGAGCGGCGCGATATGAACCTT
>CAYMJW010000018.1:0-1759 GCA_964390455.1 uncultured Methyloceanibacter sp. | reverse complement strand
GCCTTGAGCCTCGTCTTATCCTCGGCCGGCGCGTCGGCGGCAACACCCCAATCGAGCGGCTCGTCCTGCGCGTAGCGCTTGGCAAGCCTGAAAGCGATTTCGGCCTTGGCCAGTTCCGTGCCGAGATAGAAGGCGTGCGCGCCGTCTTTCTCCACATCCACGCCGAGCTTGGGGAACAGAGACAACGCGTCTTGCGCCACGTGATGGCCGTCGCGGTTATAGACGTGGATGCCGTCCTCGGCGATCTCGATGCGGAAGTTCCTGTCGCGCACCTCGCGCGCGACCGCGGCGATTTCGTCAGGCGTCTGCGGGAAGGGCCGCCGCGCGTGCACGGTCAGAAGCCCGTCGGCGTAGTCCTTCGGCAGATCGCCTTCGGCCCGGCTCGCATACATGATGCGGCGAGCGAGATCATGTTCCTCGACCGTGCGGCGCGTGTGCGGGCTCACCTGCACCACGAGCACGTTCTTGATGTGCAGCTCAGAGGCAATGCCGAGCAAAATCGCGGTGATGCCGGTCGTATCGGCGTCGGTCAGCTCGGTGAGGTTGCCGGTGCCCATCAGCATCTCGGCATCGGGACGCTCGCGCCGCACTTGGGCGTAGCGCTCAAGAGACGGCATGAAGCCGAAATTGATGGGGTCGAGCACGGGATCGACGAGATAGGCCCGGCCCTTGGCGTCGAGCGCGTCCATGGCGCGATAGAGCGAAGCCATGTCGCCATGCTCCTTCGGGATGAGCACCGGGATGGACGCGACCTCATCGGCGATGGCGAGGGTCGATTCGTTGAGGCTCAGAAGAAAATCGGCGCCGGCCTTGCCGCCGCGCCTGAGCTCGTCCGTGTCGGCGGAATCGACGCTGACCTTCAAGCCCGCGTGCTTGAGCGCCTTGATCGCGTCTTCGAGATGGGGAAACGGCGTATCGGGAAGGCAGCCGAGATCGATCACGTTCGCCCCCGCATCCGCGTAGCCGCGTGCGCGCGCGAGGATCGCCTCGACGGAAAGCGCGGACGCATCGACGATCTCGGCGAAGATCTTGATGTCATATTTGCTCATGTCGGAGGCTTTCCGCGCGCGGCCGAAATAGACCGGGATGTCCTTGAGCTCGTCCGGTCCGCGCAGGAAGGGCACGCCGAAGCGCTCGCCTAAGCGGTCGAGATCGGCGCGGCAGCGGCCGGGCAGCATGACCTTGTCGGCGGCGACGGGATTGGGCAGGCGCCGCGTGATAATCTCCTCGGTCATCAGCGCCGCGACCTTGACGCCGATGTCGAGCACCTCCCAGTCGAAGCTTGCCGTCATGGCCGCGAGCACGGCTTCGAGCCGGCGTCGTGCCAGGTGTCCGGTCAGGAACAGGATGCTCTCGGCCATGCGTCTCTCGTGCGGTTCACCCGTGCCGTTCTAACCCGCCCTTCGCGCGGAGACCACAAGACGCTGGAATTCATTTTTCGCTCTCCCCTTGGGGAGAGCACGCGAGCGCACTTCTTGCGCTCGCGGTGAGGGGTAAGCCGCGAAGCGGCGTCGAAGAAAAGAACCCCCCTCACCCTTCCCGCCATTCGTCGCGCTGCGCGCGCCGGGCGGGAAGCCCTCTCCCTCAAGGGAGAGGGGTCGAGATTTGGCTATGGCTTAAACGATGGCGGCGGCGAAGCTGCCCGCGTCCGCATCCTTGGCGGCGAGTGCGGCGGCGAAGGCCTTCTGATCGCCGCGGCCGAGCAGGAACGCCGGGACGCCCGCATCTTTCAGCATCGCTGGAAAGGCGGCATCGACGA
>CAYMJW010000017.1:26728-29553 GCA_964390455.1 uncultured Methyloceanibacter sp. | reverse complement strand
GCCTCGCGCACGGGCCTCTCGCTCATCTGGAAGATCGTGCTCGTCGTCGAGCTGCTCGGGCGGCCGAACGGCGTCGGCTTCGAGCTTCACCTCAATTTTCAACTGTTCAACGTGACGGCGATCCTCGGCTATACGCTCGCCTTCGTCGCCGTCATGCTGGCAATCGAATATCTCTTGGTGCAACCCATTGAACGACATTCGACCCGCTGGCGTAACAAGCCGGTTTGAAATCCGCATCGAGCAGAAGACGCATTTCAGCGCCGACGGCACCACGCTGCTCGCCATCCGCGATTTCGTGCTCGACGTCGCGCCCGAAAGCATGACGGTGCTGATGGGCCCGTCGGGCTGCGGCAAGACCACGCTGCTCCGAATCGTCGCCGGCCTCGACGACCGCTTCACCGGCACGGTCGGCCTTCACCCCGAGGCGCGGATCGGGCTCATGTTCCAGGAGCCGCGCCTTCTGCCGTGGCGCACGGTCAAGCAGAATATCGAGCTGGTCGCGGCGCCGGATTTCTCGGCGGAGGATCTCGATCGCCTCGCACACGCCGTCGGCATCGCCGACATGCTGCCGCGCTACCCGCAGGAGCTTTCGCTCGGGTTGGCGCGCCGCGTGGCGCTCGCCCGCGCCTTTGCCACCAAGCCCGACCTGCTGCTGCTTGACGAGCCGTTCGTGTCGCTCGACGAGCGGACCGCCGACCGGCTGCGGCATCTCCTGCTCGAAGTGTGGCAGGCGCGGCCCACCACCGCGATCCTCGTCACGCACAATGCGCGCGAGGCGATCGAGCTTGCCGATCAGCTGGTCTTGCTCGCGCCACGCCCGACCCATGTCATCGCCGTCGAGACGATCGCTGTGCCGCAGGCCGAGCGCGACCCCAAGACGATCAACGCCATCCACGCCGATCTTTTGCGCCGCTACCCAGCCAATTTCACCGCGTGAGCTGAGCCGTTTTTCCGTCATACCGGCGAAAGCCGGTATCCAGCGATACTGAGCCGCATGATCCCCCTGGATTCCGGCTTGCGCCGGAATGGACGCCGCGTGGGGGCTGGTCAGTCCGCGGCGGCGGCTCCCGCCTTGCGCTGCTGGATACCGAAGGACGGGTCGTAGGCCCAGACCGACAGCGCCAGGAACAGAAGCGTGCAGGCACCGACGATCCCGAGCGCCTGCCAGTTGATCTGGAGATAGAAGGCGAAGCGGATCAACTCCACGGCCCAGGTGAAGGGGTTGTAGAGGCAGAGGTAGTAGAGCCACAGACTCCCTTCCCGCATCTTCCACAAGGGATAGAGCGCCGACGAGGCGAAGAACATCGGGAAAATCACGAAGTTCATGATCCCGGCGAAGTTCTCGAGCTGCTTAATGGTGGATGAGAGCAGCATGCCGAGCGAGCCGAACATCATGCCTGTCAGGATCAGCGCCGGCAGCGCCGCGAGATAGCCGAGCGGCGGCAACTCGACGCCGCAGAAATAGGCGACCAGGAGAAACGTATAGACCTGGAACAGCGACACCATCACGCCCGCGAACAGTCGCGACACCAGCAGGAACCAGCGCGGCAAGGGCGTGGTTAGCAAAACCCGCATTGAGCCCATCTCGCGGTCATAGACCATCGACAGCGAGCTTTGCATGCCCTGAAACAGCTGGATCATCGCCAGCAGGCCCGGCGTGATGTACACGTCGTAGGTGATGTAGGTCTCGTAAGGCGGAATGATCGAGATGCCGAGCGCGGCGCGGAAGCCGGCTGCAAAGATGATGAGCCAGATCAGAGGCCGGACCAGCGCGGCGAAAAACCGCTCGCGCTGCTGGAGAAAGCGCAAGAACTCGCGCCAGACGATGCCGACGAAGGCGCGGCCGTAATGCATCGCGTTCATGCCGCGAAATCCTCTTCCTTTTCGCCGATCAAGAGCCTGAAGGCGCCGCCGAGATTCTTGGCGCCGGTCTCGGCCACGACATTCTTGGCTGTCCCGCGCGCGACGATCCTGCCGCGATCGATCACCAGCAAATCGTCATCGGGCTCGACCTCGTCGAACAGATGCGTGGCCCACAGCACGCCGATGTTGTCGCGTCTTGCCAACTCGTGCACATGGCGCACGATCGCGCGCCGCGTCGGGTCGTCGAGCCCGATGGTGGGTTCATCGAGGAGCAGCAGCTTCGGGCTGTGCAGAAGCGAGCGCGCGATCTCGACGCGGCGGCGATGGCCGCCATTCAGCGCGCGGACCCGCTCGCCGATCCGCTCCGCCATATCCAGAGCCTTCAGCGCCGCCAGCATCCGCGCGTCGGCGTCGCTGCGCTTCAAGCCCCTGAGGGCGGCGAAATAGCGCAAGTTCTGCTTGACCGTGAGGTCGAGATCGAGCGTCGGCTGCTGGAACACGACCCCGAGCGGCGCAAGCGCCGCCGCACCCCGCTCGGCCGCCGACTTGCCGCAAATCTCGATGCGGCCCTCAGGCGCGTCGAACAGCCTGGTGATGAGCGCGAACAGGGTCGACTTGCCCGCCCCGTTGGGGCCGAGCAGCGCCGTGACCCTGCCGGGATAGACTTTGAAGCTTACGTCGTCGAGCGCGCGTTTGGGCCCGTACCAATAGGACACGTTGTCCACGGTGAGGACCGGCGTATGGGAAGGCCCGTCCTTTCCGGCTTCTTTTTGCATGGGCTTTCTTAAGGACAGAGGGCTTGCGGCAGCAGGCGGCCCTCGATTTGCAAGATGTTGGTCTGCGCTCCACAGATAACGCCGCGCCCGGCCTTTCACAACCCTCGTGGCTCCCTCCCCGCGAGGGGAGGGCAGACGCGCCCCGACCTTCGCGTAGCGAAGTCGGTCGGCGCGGCGGGTGGGGCG
>CAYMJW010000017.1:14150-26628 GCA_964390455.1 uncultured Methyloceanibacter sp. | reverse complement strand
GCAGACGCGCCCCGACCTTCGCGTAGCGAAGTCGGTCGGCGCGGCGGGTGGGGCGAACCCGCGGGGATGACGCGGGGACTGTATACCGCCAAATAACCTTGTCATCGCCCGGCTTGACCGGGCGATCCAGTAACCCCGAGACTCGGCGAGTGAGGGAACGCGTCTACTACGTCTATATTCTGGCGAGCGGCATCGGCGGCACGCTCTATGTCGGCGTTACGAACGACCTCGTCCGGCGCGTCTATGAACACCGGGAGAAGCTCGTGAAGGGCTTTACCTCAAAATACGGTGTCACACGCCTCGTGTACTTCGAACAATACGGCGAGATCGGGGCTGCCATCCAGCGCGAGAAGCGGATGAAGAAATGGAACCGCGCCTGGAAAATTCGCCTCATCGAAGAAAAAAAATCCCAATTGGGATGACCTCTATCCTTCAATCGCAATCCCCTGAGCTTACTGGATGCCCGCCTTCGCGGGCATGACAAGCGAAGGGTGTCGCAGCACCATTGCTGCGACCGCCCAAGCGGCTCAGCCCGAACAAGGTTCGGCCTGAGCCACCCTCCCCTGACGGGGAGGGAAAAGTCGAGTCCGTGCGAGAGTGACGTTGACGGGGATAGACACAAAAAAAGAAGCCGCCCCGAAGGGGGCGGCTTCCGTTGGATTAGGTTTTCGAGTTCGGTTTAGAAGAAGATGATACCGCCGACCTGGAACAGATCCCAGTCATCCCAGTTCTGCTTGATCCGCTTGGAGCTGACCGAGCAATCGCCGAGACCGGGGACTTGCTGCCCGCCAATCGCGACAGTCCCAAGAGCGCAGGAGACCGGATTCTTCGCCTGGAAGCCGATGATATCCGTCTCGAGTTCCTGGTGCTGCCACCGTGCCCAAAGATGCATGGCGGCCGAGTCGATTTCCTGGACCACGCCGAGGCCAACGCGCTCGGCTTCAGAGCCGGTCACGAAGGCGCCCTTGTAGATGTCGCCCGGGAACGACGTCGCGTTGATCTGCAGCGTAACGTTGGAATTCCCGAATGGGCCGATTGGGCCAAGCGTCAGAGGCGTTGCGGCGCAGAAGCCACCGAGAGCCCCGCTGTTGCCCGAAACGAGCGAGCAGAGGTTGGTGCCTGCGTCGAACTGGTCATTATACTGGCCGTACTCGCCGTACAGGACCGTGGCGCCGATCGGGCTCCATGCCTTGCGGATGAACGGCTTGATGTACCAGGCGTCGGTGTCCTGGTTGTTCGCGGTAAAGGAGTTAGACGCCCCACCGCCAGTGAAGTTCACGCCGGCATTGATGTTGATCGCCGGAAGCAGCGGAACGCCCACGCCGATCGTATCGAGGTCGACAGCCGACAGACCGAAATTGTTGGTCTGCGACCCGTCGGAGTCTTCGCGCTGGTACATGGCGTACACGCCGAGACCTGACGGCTTGTGCATGACGCTACCGCCGACCTGGTAAAGGTTGACTTCGTCACCAGTGACGACGCCAGTTTCGATCCAGGTATAGGCCGCAGCGGCCGACACTTTGATGCTGTTCCAGTCACCCGTGTAGAACACCGCGATATCCCAGAAATCGGTATCGGGCGTGCCGTTGGCGCCGGTCAGCTGGTTCTTGCCGTATGACGTCTCGAAGCGGAAGCCGCCCCAGGTCGGTGAGTCGTAACGCACCGCCGGCTGAGCAACGCCCCAGCAATCCACGCCGATCCCGGCCCCGAGGCCCTGACAGGTCAGGAAATTGCCCCACGTCAGGCCGGAGAGACCGCCGTTCTTTCCGCCGCCCGAGGGCCGCAGGAAGAAGCCGGGGCCTTCGAACCACACACCGTTAGATTCGATGACGGTGCCGGAAATATCCGCAAGAACCGCCGGGTTGTCCGACGCCGGGCTCAGATGACCCCAGTTCAGGGTACCGAGCGTGTCGCTCTTGATGTAGATGTAAGAATAGAGCGTGGCGATCGGGCCGAAATTGACGTCCGCACCGGCGGGAGCGCCCAGATCGTTGATCTGATTGGAGCCCGTGCCGAAGGTGGTCGCCCAGGTGTTGATAGTCAGGTTGTAACCTGCCGACCAACCGGGAGAGATCGTCGCGCTGCCAGTGATGGCGAAACGGCTGCCAAGGTCATAGTCCTTGTCGCCAACGACGAAGTGGTCTTCCTTGCCATCGTCCCAGAAGTTCATCGACTTGATCACCCAACCTGAGATCGTCACCGACACCTTCTTGTTGCCCTTGCGGACGGTCGTCGCTTCGAGCTCGGCCACCCGCTCCTCAAGATCCGCGCAGCAATCACCGCCGAGGTCGGCCGCTCGTGCGGGGGTCGCCGAGAATGCGAACCCGCCAAGAGCGAAACCGAGTGCGGCTGCGATGGCGATGCGGCTGGATGTTTTTGTCAGTCCCCCAAACATGTCCATCTCCACCTTCCCTGATAAATTGCCTAATCCAAACTCTCGCTTCGAATTTGCCTCTCGGCACCCTCCGGACGAGCCCCCGCCATGGTCCAGGCAGAAATCCCCCGAGTGAGAGTTCTGTTTCTGCTTATACGCGTTCCATTTGGAAGGTAAATTGCTATCAACCGAAACCTCGACGTTTTTGGTCTTCTTGTGACATTTCCGCCACGAAACGGGGGCTTAGGCCGGGTGCGCGACGACGTATCGCCTGCACTGAAAAATCGATATTTTTCAATCGATTGATCCACTCCCGCCAGCTCCTCCCGCGTTGCGTTTGCCTGAGCGATCCAATGCTGCAGGATGAGCCCGGCAGAGGGGGCGCTGACGCACGCTGCCCGATTCATAAGCCGCACTGGCGCTCAATTTGAGCTCACGAAAAATCACGCCGATTCTCTCCTCGCGACACGCGACAGGGGCTCTGCGGAAGTGCAAGCCAGCCGTCTTAAGTCCTCGAATTGGCCCGCAACTGGTGGAAGCGCGTACGCTCTGGTAAAGAGGCAAAGACGCAGAGGCAAGAGAACGCGGCACCCGGAGGAACGATGGCCGACCAGTCCCCCGAGGAAATTCACGTCAAACATATCAGGGCGTCCGACTACCGGGAGATTCCCGCCGACGGAACCCTGCACAAGATCGTCGACAACCATCTGGTGATTACCTTCTATATCGAAGATTCCCGCGTGACCGGCGAAGTCCTGAGGCGCGACGGCCAAGATCCGCCGAATTTGCGAATCGCCTCCATCCAGGAGGAGCGCCAGCGCCTCGATGTTATGGCCGTGCGGATCCCGACCAAGGCCATTCTGGGCCTTGCCGCGGCGGTGGCCGAGCATCTTACTTCGCAGAAGGGGCCGAAATCGTCCAAGACGTAAGGCGCCTTGCGTCTTTCGGTCCCGGTTGCGCCGGCAAAAGCAAGCTGCGTCAAGTTGTTCCGGTCGCGGCGGCACGGGCTTGCAGCGCTTGTGACCGTCTTGCGATTGATGCTACTTTTGGGCGCCGCCGTAATCGGCGGCTGAACGAAGCCGTGGGGTGGGCGTTAGCCCATTCTCGAGGCTTCCGGCCTGGGCAGAGGCCTTCCAGCGTTGAGATGATCGAGGATCGCATGGACTACGAGTCCCGTTTTCGCCGGCAACTCGACTCGCTGCATGCTGAGGGCCGGTATCGGGTCTTTGCCGATTTGAAGCGGCGCTGCGGCGCCTATCCGACGGCGCGGCATTTTACCGGCGGCGACGTTCGCGACGTCACGGTGTGGTGCTCGAACGACTATCTCGGCATGAGCCAGAGCAAGGTCGTGCGCGAGGCCATGCACGAGGCGATCGAAGAGGTGGGCGCGGGCTCCGGCGGCACGCGCAACATCTCCGGCACGACCCATTATCATGTCGAGCTCGAGGCGGAGCTTGCCGATCTGCACGGCAAGGAAGCCGCGCTCCTGTTCACCTCGGCCTATATCGCCAACGATTCGACGCTGTCGACGCTGCAACGGCTCTTGCCCGGTCTCGTGATCTTCTCCGACGAGAAGAACCACGCCTCGATGATCGAGGGCATCAGGCGGGGCGGCGGCGAGAAGCACATCTTCCGCCACAACGACATCGGCCATCTGGAAGCGTTGCTGAAGAAGGTGCCCGCAGGCACGCCCAAGATCATCGTGTTCGAGAGCGTCTATTCGATGGACGGGCACATCGCTCCGATCGCCGCCATCTGCGACCTCGCCGACACGTACGGCGCGCTGACCTATCTCGACGAGGTGCATGCGGTCGGGCTGTACGGCGAGCGCGGCGGCGGCATCGCCGAGCGCGACGGCGTGATGGGCCGCATCGACATCGTCAACGGCACGCTGGCCAAGGGCTTTGGCGTGATGGGCGGCTATATCGCCGCGAGCGCCGCCTGCTGCGACGCGATCCGCTCTTATGCGCCGGGCTTCATCTTCACCACGTCGCTTGCGCCGGCAGTGGCGGCCGGTGCGCTCGCCTCGATCCGCCATCTGAAGGTGAGCGAGATCGAGCGCGCGCGGCTGAAAGAACGGGTTGGTAAGGTGAAGCGCCTGATGGCCGAGGCCAGGCTCCCGGTGATGGAGAACCCGAGTCACATCGTTCCGGTGATGGTCGGCGATCCGGTGCACTGCAAGGCCGTGACCGACACGCTCCTTGCCCAATATCGAATCTACGTGCAGCCGATCAACTACCCGACCGTGCCCCGCGGCACCGAGCGCATGCGCTTCACGCCATCGCCGGTCCACACCGACGCCGAGATCGCGGCACTGATCGCCGCGCTCGAAGAGCTGTGGGCCGCCTGCCCCGTCGGCAAAGGCGAGTATGTGAGGCTCGCCGCCGAGTAGCGGCTCGCGCGCGTCCTTCCGGCGGAACCGCTCCGCGGCATTCCGGCGCAAATCTCTTCACGTCACGCGCCGGCGGCTTAAGCCGACGAATCGGTTTCCGGCAAAAGATGCCGTGCAATCACGACCCCCGTGATGAGCAGCGGCACGGCGAGAAACGCGCCTAAGGGCCCCCACATCCACGCCCAGAAGGCGATCGACAAGAACACAAGGAAGGGGTTGAGCGTCATGCGATGCCCAATGATCGTCGGCGTAATGAACTGCCCCTCCAAGGTCGTGATCCCGATCCAAGCCAACGGTGCGATGAGCGCATGACCAAGAGTCGAAAAGCTCATCAGTCCGATCACAAACAATGTTGCCACCATGAGCGCCGGGCCGAGATAGGGAACGAAATTGAGCGTCGCCGCCAACACACCCCACAACAGCGGGTGGGCCAGGCCGACCGCCCAGGCGAGGGCAGCCGCTACCGTCCCCAAACACAGATTCACAACCGCGAGCGTGCCGAAATATCGGCTCAGGTTACTCTCCGCGTCATCCATCACACTTCGCGCGGTTCGGCGCGCTTGCTGGTCCGAGAAGAAAAACGCAACGCCGGCCTTGATGTCATTGGCGTAGAGCATAAAAAAGATCATCGCAAAGAAGAACAGAACGAACTCCGTTACGATAGGCGTGAGCGTTGCGAGGATCGACCGCATAATTGACGAGGTATTGAAGGCTGGGGCTGATACATGCGGCGCCCCGCCGGCGAGTTTCGTCAATGCTTGGTCGATTGCGTCGAAGAACGCCAGCGGATCGCTGAGCAGTTGCAGCTTCTCCTCGATCAATGAAGCAAGATCCGCGGTTCGCCCAATCCAGTAGGTAAAGGGTGTGGACAGAAGGCCGATGATGCAAAGCACGATCAGGAGAGCCGCCAGCGCCACGGCGATGACCCCGACGATCCTCGGTACACCGAAACCTACCGCCCGTTCGACCAGAGGTCTCAAAACGGCGCCGACGACCACGGCGAGGGTTACCGGAATCAATATTTCTTCTATGACCGAGACTGTGTAGCAAACTGCAAGGACAAACAGCCCGATCACGGAGATGCGCTCCGCCCAACCCCAGGCGTCAAGCGGCGGTCCGCCTAAATCCGGGTCCGCGCGTTTTTGGGGTCGGAGTCTTCGATTGGATTTTTGCACGGCGGCTCGCCCGGCAGCAGCAATCGCCACGACTATACCACAGCCAGGCCCCGTGGCACCGAGCGCATGCGCTTCGCGCCGTCGTCTGTGCACAGTCAATCTGCGGTTTAGGCCCCGAGAAAGACCGCACGCACGAAGTCGCGGTAGAGCATCACCTGCCGCGCCAACGCGCCCTTGTCCTTGACCACCTTCGACAGGATGATGCCGCCGTCGGCGATCGTCGGCAGCATGTCGGCGAGATCGTCGAGGTCGATCTCGATCCGCGGCGGATAGCGCGCCGCGATCAGGTCGAGGCGCGCGCGAAACCGCTTGCGCCAGGCGAGGACCGCGGCGGTGTTCAGTTCGCGCACCTCGCGATCGAACAGCCGGTCTTGATAGCAGAACGAGGCGACGAGGCATCCCGGATGACCCCCGGGCAGGTCGGCCATCAGTTCCGACAGCATCTTGAGGCCGACGAGGAAGCCATGCAGCGGGTCCTCGTTGAGCTCGTCGGCTCGGGCAAACAGATCGTCGAATAGCCTGTTCTCGCGCTCGACGTAGCGAACCAGCAGGGACTTGGCGAGCTCGCCCTTGTCCTTGAAATGATAAAAGAATCCGCTCTTGGTGATGCCGACTGCGGCGATCAGTTCCTCGATCGAGGTGGCTGCGAAGCCTTTCTCGAGGACAGCACTCTCGGCCGCGTCGAGGATGCGCTCGCGCGTATCGCCGCCCTTCCGCTCCTGCGTGTCCTGCATGGCAGCCGCTCCACCCGCCACTCTACCACGAGTACAATTGACAAGGAGCGCTCGGGTTCAGGGGCCCGTCATGCCCGGATTTCCGCGCCTGAACCGTAGGTCGGGTCCGCGAAGCGGGCTGCACCACGAGTTCACTGGCGAAGGCCGGCCGCCGATCGCATTTACCCGGCAGTCAGGCGCTACCCTTTCGCCCCCAACCCTGGAGCTTCGATCATGACCGGACTGCACCACGCCAAATATCGCCGCCACCTGCCGCAACTCGATGGCGGTCTCTTCCTCTCCGACGGCGGACTCGAGACCACGCTGATTTACCATGACGGTTTCGACCTGCCGATGTTCGCGGCCTTCGTCCTGCTCGAAAGCGAGCCGGGCCGCGCGGCGCTCCGCGTCTATTACGACCGCTATGCCGCCATGGCCGTCAAGCAGGGCACCGGTTTCATCCTCGAGAGCCCGACCTGGCGCGCCAGTCCCGATTGGGGGCAGAAGCTCGGCTACGACCGTGACCGGCTTGCGCGCGCGAACCGCGCCGCCATCGCCATGATGCACGACATCCGCAACGCCCGCGCGACGGCGCGGACGCCGCTTGTCGTCAGCGGCAATATCGGTCCCCGCGGCGACGGCTACGATCCCGGCGCGTTGATGAGCCCATGGGAGGCCGAAGCGTTTCACGCCTGGCAGATCGGCGTGTTCGCCGACGCGGGCGCCGACCTCGTCTCGGCCGTCACGCTGAACAATGTCAACGAGGCCATTGGTGTCACCCGCGCGGCCGAGGCCGCCGGGATGCCGTGCGTGATTTCCTTCACCGTCGAGACCGACGGCAAGCTCCCCACCGGAGAGAGCCTCGCCACGGCGATCGCGTCCGTGGACCGCGAGACGAATGAAGGGCCCGTTTACTACATGATCAATTGCGCCCACCCCGATCATTTCCGCGACGCCTTGGACCAGGATGCCGGGTGGATGCAGCGTGTGCGCGGACTCAGGGCGAACGCCTCGCGCATGAGTCACGCCGAGCTCGACAATTCCACCGCGCTCGATGCCGGCGATCCGCACGAGCTTGGGCAGCTCTATGCCGAATTGCTCCGCCGCTTTCCGCATATCAACGTGCTCGGCGGCTGCTGCGGCACCGACCACCGGCATGTGGCGTGCATCTCGGCCGCGTGTCACCGCACCGCGCATCGCCACGCGCACGCGCGGCCCGCGATGCAAGCCGCCGAGTAGCGGCGAGGAGTCACTCACGAGAGCCGATGCCAGAGCCTCAACCCCGACGCTGCCCTTGGCGGCGTCGGACCTCCCCACGAGCGGGAGGTTTGGCGCCGGAATGACGAGCCGCCCGGGCGTCGTGCGCCGCCTTGAAAGATGATAGAAGCGAGGGCCCCCGAGACCCCCGCCCCATGATCGAGACGTTTCTCACCGCGTTCACCACCTTCTTCGCCGTCATCGGCCCAATTGACACGGCCGTGCTGCTCGCCTCGCTCACGCCGAATATGACGAGGGCCGAGCGGCGCGCGATCTCCGTCAAGGCGGTGGTCATTGCCACGATCATCATCCTGCTGTTCGCGCTCGTGGGACAGCCGGTCCTGACGGGGCTCGGCGTCTCGCTCGCCGCGCTTCAGACCGCGGGCGGCATCATTCTGTTCATGATCGCGCTCGAAATGACGCTGGCGAAGCGGCCGGGTCCGGCCGCCGCGCTCTCGGCGCGGGAAAGCGAGGAGGCCGAGGACAAGGCCGAGCACCACGCCGAGATCGCCGTCTTCCCTCTCGCCACACCGCTGCTCGCGGGCCCGGGCGCCATGACCTCGGCCATCGTTCTCGCCGCCGGCGCCAAGGGCGATGTCAGTCTGATTGGCGCCGTCATCGCCGCGATCATCGCGGTGATGGCCGTGACGCTGACCCTTCTCTTGCTCGCTCAAGAGATCCATCAACTGATCGGCGTGACGGCGCGGAAAGTGATCGTGCGGGTGTTCGGCGTGTTGCTTGCCGCGCTCGCGGTGCAGTCGATCTTCAACGGCCTCTCTCGAGCCCACATCTTCGGCTAGGCAGGCAGGTCTTTCAACGGGAGGTCTTCATGCGCGTCGTTCAAGTCGCAGAACCGAATGCGCCGTTCGAGCTGGTGGAGCGCCCGATGCCCGAGCCGGGCCCGCGCGAGGCGCGCATCAAGGTCGAGGCTTGCGGCATCTGCTACAGCGATTCCTACGTGGTAACAGGGACTTATCCCGGGGTCAGGTATCCGGCCGTTCCGGGCCACGAGATCGCCGGCCGGATCGACGCGGTGGGCCCCAGCGTCACTACTTGGCGCGTCGGCCAGAGGGTCGGCGTCGGCTGGTTCGGCGGCGTTTGCTGGACATGTCCGCGCTGCCGGCGCGGCGATTTCATCACCTGCCGCAACCTCAAAGTGCCAGGCATTCACTTCGACGGCGGCTATGCCGATTACATGATCGCGCCGGTCGAGGCCTTGGCGTCGATACCCGACGCGCTCGACGCCGTCCACGCGGCGCCGCTGCTCTGCGCCGGCATCACGACCTTCAACGCGCTTCGTAATGCCGGCGCACGCGCCGGCGATGTCGTCGCAGTGCAGGGCATCGGCGGGCTCGGTCATCTCGGAGTGCAGTTCGCGAGCCGCATGGGCTTCCACACCGTTGCCATCGGGCGCGGGAAGGACAAGGAGACGCTCGCCCGCGATCTCGGCGCGCATGTCTATATCGACAGCGCGACGCAAGACCCCGCCAGAGAGTTGATGGCGCTCGGCGGGGCGAAGGTGATCCTCGCCACGGCAACGAGCGGCAAGTCGATGACGCCGCTAATCGATGGACTCGGCGTCGACGGCACGCTGATCGTGCTCGGTGCCTCGCCCGAACCGATCGAGGTGAATCCGTACCACGTGATCGGCGATCGGCGCGGGGTGCGCGCCTGGCCATCGGGCACCTCCGTCGATTCGGAGGACACGATGCGCTTTGCCGCGATGAGCGGTGTTGAAGCGATGATCGAGACCTATCCGCTCGCCCGCGCGGCGGAGGCGTACGAGCGCATGCTGAGCGGCAAGGCCCGCTTCCGCGTCGTCATTGTCCCTTGATTCTTGTCATGCCCGCGAAGGCGGGCATCCAGTAACCGCTGAACCTTGTTATCGAAAGCTTCGTGGCTACTGGATCGCCCGGTCAAGCCGGGCGATGACAATGATGGGGGATACGGCCCACCGTCACTCCGCGGGGGCGGGGCGCGGTGCGCGAGCTTCGCGCGGCTTCTTCGCGAACTTCCGCATCACGACATAGAACACCGGCGTGAAGATCAGACCGAAGAAGGTGACGCCGATCATGCCGTAGAACACGGCGGTGCCGAGCGATTGGCGCATCTCGGCGCCGGCGCCGGTCGCGATCACAAGCGGCAGCACGCCCAAGATAAAGGCGAAGGAGGTCATCAGGATCGGGCGCAAGCGCACGCGCGCGGCTTCAGTCGCGGCCTGGAAACGGTCCTCGCCATGCTCCTCGTTCTGCTTGGCGAACTCCACGATCAGGATCGCGTTCTTGGCCGCAAGTCCGATCAGTACGACGAAGCCGATCTGGGCGAGGATGTTCACGTCCATGCCGCGCGCGAGCAGTCCGCTCACGGCGGCGAGCAGACACATGGGCACGATGAGGATGACGGCGAGCGGCAGCGTCCAGCTTTCGTATTGCGCGGCGAGCAGCAGGAACACAAACACGACGGACGCGAGGAAGATGTAAATCGCCGTGTTGCCGGCGAGTTTCTCCTGGTAGGCAATCTCGGTCCATGAATAGGCGTAGCCGTCGGGGAGAACTTCCCGCGCGATCCGCTCCATGGCGGCAAGCCCTTGGCCCGTCGAGACGCCAGGCTTGGTGCCGCCCTGGATCGCGGCGGAGGGAAACAGGTTGAAGCGCTCGATGCGATACGGCCCGGTGATGTCGCGGAAGGAGGCGACGGAAGAGAGCGGCACCATCTCGCCATTGGCGTTGCGCGTCTTCAGCTGGCCGATGGCGTGGAGATCCTGGCGGAAGTCGCCGTCGGCCTGCGCCGTGACCCGGTAGGTGCGGCCCAGGAAATTGAAATCGTTGACATATTGGGACCCGAGATAGACCTCGAGCGTCTGGAACACGGCGTCGGGGTTGACGCCGAGCATTTCGGCGCGGACGCGATCGATATCGGCATAGACCTTGGGCGTGCGCGTGTTGAAGGTGGTGAACACGTTGGCGAGGCTGGGCTCCTTGGCGGCGCCCGCCACGACATCCATCGCCACCGCTTCGAGCTCAGCGGGCTCGCCGCCGCCGACGTCCTGCACCTGCATCTTGAACCCGCCGGTCGTGCCGATGCCGCGCACGGGCGGCGGCGACACGCCGACCACGAAGGCCTCTTGGATCGCCGCGTATTTCGTATTCAGCGCGAGCAGTAGCGCCTGCGCGCTCTGGCCTTTCTCGGCGCGCTCCTTGAAGGGGTCGAGTGGGGTGAACACGACCGCGGCATTCGGCGCGGTGGTAAAGGTCGCGCCGTCGAGCCCGACGATGGGCACGGCGTGGGCGATGCCCGGCGTGTCGAGCACGAGCTTCGTCACCTTGCGCGCCACCTCGTCGGTGCGCGCGAGCGAGGCGCCGGGCGGAAGCTGGATGATGTTGATTAGGTAGCCCTGATCCTGCTGCGGAATGAACCCGGTCGGCGCCTTGATGAACTGATAGACGGTGAGCCCGATCAGCCCGCCATAGACGATGAGCATGAGGAAGGAGACGCGGACGAGCCGCCCTGTAAGCTTGCCGTAATTGAACGAGATCCACTCGAACGCGCGATTGAACCCGGTGAAGAAGGCCCTGATCGGCCTCGTAAAGATACTTTTCTTCTCGGGCTCGGCCTCATGCGGCTTGAACAGGAGCGCGCACAGCGCCGGACTGAGCGTCAGCGATACGAGCAGCGAGATCGCCGTCGCCGTGGCGATCGTCACCGCGAATTGGCGGAAGAACTGGCCGGTGATGCCGGTGATGAAGGCCGCGGGGATGAACACGGCCGAGAGAACGAGCGCAATGGCCACGAGCGCCCCGCCGACTTCGTCCATGGTCTTGTAGGCGGCCTCGCGCGGGCTCAACCCTTCGCGGATATTGCGCTCGACATTCTCCACCACGACGATGGCGTCATCGACCACGATGCCGATGGCGAGCACGAGACCGAACAGCGAAAGATTGTTGAGCGAGAAGCCGAGCGCCGACAGCATGGCGAAGGTTCCGATCAGCGAGACCGGAATTGCGACGATCGGAATGATCGAAGCGCGCCAGGTTTGCAGGAACAGAATGATGACGACCACGACGAGGATCACGGCCTCGAACATGGTGGCGATCACCGCTTCGACCGACTGCGAGATGAAGACCGTCGGATTGTAGACGATGTCGTAGCGCAATCCGTAGGGGAAGGACTTGGCGAGATCGGCCATGGCCTTTTGCACCTGCGCCGCCGTCGCCAGCGCGTTCGAGCCCGGCCGCTGGAAGATGCCCAAGGGGATCGCGACCCGCTCGTCGAGATAACCGCTGCGGTTATAGTCGGCGGCGCCAAGCTCGACGCGGCCGATGTCGCTGACGCGCACCACGCGCCCGTCGCCTTCCGACTTCACGATGATGTTGCCGAACGCCTCAGGCGTGGTGAGCCGCCCTTGCGTCTCGACATTGAGCTGGAATGCACCCGGCCGCGGCACTGGCGGCTGGTTGATGACGCCGGCGGCCACCTGCACGTTTTGTCCTCGTAGCGCCGCGACCACATCGCCGGCGGTGAGATTGCGCAACGCGAGCTTGTCGGGATTGAGCCAGATGCGCATCGA
>CAYMJW010000017.1:0-14050 GCA_964390455.1 uncultured Methyloceanibacter sp. | reverse complement strand
ACCAGCACTTGCGCCGTATCGAGATTGGTGCCGAGCTTGAAGGTGACCGCGAGCGACATGCTGCCGTCGCTGGTCGATTGCGACGTCATGTAAAGCATGTTGTCGACGCCGTTCACTTCCTGCTCGAGCGGCGTGGCGACGGTCTTGGCCACGATATCGGCCGAGGCGCCGGGGTAGCTCGCCGTCACCGAGATCGAGGGCGGCGCGATCTCGGGATATTGCGCCACGGGCAGGCCCAAATAGGCGACCCCGCCGATCAGCGTGATGATGATGGAGATGACGGCCGCGAAGATCGGCCGGTCGATGAAGAAATGCGAGAAGTTCATGAGGGCGACGCGGTTTGCGGCGCGGCGGGCGCGCCGATCGTACCCTCCTCGGCCGTCACCTTGGCGCCGGGCCGCGCCCGCAACAGCCCATTGATGATGACCCGATCGTCGGGCGTGATCCCGCTCCTGATGATGCGCAGGCCGTCATCCGTGACCGCGCCGAGCTCGACCTGCTTCGGCACGACCGTGCCGTCGGCGGTCACCGTGAACAGCACCTTGACCGACTGGTCGGTGACGACCGCGGCATCCGGCACGAGGATCGTCGGACGCAGCTGCGACATCGGCACGCGCACCCGGCCGAACTGGCCCGGCGTGATGAACAGGTCGGGATTGGGAAAGGCCGCCCGCACGCGGATCGTTCCCATTGAACGGTTATATTGATTGTCGACGAAATCGATCATGCCTTTGAGCGGCCAGGTCTTCTCGTCCATGAGCTGGCCCTCGACCTTGACCGTATTGTCGCGCGCCGATTTGATCTCGCCCTTCTGCACCAGTCGCTTATAGGTCATGCCGTCGCCTTCGCTCACATTGAAGGTGAGCCAGATCGGATCGAGCGAGACGATGGTGGTGAGCAGCATGGGGGTGCCGCTGGTCCCGCCCATGACCAGATTGCCGACACTCACCTCGTGGCGACCCATGCGCCCCGACACCGGCGCCGTGACCCGCGTGTAGTCGAGATTGAGCTTCGCCTGGTTGACGGCGGCGATCGCGGAATCGCGCGCCGCCTTGGCGATAGCGACCTCGGACACCCGCTCGTCATAGGTTTCCTTGGTGGCGTAGTCGTTCTTGCGCAGTTGCGCGGTGCGATCGAGTTGGGCTTGCGCCAACTGGAGCTGCGCTTCGGCCTGGGAGAGCTGGGCAGTGCTGGTTTCGAGTGCGAGCTCGTAGGGGCGCGGCTCGATGACGAAGAGAAGATCGCCCTTCTGGACCAGTTGACCGTCGGTGAAATTGACCGACTCGAGATAGCCGCTGACCCGCGCACGCACCTCGACAGATTCCAACGGCTCGAATTGGCCGGTGAAATCGTTCCACTCCTCCATCTCCTTCACCAGCGGCTTAGCGACGGTGACGGTCGGGGGCGGCGGTGCGGCCTGGATTTCGGGCGCGCTCTGCCAGAAGCCCCAATAGCGGTAGAGAAGGGCCGCCGCGGCAATGGCGAGGAGGAGAAGGACGATGCGCCCAAGCGCACTCCCGCCGCGCCGGGGCGCGGTTTCGGACGGAGCGGCGCGCGATGGCGCGTCCTCCTTCTTGCGCGCGACAGATCCGCCTTCGGGCACAGCCGATCCGTTATCCTCGTCTTGGTTCTCGTCCCGGTCGCGGCTCCCGCCGTTCCGGTTTCGCTTTTCAATCATGACCGCATCTCATGCCGATGGAGGCTTGGCGTCGCCGGGAGCGCCTCGCACAAGGCCCGCCCCTCAGACGCTACCCAAACGAGGCCGCGAAGGCGAGATTGAATGACCATCAGTCTCAAGGAATTGCCAATCGTCACAGCCTACACTGTCGCTGTTCCCGCCCCGGCGGTCAAATCTAGCGCCTTGTCTCACTTCACATTTTTGTGCTTGAGCGCCGCCAGTGGTGGATGTACGGCACGAGAAGGCTTGAGCCTTCTCCGGCCCCATTCTAGCCGGAAACTTTCGGGTTCAACCGAGCGAGGCGAAGGCCGAGGGAAATGGCAACCGGCACCCGAGTCATGACCCGGCGAGGCTTCGCCTTCGCGCTGCTTGCGGCCGCGGTCTTGCTCCGCGCCCGGACGGCGCGCGGCGAACCGGCGAAGCCGGTCAAGGAAGCGGCCTGGCGGCTCGGCGATCGCTTGAGCCTTGCCGCGCTCCTCCACGCGCAAGGCGGCCGGGCCGCCGATGTCGAGCAGTTCATGGCGAGCATCAAGCCGCTCGCCGAGATCATGGGGATCGCGATTGCGCCCTTCCCGCCCCGCGCCGCGACACCCGTGGAGGCGTATGGCGAGACGATCGTCTATCTCATAGAAGGCGGCGGCGCCGCGATCGGGCGCGCGCTCACCGAGAAATTCGGCAAGGACGCCGGCGCGCTCTACGATGCCGCGATCAAATCCAATCTGCTGCTCCTGCTCTATGAGCCGGGCGACGATCACGGCATCGGCGCCGTGATCAAAGCGCGTATGAGCGAAACGGGAGTCCCAGAGCAATTCTGGATCGGCGTGGTCGAGGCGATCGACAAGAAGGCCTCGCAGAGCGAACTCAAGGACGCCGTCGTCAAGATGCATGAGGCGGTCGCGTCCTATCTCGGTGCAGAGGGCGAGTAGTTTGTCTCCCGGTGGAACCTCTCTCCATCAACCGGCGCAACTCCCGGACCAGAGCAATGGCGCTAGTTCAGCTTCGGATAGCATTGTCCGTCGCCGCCCTTGAACATTCCCGGGCCGCACGGATTGGCCTCTTCGGGCTTCTTGAGGATATCCGATTTCATCGCATCGGACGGCCGCTGCAAGATGGGGCCGCCAAAATCGTCCGCCTTCGGGCCGGCCGGTGTGGGAGTCGAATCCTTCTGCTTCTGATTTTCCGTGATCGAGTCGGCCGTCGGGCCGGCCGGCGGCGGCGAGCCGGAACCGGGCGCATTGCCGAACGGAGGATAGGGACACCCTTCCGTGCCGTATTGAGTCGGTCCGCACGGCGCCTTCGCCTCCTCCCGGCAGCATAGCGCTCTCGTCCCGCTGACGCCCCATGTGCCGATGCAGCCGTCACCCGAGAAATTCTTGAGCCGCCATCCGGCCGGACATTCGCCGTCGCAGAGAGGCCGCTTGCCGAACCATTTGCATTCTTCCGCTTCGGCAACGCCGGCCGTGCCGATCGAAAATGCCACGATGAGGACCACGGCCAGAAAGTGAGGGATCGTCGAGGTCATGCATCTTTCGCGAACTGAGTCTGTCCGATTGCGCATAATGACCGCTCCTGTTGCAGACGAACCGTGTTGCTGCCGCGACAGCGAGCAACCCGGTCCTTCGAAGACTGACCCTAGGGACACGCGATCGCATCAGGGTAGCCCGGACCGCTAAAGCCCCATCCCTGCCCGGCGGGCCATTTGAGATTGAACCAGTCGGTCCCTTGCCGCCCGAGGAGAGTCACGCCGGGCGTGTTCGCTGCGAGGAAGCCAATCTTCGCGCCGCCAGGGGCGGCGTAAATGTCCGAGTCTTTCTTGATGGTGCAGGTTGGCGTGACAGGTGGAGGCGGAGGCGCGGCCGGGGTTGGGTCGGCTGTCACGTCACCGGGAATCTTGGTGATGACCTTGCCGCCGGGGGCGGCGCCGCCGAGGATCGGAGGCTCTGCCTGCGAAGGCGGCGTTTCCACGACGAGCTTCTCGCACTGCAACCCGAGCTGATCGATGAGGGCGCCGTACCGGCCGTAGACACCGGTGGCCCACTCGCCTTCGCCGCAGGAGAACCTTGCGTCTTTTACGGCCACGCCACCGATTTTGGGCGGTACCACGTTGTATGAATCGCCCGAGTTCAAGGCTTGGCACGTTACGCGGATATGATTCACGATATCGAACCCATCCACATATACATGCAGGTGCCGCAGCGCGTAATTCGGGCCGCATGAGAGGGATTCAAGTTCGCCTCCGCTACCGCCGAGCTTGCCTAGCCAGTAACCGGCACCGGGTGTTTGACTCCACCCTGTCCTTTCGGGATTGAGAGGCCAGCAGAGCGCGTCGAACGAGTCGAGGGCCTTGCCGCTTTTGATACTGAAACCGGTCAAAACGTCACCCGGGCGGCAGTTTTGCCGGAACTCTGTTCCGCCAGCGCCTCCAAGCGCGCCGATATCGCGGGCGTGACTCGGGGTCGAGAGGATGAACGCAAACGCGGTGCAGGCCGTCGCGATGACGGCGCGGGTCAGTGCCGAGGCCGAAGCGAGACCGACCTTCGCGATTACGCTCTTCGATCGCATAGCAACCTCCATTCCTGTCCGCTCGCTAGCGTTTGCATGCGCCGCGGTCTTGGCTCGGCGCATCATCGCATCCAAGGTTTGTCGCTCCCGATGATGTCGCTCGGCAGCCGTTTGAGGTCGTCCTGCGTCTTGACGTCTCCCTCGACGCAGAAATCGGAGCCGCTTTCCGGGCAAACGCAATCAAACGGCGGCACGTTCGAACGCACCTTTGGATTGGGGCAGGGCGGCATCGGTGTGCCGCTGACGGGAGGAGGAAAGGGCGCGGGCGCCGCAGCAGGAAGCTCGGCGCAGATGAGCCCGAGCGCGTCGAGCCACATGCCATAGCGCCCGTAGAGACCGACGCCGAGCATGCCACCCGGACATTCCATCGAGCCAACTCTCAGGTTCGGCCGACCCTTGCCGCTGCCACAAACCGCGTAGTCGTTTTCTTCTTGGCTGCACTCGCTCTTCATCTCCAGGGCCGCGCGCTGATCGAGCGGCGCTTGATCTTTGCTGATGGCGCCGCAGCGGACGTAGAGATGATCGACCACAACGGTTTTTGGTCCATTTGCGATGACGTTCAGATAGGTGATGACCGGCGCGTCTGGCGGACACGCGATGCTTCGGGGCGCCCCGCCATCGCCTCCGAACTGCGCCCGGAACCTGCGCATCGGTCCGTCCGGCTTGGCGCATAGTGGTCGGACGGAGTCGAACCAGCCGCCGACGCCCGCTTCGATGCCGACCAGATATTCGCCCTGATCGCAACGCGCGGTGAAATTTCCGCCTCCGGAACCGCCTACGAGCTTGCTGTGCCAGTCATCCGCCTTGGCTGTCCCACTCACCCAGGCCACCAGCACGAAAGTCAGAAGCGTAGAGAGGACGACATTGGCGTTCGCGCAAGCTGCGCGTCCTCGCCGAGCCGCTTCGCCGTGGACGCCTGGCATCATGGCTGTCTCTCGCTGAGACCTACTTCTTGTAGATGTCGAAATTGCCGGGCAGGGTCTTGACGCCGGGGTCGACGACACCGTCCTGACCGGCGCAGTCGTCTGCTCCGCCTCCGCTTGATTTGCACGGAGGTGGGCTGGCCGCGGTGCCGGCTCCGGCGCCGCCGGAGGGAACGGGTTCGGGTGGGGGCGGTCCCTGCGCCTCCGCGGCGCGGCGCTGGTCTTCCTCGCGTTGCTTCTCCTCCTCGGCGCGGCGCGCCTCTTCCTTCTTGCGCCGCTTTGCCTCTTCAAGCGCTTGAAGCTCTTCTCTGAACTTGAGGTCAGGTCCATCTTGCGCACGCGCGGTCGAGGTCGCGAGGTCAAGATTGTCAGGGAGCGCGAAGAGCGATCCGAGCGCAGCGGCGAAGATGAAGGCGAGAGTCCTTTTGCGCATGAGACACTCCCAAGAATAGACGACGCGGATCGTCCGGCGCGTCTTGCTGCTTGCCTATGGAGACGAACAGCAGCGGCTCCCTCGCCTTTAACGACAAACCGTCTGCCGGGCGCTTCATTGCGCTCCACACTGTTCTAGACTGGAGAACGCGTTCGAAAATTCCCGCTCGAAATGTAAGATTTGCCCGGGAATAAGAGACTGACTTTCAGAGTCTATGTATAAATACGCTTTGTCGCCGGCTGCTTGCTGCCAGGTGAGTTGATGAGCGCCGAAGATGACAAAGTGAGATTTCGGGATGTCGTCATGCCGCATCTCGGCGACGCTTTCACACTCGCGCGCTGGATCAGCGGCAATCGCACCGACGCAGAGGACATCTTGCAGGAAGCCTGTCTGCGTGCATTCCGTGGTATCGGCGGCTTTGCCGGTGGCAGCCCCCGTGCTTGGGTCCTGACCATTGTACGGCGCACGGCCTATACTTGGTTGATGAAGAACCGGTCCCCGATGCTCGTTTCCGTCGACGACCTAAACGCAAGAGAACGCTCCGAGGTTGAGCTGAAAGATGTTGAAAGCAACGCGGAAGTGTTGACTCCCGAGGCCGAATTGATCGCAAAGGCCGACGCAGAGCAGCTCAAGGGGGCAATCTCGCGCCTGCCGCTGAATTTTCGCGAGACGCTCGTGCTGCGCGATGTACAAGGCCTAGACTATCGAGAGATTGCCAACATCACTGGAACGCCGATCGGAACGGTTATGTCCAGGCTTGCGCGCGCGCGGCGCCAACTGGTCGCGGCCATGAGCACACAACAACAATGACCAACACCTTGAGCACATCGCCGATAGACCCCGCGCTCGTACATGCCTATGCGGACAGCGAGCTCGATGTGGCGAGCGCGCTCGCCATAGCGCGAGAAATCGAAGCGAGCCCAGCGCTCAAAGCGGAGCTGGAGCGAACGGAAGCTTTGCGCGCGGCGATCCGCGAGCGCGTGCCACCCGAAGAGCTACCCGCCAACGTGCGCGCGCGGATCGATGCCTCGCTCGGTTTGACACCGACAAGCAGCGGTCCAACTTGGCGCGCACTCGCGGCGTGTGTGGTGCTCGCGCTTGCAGTCGGCAGCGCTTCGACCTGGCTCGTTACACACCCGGCACCGGATGATCGGTCAGCGACCCCATTTGTCGACAGCCATATCCGTGCACTCTTGGCGACGCAGCCGGCGGACGTGGTGTCGTCTGAGCGCCACACTGTGAAGCCATGGTTCAATAGCCGACTTTCTGTTTCACCCGTAGTCATCGATCTCTCGTCCGAAGGTTTTCCGTTGGTTGGCGGCCGTGTTGATGTGATAGCAACCGTTCCGACACCGACGCTTGTATATGGCCGCCGCAAACATGTGATCAGCGTGTTTGCGATGCCCGATTCGGCCGATGGCAACGGCGTGCGCGCGCTCTCGCCGGTCAACGGCTACAACGTCGTCACCTGGTACAAGGGCGGCAGATCCTACTGGGCCGTTTCCGATCTCAATGCCGCCGAGCTTCAGTTGTTCGCGCAGAAATTCCAGGCCGCTTCGTAGTCGTGACCATCAAGCTTGTCGCCTGTAAGGGCCGCTGTTAGCTTGAGTGCGGGGATAGCGGCGCACGGGGGTCGCGCCGTTCAGGGCGAAGGTGGCACGGGGGAATCATTCAACAGCGCGGGTGCGCTTGCGCCATCGGGCTCGGTTCGGCGCATGTCTCGTTGCGTCTGCCTTCCTCCTTGCCGCGGTTTCGGGCGAGGCTCGGGCCGCCGACGATTTCAGCCAATACGCCATGACGCCCAATCAGATGAGCGTAGCGGGCGCGCTCGACCGGGGCAAAGGCGGCGACGCGTTCGATGCGCTGCGCTCCGGCCTCTCCGCCCTCCCCCCGATGGAGATCGGCGGCGGGCTCGCGCAGCTCGGGAGTGAGATCGCGGTCGCCTTGCCGAACGTGACGCAAGCCGACCGCCGCGCGCTTCTGGCCTCGTTCATCGACCGGCTTGGCCCCTCATGTCTCGAAAAGGGCGCGCGCTATGACGCCGACCCTCTTTCGTTGAGACCGACCGTCTGGGGCCGCGGCTTCTACCGCACCACCGACATCTCGGAGACCGGCGGCGGCACGATCGGGTTCGAGGCCCACCCCGACAAGCACAGCTGCGCCGGGATTGGCTTCAACTATGCCAACACGGACCTCGCGCTCGACGGGCTGCCGCAATCGAGCGAGGTCGAGGCTTACAGTTTCGGCGCCTATCTCAGACGCGACAGCAGGCATCTCTTCGTCGACGGCGCTGCCGCCGCCACTTACGCCACGTTCGACACCACGCGCCGCATTCCTTTTGCCGGAGAGACGGCCAAGGGCGACGGCAAATCAACCGGCGCGGGATTGGTCGCCGGCGTCGGCTTGGTGCTTCACGCGGGCGCCTTCACCTTCGAGCCGCGCATTGGCCTCGACTACGACCACAACGATCAGCACGCCTTCACCGAGACGGGCGCTGGCGCGGCCAATCTTCGCATCGGTAGCGAGGATCGCGACGCTCTCCGCAGCAATGTCGGCGCGCGGCTTCACGCCATCTGGGATTTCGGCGGAGGGAAAAGCCTTATGCCGGAGCTGAGCGCCGCCTGGGCGCATAACCTGATCGACCCGGCGGTGAGCATCAATGAGCGCTTCGTCGCCACCAAGAATGCGTCCTTCCGGATCGAAGGCGAGGAACCGCCGGAGGATTTCTTCCTGCTTGGAGCGGGCCTCTCCTTTCATCCGAACGCTTCCGACGAGGTCTTCGTGCGCTATAACGGCGCTTGGGCCGAGGATGTTCGGGCCGACGCGATCAGCGCGGGGGGCAAGATCCGCTGGTAGGGGAGGAATCAGATCCGGCGCCGCTCGCCGAGGAACGCTGCGCGAGCGTTAGGGGGAGTTGAAGCACGTCATGCTCGATTGGATTTACAACGTTCATCCGGCGATGGTCGTCGGGGTCATTGCTCTCGGTGCCGTGGCGATCTGCTGGCTGGGCATTTTCGCGCTGAGGCCAGTCGTCGAATTACTGGTTCGCCGACAGCCGGGCCTCAACGAAACCGTCGGCGACTTTCTGCAATATTTCGGCGTCATCTATGGCCTTCTTCTTGGCCTGCTCGCGGTTGCCACCTATCAGAATCTCTCCGATGCCGAAAAGACGGTCGGCAACGAGGCGGCGGCGCTCGGAGCCCTCTACCGCGATGTCGGCGCGTATCCGGAACCGGCCCGCTCGGAGGTCCACGCGCTCATCCGCGACTACACCCGGTATGTCATCGACGAAGCCTGGCCGCTTCAGCAAAAGGGCATTGTGCCCGCAGGCGGGGTCGCGAAGGGCGCCAGCATCTTCGAGCGCCTTGCCGCCTTCGAGCCTCAGTCGAAATCGCAGGAGGCGCTGCACCAAGAAACGCTGCGGCAATTCAACACGTTCTTCCACTTTCGCCGGGAGCGCCTTCACAGCGTGACCTTCTCCATCCCGCCCGTCCTCTGGTACACGGTCGCGATCGGGGCGCTGTTGAACATGCTGCTCATGTGGCTGTTCGATCTCCGCATCGGACTTCACCTGCTGCTCGGGGGCGTCCTCTCCTTCTTCCTCGCGACCATGATCACGCTGATCCTGTTGATGGACCAGCCGTTCCGCGGCGCGGTGAGCGTGTCACCGGGCGCCTTTGAGCTCGTCTACGACCAGCTGATGAAGAACTGAGCGGCTGGGATCGGGCTGTTGCCGTTTCGCCACAGCCTCGCCGCGAATGTCGTTACCGATTGATCTACAGCATTGGCGACTCACGGCTTTTGCCGTCTAATGTCTCCCTGAGGGAGACCGCCATGAATCAGTGGAAGACGAGTACGTCGACGCTCGCGCTCATTGGCGCGATGATTTCGACGCCGGTGATGATCTCGAAGCCTGCCTTAGCGACGGATCTTTATGACGCCCCTGCCCCCGTGGTCGCGGCGCCCATGGACAGCTGGACAGGGTTCTATTCCGGACGGCATCTGGGCGGCGTCTTTGGTCAGGAAGAGAGCAGCCGCAGCGCCACTGTGAATGGTGGCAATGGTGGTGGCGGCGGCGGCGGCGGCGGCGGCCGCTTTTTTGGGGACGGCGGTCCTGGCGGCGCTCCATTCGGGGGTGCACGAGGGGTCGATGGTTTGGACGGCGCGCCGAACGTTGGCGGCGGTGGCGGCGGTGGTGGCGGCGGCGGAAACGGCGCGGCGCTCTCCGCCAATATCGGCAATGACGACGACAACCTGCTTGGCGGCTTCCATATCGGCTATAACTGGCAGGCTGGCCAGATCGTCTATGGCGCCGAAGGCGACTACGCCGCCAATGGCGGCTTCGACGATTATCTCGCAACCATCCGCGGCCGCTTGGGTTGGTCGACTGGCCGCTCCCTGTTCTACGGAACCGCAGGCGTCGCCTTCATGGGCGAAGATCAGGGCCGCGTTCTCGGCGTGGGCGCGGGCGGCGGCAACGGCGGCGATGGCGGAGATGGCGGCGGCAGTCCCGGCGGCGTGGGCGGCCCTGGCGGCGATGGCGGCGGCGGCGGCAACGGGCAGGTAACGCGGCTGAGGAGCAATGAGGAGAACGAGACCGGCTTCGTTGGCGGTGTCGGCGCCGAGACCAAGATATCACGCAAAGTGAGCCTGGGCCTCGAGGGCCTCTATTACGCCTTCGATGAGAGTGGAACGAGCGGGTCAGGCGACAATGACTTCTTCGCCGTTCGTGCGCGCATGACCTACCACATGCTGCCCGGCGACTCTTTCATGGGCGGCCCCGCCCTCGCCAATTGGTCCGGCTTCTATTTCGGCCTCAACGGCGGCGGCTTATTCAACAATGACAATGTGACCGTCATCACCGCCAACGGCTCCAATGGCGGTGCCGGAGGTGATGGCGGCATTGGAGGCCCAAGCGACATCATTGGCGCGGGCGGTGGCGGCGGCGGCGGCGGCGGCGGCGGCGGCGGTGGAGCCGCGGCGCTCGCGTTCCTCGAGAATGACGCCTTCGGGATGGGCGGCGCGCATATCGGATTCAACATCCAGCGCGACAAGTGGGTCTATGGCCTCGAGGGCGACATCGACGCCGTCGAGGACACCTATGATTATTTGGCGAGTGTCCGCGGGCGCCTTGGCTTGGCGACGGACAGCGTGCTCCTCTACGGCACGGCCGGCGTTGCCTTCGCCCAAAGCGACAGCTTTGACGGCAGGATTGCATTGACCTCGGGCGGCGCTGGCGGCAATGGCGGCGACGGCGGCAATGGCGTGTTGGACACTCCGGGTTTGGGCGGCTTAGGCGGCGCCGGCGGCGGTGGCGGAAGCGCCACGCTCACCAAGGGCAGCGATGACAGCCAAGTCGGCTTCGTGGTCGGCACCGGCACCGACGTCAAGCTCAGCGAACGCTTGAGCATCGGCACGGAAGGTCTGCTCTACATGTTCGAAGAGGACAAGGTGAGCTTCTTCGCCAACGGAAACCGCGTGGGCGGCTTTACGACCGACAACGACATCTACGTCGTCCGCGCGCGTCTGACCTATCACCTGCAATAGGGCTTCCGCGATCCATTGGGTGTACGAGCGCGAGGCGGCTCGTGATGGGCTTCGCTCGCGCAGCAAGGCACGCCGGCCGAGACGGAGGTGTGGCATGGCGATGCCGGGAGAACCTCTCTGCAAGGAATGTTGCCCATCTGCCACAGCTGAATGAAAATATGAGGATTGTCCACAACCTGCGTTGGCTTCTTACGGCTTTCGGCGCTTAATGCGGATGAGAGGGAAGCGGCGATGAATCACTGGAAGACTGGTGCGTCTGCGTTCGCGCTGATCGTCGGGATGGTCTCGACGCCGGCATTAGCGACGGATCTTTATGACGCGCCTGCCCCCGTGGTCGCAGCCCCCATGGACAGCTGGACGGGCTTCTATTCCGGACGGCATCTGGGCGGCGTCTTTGGCCAGGACCGGGACAGCCGCAGCGCCACGGTGAATGGTGGCAATGGTGGCGGTGGCGGCGGTGGCGGCGCGGGCGGCGTTGTTGCTTCGGACTCTGGCGGACCCGGCGGCGCTGGAGGTGGAGGCGCGCAAGGTGTTGATGGCTTGGACGGCACCCCGGGCTTCGGCGGTGGTGGCGGCGGCGGCGGCGGCGGCGGAAACGGTGGCGGCATCGCGGCCACGATCGGCAATGACGACGACAACCTGCTTGGCGGCTTCCATATCGGCTACAATTGGCAGGCCGGTCAGATCGTCTATGGCGCGGAGGGCGACTACGCCGCCAATGGCGGCTTCGACGATTATCTCGCAACCATCCGCGGCCGCTTGGGTTGGTCGACGGGCCGCTCCCTGTTCTACGGGACCGCAGGCGTCGCCTTCATGGGCGAAGATCAGGGCCGTGTTCTCGGCGTGGGCGCGGGCGGAGGCAACGGCGGCAACGGCGGCGGTGGCGGCACGAGTGCCGGTGGCGGAGCGGCTGGCACCGGCGCCGCCGGCGGCAACGGCGGCAACGGCGGCAACGGTCAGCTAACGCGGCTCAGAAGCAATGAGGAGAACGAGACCGGCTTCGTTGGCGGTATCGGCGCCGAGACCAAGATATCGCGCAAGGTGAGCCTGGGCCTCGAGGGCCTCTACTACGCCTTCGACGAGAGTGGAACCAGCGGGTCCGGCGACAACGACTTCTTCGCCGTTCGCGCGCGCATGACTTATCACATGCTGCCCGGCGACTCGTTCATGGGCGGGCCGGCCCTTGCCAATTGGTCCGGCTTCTACTTCGGCCTCAACGGCGGCGGCTTGTTCAACAATGACAACGTGACCGTTATCACCGCGAGCGGCTCCAACGGCGGTTCCGGAGGGAGCGGCGGCGATGGAGGCCCAGCCGTCGTGGGCGGCGCCAACGCCGGAGGTGGCGGTGGTGGTGGCGGCGGGGGCGGCGGGGGCGGCGGTGCTGGCCTTGCGTTCCTCGAGAATGACGCCTTCGGGATGGGCGGCGCGCATCTTGGCTTCAATGTGCAGCGCGACAAGTGGGTGTACGGCATCGAGGGCGACATCGACGCCGTCGAGGACAACTACGATTACTTGGCGAGCGTCCGCGCGCGCCTCGGCCTGGCGACGGACAGCGTGCTCCTCTACGGCACGGCGGGTGTTGCCTTTGCTCAAAGCGACCGCTTCGGCGGCAGAATTGCGCTCGCCTCGGGCAGCGCCGGCGGTAACGGCGCCAACGGCGGCAACGGCACCGATGCCGTAGTCGACATCCCGGGCACGGGTGGCGCGGGCGGTGCCGGCGGCTTTGGCGGAAGCGCTACGTTGACCAAGAGCGATGATGACACCGACGTCGGCTTCGTGATCGGCACCGGCACCGACGTCAAGCTCTCCGATCGCTTGAGCATCGGCACCGAAGGCCTTCTCTATATGTTCGAAGAGAACAAGGTGACCTTCTTCGCCGATGGAAACCGCGTGGGCGGCTTCTCGACCGACAACGACATTTACGTCGTCCGCGCGCGCCTCACCTATCACCTGCAGTAGCTCGGCGCGCCGTCACCTTCATCATCTGGGTTCCGCATCGACGCGAACCTTGTGCGCGCCTGCATGAGCCGCCGTGCGGCGCGGAACACGGCTTGCCGTGGCGTCTCTAGCGCCGGCGCGGTGGCAGTGCGCCTGTTCCGGGCGCTATTGCAATCGCGCCGCTTCGTTACGCAAGACCCGCATTCGCTCGCGGTCGATGCCGTCTCTTACCACGAGCGGTCCGCCCGACAGGCCCAATCTGGCTTCACTCATAGGAAAAAAAGTTCCCTGAGATGAAAATGTGATTTGTGTTACAACCCACGACTGGATAGATAGCGTGCCCATCGGAGGTCTGCTCCGCCTAAGGAGACACGCCATGATGGAACATTTCGCCAAAGCCCTCGCGATTGTCCTGATTTTGGGCTTAGTCCCGGTCGGTCCCGATAGCTTCTTCAACGGGAATCGCCAGACCCGCTAGAACGCATTGCCGCTTTCGACGAACGGCGGGCGCTCTGGCCCGCCGGTCGGGCCCGCCGCAGATCTTTAGGTCGCTCATTCAGACTGAAGACGTAATCATGACCGCCCGCGCCGACGGCGCGTCGGGCGCGGCAGGGCGTCAGAGCTAGCGGTCGTCGACCTTGGCTTTAAGGTACTTCTCGACTTTCCGCGCCAACGCGCCCGCGGCGCGCACCGCCTCGCTGAGCTCTTCCTCCGAGACGCCGAAGCGGTCTTTCCAATACGCCACCTGATAGGAATGGTTCAGGTCGATGCGGGTCTTGTTCCCGTATCGCTTCGGTGAGTGGAAACTGCCCATCTCGGCTTCTCCCGTGGCGCAGTAGCGTGGTCTGTGGCCCAAGCCCCACCGTCCGCCGTAAGGGTCGCGGCCGGTTCGGGACGCATAAGCATGCCTCAGCACGCGCCGCTTCGCCAGAGATTTTCGCCAAGGAGGCCGCGTTGTCCCCTCGCCCG
>CAYMJW010000016.1:4608-29992 GCA_964390455.1 uncultured Methyloceanibacter sp. | reverse complement strand
GAGAGTTGGCCATGCCGTTACGATCCCGCGCCAGAGAGTGGCTATCTTCATGGAGTTCATCGCCTCCTGCGGCGACGCCCGACGCGGCTGGGGCGAAGGCCGAAGAGGCTGCGGCGAAGGCCGATGAAGAGCGAATACGCGCTCCGGCAAGCTGGACGGAGTACTGTCACGCGCGTTTGCTGGGACTGGTCGAGCAGCCGCGCGGCCTCGACAAGTTGCGAGCGCGACAGATCGTCGAGGCGTGCGGGTTTCGCTGTCCGCGAATCCTTCGGACTTTCGACAGCGCCGCCGAGCTCGATTTCGATGGCCTGCCGGACGCCTTTGTCCTCAAGCCCAGCACCCTCGCATCGAAGCGGGGCGTGATGGTTTTGCAGAGAGCCCTCGGTGGACGCCGGTTTCGCGAGCTGTTTCGCAGGCGCTACGTTTCTCTCGATGACATCAAGGCCGAGGAAGCCGCGTGGCAGGCTTTGTGGTGCCAGCGCGGGCTGGAGCCTTTCAAGCTCGTTGTGGAAGAGTGGATTGTTGGCGAGAATGGACCGGGACAAATCCCGTTTGACTATAAGCTCTACACGTTTGGCGACGCGGTAAAGTTCATCGTTCAGTACGACCGCAACGTATCTCCCACTGCGGCAGCGTTCTTCCTAAACGAGTTCGAGCCGATCGAGGGTTCCGGATATGTCGACTCGACTTGGAAGAAAATCAGTCGCGGCGACCCTTACGTTCCAAAGTGCTGGCGAGAGATTGTTTCCGCCGCCAAGCAGATTTCAGCCTCGCTACGAACGGCGTTCATCAGTGTCGATGTCTATTCGACGCAAGACGGTCCCATCATTGGAGAGCTCACCGTCGTCCCCGGCGCACCCTATTACGGCGCGTTGTTCCGGTTTACGCCGGAGTTCGATGCCGAACTCGGCCGCTGTTGGGAAGAAACCAGCCGGAAACTGGGTTTGCCTATCCCCGAACTTCCCGAAAGCACCTTTCAAGCGCGAAAGAAGCCCCGGATGCCCCACCGCCTTCCAAAGCGAAAAAAGGATAACCCGCCAGGCGCCTCGCAGCCGCCGACATGAGGTTAGAGGCTGCCGACCGATTTGAGCGAGCCTTCAGTCGCGCGATCGAAAACGCCGGAGGCCGGATTCTGCCGTGTCATGCCTGGCAGATTTCTTAGCCTGTGCGGAAGCTGGTCATACCCGCAGTGCCTTAGCACGAAATCGCGGCCGGCTTGGGCGCGGGCCAAATAGGCCTCCTCGTGGGCCCACAACTCTTGAATCCTGTCCCAAACCTCGGCCGGCTCGGCATAGAGCGCCGCATCCCCGAACGTCTCTTGAAACACCGGCGGGAGGATCACGGGCACACCGACAGCCATCGCCTCCATTGGCGCGCGTCCAAACTCCTCGATGTAGTCCTCATGAGGGTAGTGGACGAAAAAGTCGAGATCGGAGAGGAAAGCACGGGGCTCCATGGCGCCGAATCGATGCACGGTCCAGTTCCTGGGCTGGTGCCCGATTACGTTGATCGCGTGTTGCGCTCCGCCCATAAGGACGACCTGGCATGGCTTTCCGGCACAGTAGGCACCGAGCAGCGCGTCGGCAGATGACGGCCACTTGGCATAGTGATCGCGCCCGTGGCGCCCAATCACCGGTTGCCGGCGTTTGGTCCCCCGCCAGTGCAGCGGCTCAGTGCACCACGTCTCGGTGTCGATGATCGGTGTCCAGGTCTCGCTGTGCGGTGTCACGTAGCGTGAATCGCCGCGCATGAGTCGTCGCACGCGCTCCGAGATTGGGGCCCAATGACCCTCGGTGCCGAAGAGCTGCCGGAGGTTGTCACGCACGACAAGCGGGTCGTAGGCGACATCGCTCCCGTCGGTCAGGCGCTCGGCCATCTGGTTGACGACAACGAGAAGATGATCGAACGCCACCTTTGGACAAAGGTCCATGCGGTGCTGAAGAATGGCCGGGTAGCCGAAAATGATGGTCGAGGCGCGGACCTCTTCTCCCGGCGCGACGACTTGCAGCTTAAGATCCTGCGCCAATTGTCGAATCTCGCGCTTCAGCGGTCTTTGCGCGTCGAGATCGTAGCGGCGCCAATGCAGCAGGGCCACTGACAAACCCTGCGCGAGAGCCGCTTGGACATAGCTCATCGTCGAGACATAGGCACCGCCCACGAAATTGAAGTCGGCGACGAACAGGATATCGCAAACAGGTTTTTTTCGCTCCGGCAGCAGCGGCCCAGGGGCCGGAAAGGGGCGCGACGATGGTGTGAAGCGCAAACCCTCGCGGCCGGGGAATTTGTGCCAATGCCGCGCGGCCTCGCGGTACTCGCGGCGCACGCCGTGACGAATTGTGCGAAGGTGAGTTGCCGCTTGGCCCGTCAGCGAGGCGTTGTCCAACAGGGCGAAGGCCAAGGGCGTCCGAGGGTCCGAAACGGCCGTTACTCTGGGAGAGCCCCACCGCTGCCGCAAGCGCCAAACGAATTCGGTATCCGCCGATGCCCTGACTTCGTCCCATGGCCCGACGGCATCGAACACTTCGCGCCGGACGAGCAGCAAGGCGTGGCTCGAATGCACGAGCGTATCGGCTGGCTCGAATATGAGACCGAACCGCAAGTTTGGCGCGGCGCGAGCCCAGGCACCGAGATTGCCGACTTTGGAGCCGTCACGCAGATCGGCGAGCTGCCGTTCGATTCTCTGCGGATGCGACCAGTCATCGGCATCGTGGGTCATGATGAAATCGCCTGTGGCCAGTTCCAGGCCTCTATTGCGTGCCGCATAGGCGCCCTGGTTCCTGTCCTGGCGGATGGCGCGAATGCGCGCGTCTTGCCGCGCCAACGTCTCCGCGATGGCGAACGTCCCATCCGGACTGCAGTCGTCGACGACGACGACTTCCAGATTCTTCCAGCTTTGCTCGAGCATTCCGCGCAGGGCGAAAGGAAGCGTCGCTTCGGCCTTGTAGACCGGCATGATCACGGTCACCTTGGGCCCGTCGCCAATCGGGGAGGGGCTCGGCACGGCCGCAAGATTGTCGAGCCCGAGAGGGCGCGCCGGATCAGCCTTGGCGATCGGACAAAGGTTCGTCTTGGCGTAAACGCGGTTGATCCATGCGAGCCTGACGGCATCGCTGGCGCTGTCCCCAGACCCCGCAAGGGGCGCGTAGGTATTGGCCATGGCCAAACAAAGATTCGAATCGTCCGGATCGAGCTTGAGCAGTTCGGATAGAAGTCCACGAGCGGCGTCCCGCTTGCCAAGCCGGAGCAGGCAGTCGGTCTCCAACAGAGCTTGACCGATGTCCGCCGCCTTGGTGGGATCTGCGAGCCGTCTGAGCACGATGTTCTCATAGGCTCGCTCATACGCCTGCTCAGCCGCGTACCAGCGCGCGAGGGCAAAGGCGGCGTAGCCGATCTCCCTCGGGTCGGCGAGATAGGAACACTTGAGAGCTTCGAGATCGTCCAGGGCGTCGCGCGAGAAGCCGCCCCAGAGCTTGTCCTCCAGCGCCTTGGCGCGCGGGGTTCCCAGTTGCAGGGCCGGGTAGAGCCAATTGAGGAACGAAGCCGGCACGAGGAGCCGCTTCACAAAGCGCCGCATGGGCCCCGGCGTTTCTCTCGCCAGAATCCTTATCGACTCACGTAGATCTTGCAACACCCACCCCGGGACCACCCAATTGGCTTCACCGATTGAGACCAAGGCGGTTATGATCGTCAAGTGCTGGATCGTTAGACATGGCCGAATATCTCCTTCTGGCGACGCGGGAGCCACAGCTTGCGCAGCTTCTATCCCGGCTCGATGCGAGCGTGGCATCGCGTTCCGAGACGAGCGATCCCGCCGTAATTCACAGCAGCGGAAACGGGCGGTTTCGTCTGACCGTAGGGGACGCAGTCCCGCGGACCTCACAGACGGCAACAGGACCACGATGGGGTTTCGCCTACTTGCCGCGCCTGCAGGGATGAACGACATGGAAACCGATCGGTCGGGACAGCGTCGCAACGAACGTCCGGGCGGCTGATCTAAGTCGAAGTCTCGGCCGGATCACCGGGATACCCTTGAGGACAAATGCATTATACTGACAATGGATGCCTCCAATGAGCGCCTTCCCCAAATCGCGAGGGTTGCGCTGGAGGCTCGAGCGGCGCTGACGCGATCGGGGGAGGGGGAGTGTCCAAGCTTCGCTACAGACCAGACGTCGATGGTCTGCGCGCAGCCGCGGTTGCCGGAGTTGTATTGTTCCACGCGGACATACCACTTCTCAGCGGCGGCTTTGCCGGCGTCGATATTTTCTTCGTCATTTCCGGATATCTGATTACGTCGTTGTTGTTTCTCGAGCTCGATCAAACGGGCCGAATCGATTTCACCAATTTCTGGGCGCGCCGGACCCGGCGCATTCTTCCCTCGGCGCTTCTTGTTGTCGTTGCGACGGTCGCCGGCGCGTACGTCTTCGCATCCCACCTCCAGTTTTTCTATGCGGCCCGGGATGCGATCTACGCCGCGCTCTACGTCATCAATTGGCAACAGCTCGCGGCAAGCCTCGATTATTTCAATGAAGAGGGCAACGGACTGTTCCTGCACTACTGGTCGCTCGCGGTCGAGGAGCAATTCTATCTGTTCCTCACATTGGTATTCGCTTTGGCGCTCGGGTCGTTGCGCTTCATCTCGCAAAAGGTGAGCTGGACCAGTGGGCAGGTCGCGGTCGCGCTCTTGGCCGTCGTCGGGGTCCTGTCGTTCGCCGCGAATATCGCGATCACTCCGGAAGCCCAGCCCGTGGCGTTCTTCGGGACCCATACGCGTATCTGGGAGCTCTGCCTCGGGTCGGGGGCGGCGCTGCTCGAGCGCCGCGGCTGGACTCCGGGAGCGCCGCTCCGCTCGGCGCTCGCGTGGCTGGGAAGCGCGGCGATCGCTCTCACCTTCGTCGTCTATGACGCCCAGGAGATCGCCTATCCCGGCCTCTATGCCGTGCTGCCCACGCTCGGCGCCGCGCTCTTTATCTTGGCAGGACTTAACGCAAGCGGCGGGGTGCCACCGCTCCCGCTACGCCTCGGTTCGGCCCTGATCCCCGTCGCCATCGGCAAGCTCTCCTACGCGCTCTATCTCTGGCATTGGCCGGTGTTCGAGCTGTACCAGGACTATTTCGGCAGCTGGACCTGGCTCGACCGCGCCATTGCCCTCGGCATTACGGTTCTCTTGTCGATCGCGAGCCATGTTCTCGTGGAGAATCCCATTCGCTTCAATAAGGGGCTTAGCGCAAGGCCGGTGCAAAGTCTCGGCGCCGCCCTCGTCACGACTTTGCTTATTGTGTTGGCCACGGGATACCTGGAGCGCCAAGCCGGCGGCGAACATATCGTCTTGCCGAGCGGTACAGCGCTCGATCCAACAGCAATCAGAGAAGTTGGATTGCGAGCTTACACGGAAAGGTGCCACCTCCGGTTCAAAGAGGTTCAACATCCAGCGTGCATTTACGGAAGGCGCGAGAGCGCACGCCGCGTATTTCTGCTTGGCGACTCACATGCCTTGCAGTGGTTCCCAGCCGTCGAGCGGGTTGCCGAGAAATATGATCTGGCGCTCTATTCCCGCACGAAGTCGACATGCAGTGTTGCCGACATTTCGGTGATCAACAAGAAACTCGGCCGGGTTTATCACGAATGCGACGAGTGGCGTGCCCGGGTGCTTGAGGAAATAGAGCAGGTCAAGCCCGACATGGTCCTCATTGGCCTGTCATCTCGTCATATCCCGGTACGGCCTGGGACGAACGAACAGCTGGAGGGAGAGGAGCGACGCCTCGCCTTGGCGGAGGCGGAGCGCAGGACGATAGGCCGAATCGTTGCCGCAGGAGTCCAGGTGGTGACGATCGCAGATACGCCTTGGCTCCCCAAAGATCCGGTCGACTGCCTGATCAAGAACAGTCGTCGCACCTGGCTGTGCAGATGGCCCAAAAACGAAGCGCTTGAGCGCGACCGCTTTCCAAGTTCGTTCAGTCACGACAGGCCCCCTCAAGGCGTAACAGTCATCGACCTTTCCGATCAGTTTTGCTGGGACGGCTTCTGCCATGCCGCAAACGAAAGCCAAGTCATCATGCGTGACAAACATCACTTGACCGCGTCCTTTGCTGCAAGCTTAAGCGTGGCCCTGGAGCAGCGGCTTAGGGGGGTTCTAAAAGCCACGGTCGCGGGCGGTCATTGAGCGGGACGAGGCGCAATTCGCGTCGAACGAGCGCGGCCGCGGGGTCATGGGGCTTCTGTGCGAGCCGCTCGCGCTCCCGGACGATGTGACTCGCCCCGGCCAAGGCGCTGAGCCCACGCGCTTGAGGCGGCCGCCGATACAACGAATAGAATGGCCAGAGGCACGATATGGATGAGCATGCGGTTCAATGAGTCGACGGCGTTGACCCGATAGGCCCCCTCCCGCAAATAGGCCAATAGGAACGCCAAGGGGATGAAGGTTGTAAGCGGAAAGCGAAGGAACACGCGATCCGGTGCTGAGGGAAGGACGAGAACCACGAGGCCAAGGATCCCCAACACGGCCAACGAAGCGCCCCATCCCCCTGCGCCAAGAAAGGCATTCACAAAAGTGGCGATTGCGCTCACCTCCAAGACCTCAGGCCGGTAAATTGCGAAGGCAAGCAAGGCGATCCACAGCGAGGCTTCAACGGCCGGCAACAGGTATTTGCCATGGACTTCGAGGGCGCGCAAAGAAAGCAAAGGCGACAACACCACCGCCAACACACCCAATCCCAACAGCTGCTCCGCGGAGCTCGGTATGCGTGGCCAAGTCCGCATGGCGATGAACCCTTGCTGCGATAGCACCGCCAGGCCGAACACGATCAGGATCCCCGCGCGCCAACGCCATGAGACTCGCCCCGAGAGGAGCGTCGGAAGCAAGGCGAGCGCAGCCATAAGGGCTCCCTCCGGTCGAGACCAGACGAGCCCCGCCGCGGCAAGAGCTTGCAGGCACAGGAGCTGCTTGGAGGACGACGGCTTCAGCGCGGCAAGCCAACCGGACGCTACCGCAACGAGCATGAAGGCAGCCGTTATGAGATGGCCGTTGATGTAGAACACGTGCCAAACAAATCGGTTGTTCGTCAGCAGGAGTAGGCAGCCTGCGATTGCGAAAGTGATCGCCTCCTTGCGCGGAAGCGACCGCTCAAGGCCGGTGCTGATGAACCAGAACAGCGCGCCGAGTGTCGATAAACCGATGACCGGTCCGAGTGCTCTCAGATAGAGTTCGCCCTGGCCATTGGCCGGCGCGTGCAGGATTGCAATCGACGAAAATCGCTTTACCGCATTGTGGGCGCCAATGAGATCGACCTTTCCACTCTCAAGCAGCGATCCACTCACAAGATAACCCAGGCTATCGATATGAAGCTTGACCAGGTTCGCGTTCCAGAAAACGAGAACGAAAACGATCAGAATGAGTGACATCGACATCAACGGTAACAAGAAGCGTGCGTTGAATGTTTCTCGTCTCTTGTAGAACGCGCAAAGCGCCACCAAGCCCATGCAGATCGCCGTGGTAATGCGCGGAGACGTAAAAGTGCCGCCGAGGGCCTGACAATAGGCAACCAGCACATAAACGCCCATGCCGATGAGCGGATAGAAGGTTGCAACGGCATAAGAGGTCAGCCCGATCGTCTGCATGAATGCCGCGCCGACGAACAGGAACGTCAACAAGGTGACGATTTCGGTAATCATCGCGCCGGACAAGAGGCAGATTGGTCTTGGTTGAGCAGTGCCGTATCCAAAAGGAAGTAATCAAAGCGGTCGCTTTTCAGCACCAGCATTTCGCTCGCAGGACACGGTCCCGTCGCGATCGCCCATCTGGCTCCAGGCTTGCCTCGGCGAGCGTTCTGAGGGCTAGTCCAGATCTCTCCTTGGGCAACAATGGAGCCGGCAAAATTACTTGGATCGGGTAACGGCGAGACTTCCCGCCGCACCAGTTTGGCCCGGCTAAGAGCAATCACGCCGTTAGCGAATCTCAGCGAGACGCGCCGACCCGTTGGAACGGTCAGCGTGACCCCGGGGGCTATTTTGTGAAGCGCGCCATAGAGATTTGCCGTGTCCCGTACATTCGGCAAGCGAAGAGCGAGCACAACAATGTCGGGGGTGTCGAACCTGTAGATGGCCTTCGCATAAAAGGACAGATGTCGATCGGCTCGATTGAACTGGGCGATATTGATAAGGATCGCCAAGGCCAGAAGCGCAAGCAGCCCCATGCGACCGCGTAAAGCCGAAAGTGACATGCGTGCGGAATCCCCTCTCGAGGCGTGGTTATATCGTCTCGTGCCCAATCGAGTCCCGCCAATCAACTGGCAAAGTACGAAATCCTGTGCGATGGGTAGGTCTTAGCGCTTGCCCAAATTGGCTGGCCTCCGTTCCCATGAGCCTCTCGGATTGAAGTTGACGAGCATGCGTTCGGCTTACAAACCTCAATCTCCCGGACCTGACGCGCGCGCACAGAAGAAGCTTATCATTCAGATACCATGCCTCGACGAGGCGGAGTTTCTGCCCGCCACGCTCGCGGACTTGCCGCGCCATGTGCCCGGTTTCGACGTCGTGGAATGGCTCGTTATCGATGACGGCTCGACCGACGAGACCGTGCGCGTGGCGCGGGAGCATGGCGTCGATCACATCGTCAGCCTCGGCACCAATCGCGGACTCGCCGCAGGATTTATGCGGGGGCTCGAGGTCGGTCTCACCTTGGGGGCCGACACGATCGTCAATACCGACGCCGACAATCAGTATCAGGGCGGATGTATTCCGGACTTGGTGCGCCCGATCTTGGAGGGCCGTGCACAAATCGTCATCGGGGCGCGTCCCATTCTCGAGACCGAGGAGTTCTCCCGGCTGAAGCGCCGGCTACAGCGCCTCGGAAGCTGGGTGGTGCGTGTCGCCAGCGGCACTGACATTCCCGATGCGCCAAGCGGCTTCCGCGCCATCCACCGCGAGGCCGCGATACAGCTGAACGTCTTCAACCCATACACCTACACGCTGGAGACGATCATTCAAGCCGGACGCAAGGGCATCCCAATCACTTGGGTGCCGGTGAAGACAAACCGCTCCGTCAGGCCATCGCGTCTCGTCCGCTCGATGCCGCACTATGTGTGGCGATCGTTTGTGACGATCGTGCGCATTTTCTTGACGTACAAGCCGGCACGCTTCTTCGGCATCCTGAGTCTGTTGGCTCTGATCCCGGGTCTCGTGGCGATCGGCCGGTTCCTACTCCTGTTCGCCACGGGCGCGGCGGGAGGACATGTGCAGTCGCTGATCCTTGGGGGAAGTCTGGTGGCGATCTCCGCGGTCCTGATGGTGGCCGGCCTGCTTGCCGACCTCATCGCCACGAACCGGCGGCTCTTGGAGGATATCCGTGTCAGGCTTTGGCGCCGTGAATTGTCGCATCGCGATGAGTTGTGAGATCAAGCCCCATCATGCGGGGGAGAGCAGAGGCGTGCTGCGCGCCGAGACAAGACGCAAGCAAACTTGAAGCCGTGATGCGGCCTCGCCGTCAGCGAAAGGATTCGTCGCTCGCTTGCAAGTTATGCTCGCGCTGACTCTGGGCCATTCGAACTGGAGCGCTTCCCGGATGCGTGTCGTCCTCATTGGTCCCGTCCGCCCGTTTCGCGGCGGAATCGCTCACCATACCACCATGGTTCATCGGACCCTGAGGAAACGCGCGCCGGTCCTTACCGTCTCGTTCATCCGTCAATATCCGCGCTGGCTCTATCCCGGAACAAGCGACCGTGAACCCGACTTGCCTGACTTCGTGGAAAGTGGCGTCGAGTATCTCTTGGACTCTGTCAACCCGCTAACCTGGGCGAAGACGCTCGGTCGTATTGCCGAGTATTCGCCGGACCTCGTGGTGATGCCGTGGTGGCACGTCTATTGGACCCCGTGCTTCGGGTGGCTCGCGGCGCGACTCCAACGTTCGGGGATCAAGATCGTGTTCATATGCCACAATGTGATCGAGCACCATGGCAAGCGCTGGACGCGACTGATCTCGAGAATGGTTCTGGCGCATGGCAGCCGCCATCTCGTTCACTCGGCAGAAGACCGCAACGAGCTCTCGGCCCTGCTGCCAGGCGCCACTATTGCCGTTCATCCGATTCCTGTCTTCGAGGATTTTCCAAGTCCGTCAAAGTTCCCGGTACGACGCGCGCCAACGGAACTGCTGTTCTTCGGTTTTGTTCGACCCTACAAGGGACTGGACGTGCTCCTCGAAGCGCTCACCCTGCTGAAGGATCGCGACTTTCGGCTGACCGTCGCCGGCGAGTTTTGGGCCGGCGCGACTTGGGCGGCGCGTTTCGTAGAGCAGCATGGCCTGGAGGGAAAGGTAGAATTTGTCCCGCGCTATGTGAGTGAATCCGAAGCTGCGGAATTTTTCGCTCGCGCGGACGCCGTTGTCCTCCCATATCGAACCGCAACGAACAGCGGTGTCGTTGCCCTTGCATATCACTATGACAAGCCCGTCATCGCCAGCGATGTTGGGGGTCTGCCGGATGTCGTGGAACACGGCGCGACGGGCCTCCTGGTCAAGCCTGGCTCGCCAACCGATCTCGCCGAGGCCCTGAAGGTCGTCATGACCGGTCCCGGCTGGTACGACGCCGATCGAATCGCCGGGATCAAAGAGCGGCTGACATGGGATTCCTTCGTGGCAGCCATCCTCGGCGAAGGGGGAACGTCATGACGGCTCGGGCCGTTTGCGCTGCTCCCGGAGCGCGTTGACGAAAAGGACGGTGAAGGCGACAAGCGCCGCGACTCGGCTGACGGTCAAGGCAATCGCTGCCTGTTCGGCGTCTGGGCTCCGCAATGCGACAACGATCGCGAGGAAAAGGACGGTGGCGATCGTTTCCGCGCGCAGCACCTTGTTGGCCGCGCCCAAGGCAAAAAGTGCGAAATTCGCCGGCACCGACATGCTGTACGGCACCGCCGCGACCACGGCCCAGGTGATGGCGGGCACGGCGGCGTCGTAGGCCTCGCCGAAGGCCAGCGTGACAAGCTCAGTGCGTGCCGCAACAAACACCAGCGCCCCGAGGCCGGTCACGATGCCGAGAGAGACGGACCAGCGCTTTGTCTGAGTCCAGAGGCGGTCGAGGTCGCCCTTTTCAACTGCTTTGCATTGGTCGGTGTAGACAACGAAGGCGATCGGATTGGTGTAGATCCGCGCAGCCTCGCCGACCTTGGTCGCAAGCCGGTAGAGTCCGGCGGCGGTAACGCCGCTCAGAACGCCCATCAGCACGGTCGAGAACTCGACGATTGCTTGCGGCAGGGCGGTAACCGCTCCGGCGCGGGCCACTGGCCAGAAATCGTCGTGGCTCGCGGCGAACATCGTTGCGCCCGACCGCCTGACGGAGAGCGCGCCATGGCGGCGCGCCTGCGTTGCGGTGATCGCGAGCCCCCCGGCTGCTGCGACCACGCGCCAAGCGGTAAAGGCGATTGCCACGCCCAAGATGCCGCCACCCGCCAACAAAACGCCAAACAGGATGGCAACCTTCATCAGCGAGCCGAGCATGAGCCAGCCCATGACCGCCTGGTGGTGACCGAAGGCGCGGGGTATGGCAACGGACAAGAGCGGCGGACGCAGTACGGTAAACATGGTGGCGACCACAACGGCGACGAATGTCGTCTGATCGCCCGAGGGCGCGAGGATCGCGGCGGTTACGAGGCCGCTTGCAAGGCCGAGCCCCAACAGGCTGAACTCGAAGAGAGCCGCAAGCTCGAGAATGTGACGAAGATCGCTTGGCTGTTGCTTTTCGATCGCGCGCACGGTGTGTCGCATGAATGTTTGGGCCAAGTTCGGAGAGCCGAGCCGCTCAACGATTGCGCCGACCGCCAAAGCAATCAGAAAAATGCCGAGATCTTCCGCCGAAAGGATGCGGGCAACGATCGCAAAGGAGACGAGGTCCAGCGTGGCGGCTGCCGCGTTGAGCGTGGCGGACACCGCACCTTCCCGGCCGACGGACCCGATGCTCCTACTGAGACGCGCGGCGAGAGTCATCCTTGGCCGATTCGTTTTCTGTTAAGCCATGGTCGCGTTGCGTGGGCCCATGCCGCTGCGTTCGGCGCTCCGAGCGAGGGCGTGGGCATAAACCGCGAGCTGGGTCTCGAGGGCATTCTCCACGTTATGATCTTGTACCACGCCGTTGTAAGCGCGCTCTCCCGCTGAACGCCAGTTGTCGTTGGAAAGCAGGTAATTCAATCCACCGGCGAAGTCGCCATCGGTGACTCGATATCCGAAGTTTGTCGCGTACCCGTCGGGATCGCATTCGCTCAAGATCGCGCAACGATGGGCTGCGGCCTCGATGAAGGTCAAGGGCAGCCCCTCCCGTGCGGCTGCGTTGGCCAGAATCCAAGCCTCGGCGAGACGGTCGAACAGGCGCGGGTCAGCCGCCTGGTCGATGAAATCGCTCAATGTCACGTTCGGCAGCGCCGCCGCTTTCTGGCGCAGCGCGCTCGCATAGGCGCGGTTGCTGTCTTCGCCAATGATGACGAAGCGAACGGCTGGAAAGCGTCGCGCCAGGTCAAGAACGATCTCCGGCCGCTTCCGAGGCACAAGCCGTCCGACGGATATCACGAGGGGCGACGGAGACTTCGTAACCTCGCGCGGCGTCTCGAATGCCATCGGAACGAACGCGGGACATGTGCCAAGCCCGTAGAGGCGCTGGACCTTGGCCTGGAGAAAACGCGCCGGCACCTGGACCGCGTCGGCGCGTCGAACGGAAACCGCGGCAGGTCGCGTTCCAAAATAGACAAAGGACGGGATCAGACGCGCCGCGCTGTGGGTCGGGAACCGGAAGTCGATGAACCAGTCATTCCAATCGCGCGGATCCACGCACTCCACGACATGACCGCGTTCCGGCATCGCTCTCTGTGCAACGTAAGCCCCGAGCGAAGCCTGGACAGAGTGATATAGGTCCGCGTCGGCAGCTCGAACCTCACGCGCGAGCGCCCGCAGGTTCGACCGCTTGTAAGTCCTGATCGAGACGCCGTCCAACGTGACCGAGTTCGGCTGATCGTTGTGGGGAACGATCGCCTGAACCTCGATGCCCCGTGCGGCAAGGAGCCGGCCGAGCGTCCGCGCGCTGACGCCGATCCCACCGCTGGCGCCGACGCCCAGATACTCGGTGGCAAGGATGCAAACGCGCATGTCAGGCGATCAGGTCTGCGAAGGGCGTTTGGCCCCGCCGCACATACGCGATCGTCGCCTTGGCGATCTCGGCCAGGTCCACCGGGGCCGATGCCTGACCGCGTTTGGTGCCGGCTCCTGCGGCCAGCAGGAAACCGTCATTGATGTGGTGGCCGGTCCGCGCATCGGTAAACTCGCGGCGGATCTCGCCCGTTCGCGGCGAGATCGCGGTCGTGATGGGCAGGTCCACGTTCCATTCGATTATCAGATCGGGGAGCCTGTCGATAAATGGCCCATCGAGCACGTCGCGCGTCTTGACCACGGAGCGGACGAGCGGCGCCCCCGTCTTGGCGCAAACGAGCGTGTTGAAGACGTCGATGAGGTCCTGACAGACCGCGTCATACTCGTTACCCGGCGCCACCAAGCCATCCGGCTCACGCCCGGCGAGATTGATCCTTACAGCGCCGGCGCGCTCGTTGAGCGGCAAGGCGAAAGCCCGCCGCTTGCGGCGATCCCGCTCCAGCATCGTTTCGCGAACGCGATGCCGGAGACCGAAGAACGACCTCTGCACCGTGTGAGGAATTCGGTTCCAAATGGCGCGAAGGGCCTTGTACGAGGCTCCCGACTGGTCAACGGGATTGTCAATGCGGCGCAAGATCGTATCGACCAGATGCGACCAATGATAGTTCGCGGCGATCCCGCCGACCGATACGACGACGATCGCGCAAGTCTCATCGGCGAGAGCGACCAGGCGGCCGACGGCGTCATCCAGTTTCAGCAGCATCACGGCGATCGGGTCCACTTCAGTTCGTGATACGGCGTGTTTCGGATGAGAGGCATCATGCATATGCCAGAACAGGTGACTCATTTCGTGGCACTCGTCGAAGCCGGCATAGCAGACGTCCCAGGCGCGCGACTGCAACAGCTCGGCCAGCAACTCCATCTTGCGACGCAGCGTCTCGCATTTCGCTGCGAGCAGGCGCTCCGGGTCGGCGGTCGCCGAATGACCCCAGTCATTTGGATTGACGGGATCGCCGGGGTAGCGGATGAGCAGCTCTTTGATGAATTCGGGCGGGTGGCTCGCCGGCTCCTTGTAGTGACCGGCATCGTGCACCAGCCAGTCGGTGATGACGATGCCGTTCAAAACCGCAGCGGGCTCAGCATGTGCGGGATTGAGGGCAATGATTTCCGCGCCATCCTGGCTCAGCGTTTCCCAGAATGGCTTGTGTAGAGATCGCGATGCCGTTGTGATTCCGCTGCGGTAGGTTCCAAGGATGATCTCATCGTAGGAGCAATGGCCATGCTCGGCAGGTTGGTGCCCGGTATAAAAGGTGTGACAGTCCGCCTCTATGGAAACCGAGTTGCAGGTCACCCGGCCGAACGCCCCACGTTGGCGCAGCGCCGCGAGGTTCGGCAGGCGATTGTTCGCGGTCCATCGGTCGAGAAGCGCCGCATTGACGCAATCGAGCGAAATGACCAGAGCCTTGCGAACCACGATTAGCAACCCAACGGATCAGCCAGTCAGACCAACGATCGCTCACGCCGCGGCGGCATCATCCAACGTCGGCCGGGTCACTTCAAGGAAGGCCGCGCCGCGCCACTGTTGGGGAGCTTTGACACCATGCAAGGCCGCAACGGTTGGTGCCAAATCCAGCACCGACACGCTGCCCTCACGCGCGATGGGGCAGTTCATCAGCAGCAATCCATCGACATGGTGGTCGCCGGTTCGCGCCGGAAAGAAGTCGCTCTCGATGCGCCCAAGGCGTTCCGACTGGACCGCGCGCATCCACGTTGCCCGATTCCATTCTATGAAGAGGTCGGGCAGCATCGCGCTGCCGCTGCTCTCGGGAAGGAGCTCGCGGGTGAAAAAAACCCTGTTCACGAGGGGAAGGCCGGACTCGATGTCACGGAGTTCAAGGAAGGCGTCCCGCAGGGCAACAAGCAGAGCTTCATAGTCGGCGCCGGGCGCCACAAGTCCGTTCGGCTCGCGACCGCGCAGGTTGATGCGTATCGCGCCGCTCTCCTCATTGAGCGGCATGGCGAAAGCAAGGCGGCGGCGCCGCACGGAACTCAGGTAGAGTTCGCGCAGATAAGATTTGAGCCGAAGCAGGCGCGCCGTCAGCCACGGCGGCTGCATGGACCAGACGCGCCCGAGCCGCCCGTAGACGCTGCGATCATGTGCTTTGGCCGGGTTGCCGCTCTCGAAGCGCGCGATGATCTTATCGACCGTGTGAGACCAGGTATTGGCGGGTCCGACGCCAGCAAGGACCAGCAACATTACGGTCGCATGGCTGCCCGCGCGGTCGACAAACGCTCCCACCGCTGCATCCATCTGGCTTAGAGCCTTCTGCAAGAGCGCACTGCGCGGACTATCTTCCTCAAATGCTTCCCATGCGACGTGAGCAAAGTTGTGCAGATCGTCGATCCCGATGTGAACGTGATCCCAAGCCTCCCGGTCGATCAGTTCGGAAAAGGCCACGGATTTCCGGGAGAGATTTGCTGAGATGGCGTTCACAAGCCGCTCAGCATCGACGAATTCGTCGCTGCCGCAATCCGCCTGCGCAAAGAGATCGCGGGGAAACTTCCGCTGAAGGCTTGCGACAATATCGGGGGGAAACGATGTCGGCTTGATGTGCCGTCCGGCGACATGGACCGACCAGTCGTTGATCTGGATGCCGTTGATTTCCGGCGTTGGAGTCGCATTCACGCTGTTGATGACGAGCACCCGCTTTCCCATCCTGCCCAGGAACTCCCAGTAGGTCGTGCCCGGCTGGATCGGCCGCGTCTTGATACGCATACGATACGTGCCCGGTATGCGCTGGTCGTAGGCCAATGCGCCGTGCAGAGCGACCGAGTTGCCGGTATGCGCCGTCGCCCAAGCCGCGACCTGAGTTGGGACCTCGTAGTTCACTTTCGCGCGACTGCCCCGTTCCACAACGCGCGCAATATTGGGCAACAGGCCTTGCTTGAGCGCCCGCAGCAATATTGTCGAGTGCAGGGAGTCGATCTCGATCCAGATGGACTTCGTGGTCATGCCATCCCCCTACCGTGCCCGTCCCCAGGTGGCTTCCAGATTATGGCATGGCAATTCATTCCGGTACACGATGTTCCGGAAGCGGGCAGCGCAACGCCGGTGCCGAGCATTTCGCCGCTCCAAGTCGGGTGCTAGACTGCGCCCCGGCCTTAATCGCGGGTCGAAGGTTTGCGGTGTTCCCGACGTGAAGCCGAAACTCCTCATCACCACATCGACGCTTCCCGACGACGAGCACGATCCCGAACCCAGGTTTGTGTTCGATCTTGCAGCCGGTCTCAGCCGACATTTCGAGGTCTGCATTCTCGCGCCCCGCCACCCTGGCGTTGCGGAGACGGATACCCTTGGGGGCGTTGAAGTTCGCCGCTACGCGTACGCGCCAAGGCGATGGGAGACATTGACCCATCCCGGCGCAATCCTCGACAAGCTTCGTGAAAGGCCAGCGCGATGGGGACTGGTGCCACTGCTTTTGGCCGGCCTCTATCGTGAGACCCGGCGCTTGTTGGCCAGCCGCAAATTCGCATGCGTGCATGCCCATTGGTTGGTCCCTCAAGCGGCGGTTCAGTCTTTGCTCGCGCCGAACGCGGCAGGGACGCCGTACATCGCCATCGCCCATGGGGCCGATGTCCATGCAATAAACGGCGCGGTGGGTTCCGCGATGCTGAGACGCGCCGTTCGCGGAGCGTCGGGCGTGGTCGCAGTCAGTCATTCGATCGAATTGACGCTGCGGCAAAGGTTTCCCGGCGAAATGGCCGAGCGGCCGACTGCCGTCATCGGCTTGGGCGTCGACACCCAAGAATTTTCGCCAGCGCTCAGGGTTTCTGGTGAGGATGTTTTCCCTGATCTGCCGCGTCCGCTGATCCTTTTTGTTGGGCGCCTCGCCGAGAAAAAGGGAATTGCGGTGCTGCTCAAGGCGATGTCCCTGGAGCCGATGCGGTCGGCGCGAGCGTCGCTGGCAATCATTGGCAGGGGGGCATTGGAACAATCGCTGAAGGATCTGTGCAAGGAGCTCGCGCTCGACGACCGGGTCCACTTCTACCCCGGGCTCCATCACGCGAGCCTGGGCAAACACATGGCAGCCGCCGATCTCCTATGCGTGCCTTCCATGACGGCGAAAGACGGCGACCAAGAGGGACGACCGATGGTGCTGGTCGAGGCTGCCGCCTGCGGCGTTCCGGCTGTCGGATCGGATGCTGGCGGCATCGGCGAATGGATTGAAGACGGCGTGAACGGGCGCCTGGTTCCTCAGGCCGACCCGGCGGCGCTCGCACATGCACTCGCGGACCTGCTTGGGCAGCCGGAGCGGCTCCGGGAAATGGGCCGGGTGGCGCGGCAGAAATCGCTTCAACTCTCCTGGTCACAGGTCGCCGATCGCTATGCCGCATTTACTTTCGATGCGATCGACCGGGCTGCAACGCAACGCAACCTCGGTCGTGACCTTCGAGCGCCGGTCGCATGACATTCGGCCCCCATTTTCCGCAGGAAAGCTTGGTGGAGCGCCCTTCCGGCATCGCGCAGGCTGGGAGGCTTGCGGGAAGCGGCAGCAGACCGTACACAAGTGACCTGCTGTACGGGCGCTGCGGCGTTGCGGAGGGGTAGCGTGAAAATCTGCATGATCGGCGCGGGCTATGTGGGTCTCGTCTCTGCGGCCTGTTTCGCCGAGTTCGGCTTCACCGTCACCTGCGTGGACAAGGACAGCGACCGCGTCGCCAAGCTCAAGCGCGGCGAGGTGCCGATCTACGAGCCCGGTCTCGACGCGCTGCTCGAGCGCAACACCGAGGCGGGGCGCCTCCGTTTCTCCACCGCGCTGGCGGAGGGCATGAGCGAAGCCGAGCTCGTGTTTCTCGCCGTCGGAACGCCGATGCGCCGCGGCGACGGCTACGCGGATCTCACCTATATCTTCGCGGCGGTGGAGGAGGTGGCGCCTCATCTTTGCGCCACGGCGGTCATCGCCACAAAATCGACCGTGCCGGTCGGAACAAGCCGCGAAATCCAGCGGCGCCTGCGCGAACTCCGGCCCGATCTCGACGTCGCGGTCTGCTCCAACCCGGAGTTCCTGCGCGAGGGCTCGGCCATCCACGACTTCACCCACCCCGATCGCGTGTTGATCGGTTGCGAGAACGAGCGCGGCCGCGAGGCCATGCGGCGCCTGTACAAGCCGCTCGCGCTCCGCAACGCGCCCATCGTGTTCGTGAGCCCCGAATCGGCGGAGCTCGCCAAGTATGCGGCCAATTCGTTCCTGGCCATGAAGGTGACCTTCATCAACGAAATCGCCGATCTGTGCGAGGCGGTCGGAGCCGATGTGCAGGAGGTGGCGACCGCGGTCGGCGCGGATGGGCGCATCGGTCCGAAGTTTCTGCATGCCGGGCCCGGCTATGGCGGCTCCTGTTTCCCCAAGGACGTCACCGCCTTGATCCGCACCGCGCGCGAGGCCAGGGCGCCGCTCTCGCTCATCGAGCAGGTCGAGAAGGTCAACACCGAGCGAAAGATCGCCATGGCGGGAAGGGTCGAGGCGGCCGTTGGCGGCAGCGTGCGCGGCAAGACGATCGGCGTGCTCGGCGTGACATTCAAGCCCAATACCGACGACATGCGCGAAGCGCCGAGCCTCGTGATCGTTCCCATGCTGCAGGCGCGGGGCGCGCAAATTCGCGCTTACGATCCGCAAGGAGGAGCCAAAGCGCAAGACGAGCTTCCGGGCGTTCACTGGTGCGAGAGCGCGCTCGATGTCGCCGAGGGCGCGGACGCGCTCGTCGTGTTGACCGAATGGAACGAGTTCCGCGCACTCGATCTGAAGCGCATGCGGCAGGCCATGCTGGGAAACGCGCTCGTCGATTTGCGCAATATGTATCCCGAGGCGTTGGCCGAAGAGGCGGGTTTCGTCTATTACGGCATCGGCCGGACGCCACCGGCTCCGGTTACGCATAAACGGCCTGAGCGCCCGGCGCCCAAAAGCCGTGATGTCCGCCAAGTCACCCACTAGGATATCGGACGAGGCCTTTGACGGAACGGCGCGAACAGAAACCGATTATCCTTCTCTACCACCGTATTGCCGAACGCGACTCCGATCCGTGGACCCTCGCTGTCACTCCGGACCGATTTGAAGAGCAACTCGCGGTCCTTCGCCATACGCGGGAACCGTTATCGCTCATTACGTTTCTCGATCTTCTGGAGAGCGGCAATCTGCCTGCGAATGCTGTCGCCGTAACTTTCGACGACGGTTATGTCGATAACCTCAGAGCGGCCAAGCCTTCTCTCGAACGAGCCGGCGTTCCTGCCTCCGTGTTCCTCGCGACCGGCTATATCGGCGCGGGAAGAGAGTTCTGGTGGGATGAGCTGGCCCGCATGATCCTCGCCTACGATTCCAGGATCGATTGCGAAATCCTGGTTGCCGGCAAGCCCCACACGCTCAGGCTGCGAACACGGTTGACGGAGGACAGGGCAGGGGCACCCTGGACCGATTGGCAACATCCTCGGACCGAGCGTGAGCGGATGTATATGCAGGTCTGGAAGCTGCTTCGGCCGCTGACCGGCGTTGAGCGCGAGAGGGCCTTGTCGATGTTGCGCACGGCGTTAAACAGCGGACTGGCCGATCCGGCCGATCTGCCGATGACGGCAGAGGAGGTCAGGGACCTCGAAAGCGGAGGGCTGATCGAAATCGGCGCGCACTCCGACACCCATCCCATCCTCACGGCGCTTTCGCCCGAGGAGAGGAACCGGGAGATCGCGATCAGCAAGAGCCGTTGCGAGCAATTGATCGGGCGCTCCATTCAGGGTTTCGCATACCCCCACGGCGCTTGCGACGACGATGTCCGCAGGCGTGTGGGCGAAGCCGGTTTCCGGTTCGCGTGCTCGACCAAGGCCCGCTTCGTCGACGCCAGTGACTTTGACCCGCTGACATTGCCCCGGCTCAAAGTGAGGGACTGGGGAGCGGAGGTCTTCGAGCGCGCGCTTCTTGCGCTGAACGGAAACGACCGGAAACCCGCACGAGCCGCGAAGTCACGGTCTTAAGCGTGTCGCACCGCTGGATGCAGAAGAAGCGCCGGGTTGGCGCGCCGGTCAATCCGACTCTTGCAACACCGCGGCGTCCGCGGCCTCTCCGAAGACTTCGCGGTAGCGCGCTTCAAAATCCTCGCGAAGGAAGAAGGCTCCGCGACCCGCAAGAGCGGCGTTGGAGTCCTTCAACAAATCGACAATTGCGCGCTGCAAGGAGTTGAGTGACTCGCGCGGCAGAGAAGCGAGGTTCGCCCGGGTGATTTCCGGACCGAAGAGCCGGCGGATCGTGCTCTTCTCGGTCGATTTGCACGGATACAGCCGGCCGCCTTGCTGTATCGCGTGTACGCCGAGGTTGCGGGGAAGTAAGGAGGAGATTTGAGGGTCGAGCTCCCAGCTGGTGCCAAACACGCCAAGCGGCTTCGCCTCGGGCTTCCATCGCGCATAGAACTCAAAGGCCTCTTTCAGACTCTTGCCGACACCCTTGACCGTGATGCGAGCATTCTCCGGAAAGTGAATTTCCATCATCGGCGAACCAGGCTCAAGCGCCAGTTCCCAACCCTCGTGCGTGGGCCTCTCATTGGTCAGGTTCCCATTCTGGTCGATGGCTTTCCCGTTGAGCGAGACCACCGACAGTTTCCGCGACGAGGGCTCCCGATAGGCGCGAATGCCACCTGAAAATGGAACAAAGTCATATTGGACCGACCCGATGCGAACCAAGTTGCCGGTCAAATAGCGCTGCGCCCAGCGGAGGACTTCGGGCGTGATGCCGTGAGGGCCTCCGCGCTTGAGGAAATGCCGGACCCATACGCCAAGATCGGCGAATGTGGCGGCCGTGTGTGCTGGATCCAGGCCGGCAGCGGCACGCCGCTCCTCGGCGGATGGAACTTGAAACAATGCAATGGCCAAATGGCGCACGCGCGCGCCGTCGCGGCCATATCGCTTCTCCAGTTCCGCGCGCGCGACCTGCTCCATCCCGATATTGGGCGCGTGGGTTAGAAGCATGCTCAATGCCTCCAGCTCGTACAGTCCCGTGGTGGCGCCGAGTACCCTCACCGTCGCTTCCGGCACGCCGACCCTTCGCGCGATGCCGGCGAGGAGCTCGGCGCGGCTCGGCGGCTGGCCGGCGGGCTTGGGGTCCCGATTCGCTCCCGCGCCCTGATCTTGCATTGTCGATACGGCTGCCGGTGCCGCGCCGGCCGGGCCTGAACCGGATCGTTCGAGGTAGCGTTCCCAAGCCGCTTCGCACGATCCCGAGAACGCGATTTGTCCTTGTTCGAGGTAGATCGCCCGATCGCAGAATTCCTGGATGTCGTTGAACGAGTGCGATGCCAAGACGAGGATCTTGACGCTTGTCGTGAGCCTAAGGAGGCGCTCGCGGGCGTGCTTGCGAAACGCGCGGTCACCCGTCGACAAGACTTCATCGAGGATAAGGATATCGGGACGAATACAGGTGACGACGGAGAGACCAAGCCTGGTCCGCATGCCGGCCGAGTAGGTCCTGATCGGGAACTCCAGAAATTCCCCGAGACCGGAAAACTCCGACACATCATCAAGAAACGCTTCGGTGTGGGCTTCTTTGACTCCGTAGAGCTCGCCGACGAAACGAATGCTTTCCTTTCCTGTTGCGTCGGGGCTCAAACCCATGGCGCCGGTAAGCAGCGCCCCCACCCTGCCGCGAACAACGCATGTCCCGGATGTCGGCTGATAGATTCCCGACATGATCCTTAAGAGCGATGTCTTGCCTCCTCCGTTAGGACCGATAACGCCGAGGCGGGCACCGGAGGGAACAGTCAGATTCACGTCACGCAGCGCGTGAATCGACGTCTTGTTGTGGTCATGATCGATCTTGCCGCCGACGAGCACGCTTTGCCTGGAAAGGCTGTCGTGTTTGGCGGGGTTGAGGATCGGCCTTATCAGGTTGACACCTTCCAGCCGTATCAGCGGTTCGCGGGTCTGCATCAAGTTCATAACCAGATCGTCACGCGCCTGCGCATCAAGCTGAAAACCATAAAGCCAGTAAAGGCCGCGATCGCCGCAAACGCGAGCGCAACCAAATAGTGGCGCGCCGAGGGTATGGTTCCGAGCAGGGGATCCCGGACGATCGTCAGGAAATGGTAAAATGGATTGAGGTCGACGAGAAGTGTCCGCAGCTGTGAGCTGCGGTCGGGAATCCAGAAGACCGGCGTGAAGAACAGCATGAACCGCATGATCGCACGGACCAGGAACGGCAAGTCGGGTACGCGAATTGCCGCGCAGCTCAGAAACAGGCTGCAGCCAAACCCAAACAACAGGAGCAGGGCCATGCCGGGTAGGACGAGCAGGGTAGTCAAATGCAACGGCATGCCCGTAAGCAGGATCGCGAGAACAATAACGGGCAAGCTGAAACCCAACTCAATGACCGCCTTGGTTGCCAATCTGAGGATGTGAATCGAAATCGGGTTCGGAATGTTGATGATCAGATTCGCTTGCCGCGTGAGCGCCTGGCTTCCCTCGCTGAAAAACGTGGTGAGTACGGTAAAAAGAGCAACGCCGGCCGTCACATAGACGAGATAGTTGGGGTACCCCGCTCCGAGCTGGCCCTTGAGCATGTAACCGATGCCGAACGACCAAATGGCCACATGCAAGGTGATCCAATACGGACCGATCAGAGCCCGCCGGTAGGGGAGCGAAGCGTCGCGCCAACCAAGCCAGGCAACCAGTCGCAATCGCGCCAGCGATTCGCGAAGATCGGACCAAGCAAAAGCAACGCCATCGACAGGGTCGCGGATCACTTCCCCCACTCCAAATGTGCTGCGAGCCTAAGGTTGTTACCGGTGCGAATTCGAAAAGGCAAGCGACGCGTCCGCCTCCCTGGGCCTTGCTGGCGGCCGATCTCGCGGTCTCTTGCAGGCGACACCTGTTGGGACGCGCTCAGAGGTCGCGAGCAAGGATGCCGGAGCTCGCGCCAAACCATCGTCCGCCCTTCTTACGATCCCGGTCCGCCAAATTTGTGTCCTTGCCGATACCGGCCCGTCAGGCTGGCCCGTCCGGGTTTTATAGGCGTGCTGCCGGGCACGTCGCCGGCAGCCAGATACTGGGCAGAGGGTTCCCCACGCCATAATGTGGCGATGTGGCGCGGGGCGCGATGCTCCGCCCCTGCCGGGAGACGAAAATGCCCGAATCTGCGCCAGCCATAGCCTTCGAGAAGGCCAAGGCGGCTTTCGATGCCGGCGATTTCGCCACCGCCAGGGCATATGCATCGGACGCGGAACATCAGATCCTCGCGCACGTCAACCTCCGGAAGCCGGCGGCGAAGGTCTCACCGCTCTGCTCGATCGTTGTCGTAACTCAGGGCCAGTCGGCCGATCTCGACAATCTACTGATGCAAATTGGAGCCTATCTGGAACCAGACTTCGAGCTCATCCTTGTCGTCAACGGGAATGACGGCCTGCACGCAGCCCGGTCACGTGAAAACATGACCGTCGTCGATGTCGGATTCAACTATGGTTGTTCGGGGGGCAGGAACATTGGTGCCCGACTCTCGCGCGGGCAGTTCGTCATGTTCCTGGATGATGATGGCGTTCTCGAGCAGGGCGCCCTGGAAAGTCTTATCGCTCGCATTCGGCGCTACGATGCCATCGCCGTTCGAGGGCGCGTGATCCCTAGATCCGATCACGCAAGCGCGCTTCGTCACTATGATTACGGGGACGAAGTCATGTATAGCGTTCCTAATACTGAGGGAATTTCGATATGGCGACGCGAACAATTTCTGCATTTCGGGGGGTTCGACACGCTTCTGGCGGGTCACGAGGGCGTTGCGCTTTGCTCCACGATGTACCGCTTTTACGGACCCGACGCATTTCTGTACGATCCGGCTGCCATACTGCACCACGATTATGCGAAAAATGAGAGCCAGCTCGAGGCGAAGAAGCGCCGACTGGCTTTCAACGCAACCTATCTCGATTACGCCTATCCCAATGCGCTCGCGCTGAGGGCTGCGCTGCACGCACGCCGCAAGGATATGCGAACGCGCATATTTTTCGCCGACCGACAATACACGACCGACACATACGCGCCCGAAGCCTCGCTCGCTCAGTCCGGCGTGACCGTCTTGACTGTCGCCAAAGACGCGAGCCCGCTCCTGGCGGACTACACTCAGGCCCTGAAGAATCAGACGTTCACGAATTTCGAGGTCATTTTCGTCGATGGAGCATCGAGCGATGGCACGGCGGACCGTATTCTTTCGCTCTGGAAGAACGACGATCGGCTGCGGCTTGAGGAAAGCGCCGGGAACCGCGCACAGTGCTTTAACCTTGCCCTCTCGAAAGCGACGCACGACATTTGCGTTATCGCAGAGGTCGGCGACATCAGCCTGCCCAGGCGTTTGGAATTGACCGCCCGGTATTTTCGCGGGAATTCTCTGGGATGTTTGTCTTTTGCCGAGTTTACCGAGAGAGAGCTTTTCAGCGGCGCCAATTGGCCGACATCCGTCGGTCTTCGAACAAGGAGCCTGTTGGGGCAAGCGGCGTTCGGAACGCTCTCCTTTCGCAAGTCGCAATTTGCGGTTCCTTTCGATGTCTCTGTCGCCGCGGGATGCGAGGGCAAGTGGATGCGCGACAACCTTGACCACCGCTCAGTTGACGGCGCTTTCGTCCCGCTCCACGCGGTGTTCCGCGGGAGCGATAAGGACATCGCTGATGCGGAACTTCAGGCGATCCGGGAAAGCGCGCTCGCGCTGCTCTATTCGGCTCAGGAACAACTGCTCGGGCCATTGTCGGAAGAGGACCGATGGTGTTGCCGTGTCCTCGGAGGATTGGAGGACTTGCCGACGAAAACCAACATTTCGGTCATCGAAAATTACATCCTTCGGCTCATCGCGAAGAACGCGGAGAAGAGGATCTACGACCAGAATGAGCTGCAGGATCTGTTGGTTGCCCGCATGTTGCGCCTCGAAACGCAGAAACTCAGGACGCTGAACGGAAGATATAAGCGCGAACTGCGCCGGTTGCGGGAGTTGTGCAGCAACTATGAGCAGCAGCTTGAGTCGCTCAAAGCAAACCGCACGGAAGAGCCCCAAGTTGAGCGACCTAAACCGGACTAGATGCGCGCGTCGCTCGCTGCGGGCGGCAGCACGCCCTTGAGGTCGTAGATCAGGCCGCCCGGCGCAAGCAGCGGCTTGGTAAAACGGTCCTTTCGGCGTCTGCCGAAACCCGCGAGCCTGGGGTTCACGCCTTCGTCGAAATCCAATCTCTCCTCCAGCAAACGACAAACAGGAGGAGGCAGAC
>CAYMJW010000016.1:2375-4508 GCA_964390455.1 uncultured Methyloceanibacter sp. | reverse complement strand
CCTTCGTCGAAATCCAATCTCTCCTCCAGCAAACGACAAACAGGAGGAGGCAGACGGCATAGAGGAGCTCGCCGTATTCCTCGGAACGATCCGTAGGCCAGTCAAGCATCTGTGGAAATGCGATGACAAAGGACGGAACCAGAGCGAGCGGGGGTATCGGGATTTGCAGCCGGTCGCTTGCTCTTTCCACAGCGCGAGACGACCAGGCCAGAAGAGGAAAAAGTCCACCGTAGATCAGAAGGGCGATGCCGACGATATCGCGCGTTCTCAAGCCAAGCTGTTTCTGAGCCAGGTTGTGAACATTGATCTCGTCTTGATCGCTGTGCTCGGTGAAGAACTCGGGTGTGCTGAACGCGAAGATGCGTTGCCCCCAACTGATTTCCTCCAACCCCGCGAGGACGAGAGCGACTCCGAGGACGAGAAAGAACAGGCGGTAGCGCCCGTCTTTCCATAGCCGCCGTGCCGTCAGAACTGCCATGATACCCGCCGCCAGGAGCGCGATGGCGGTCAGGTTCTGGATCCAAGAATCCTCGTCCGAAAGCGACCGGTAATGGGGCTTGTCGATAAGGAACAGCACCGCGAACGCGGCGCAGAGCGTAGGGACGAGTGCTGCCTCGAACCAGCGAAACCTGCGTGGCACGGCGGTAACCCGTGAGAATGAACGGCGCGTGGCGCAGCCCCGTTGTGGCGACGATGGCGTCGGCCATGTAAGTATACCCACCGGCTACCGGGTAGGGAACGGGGCACGCCCCAATGCCAGGCAAGTATGGCTATGCGCTTTGTGGCGTCGTTGTTCTCGCGCTCTTGCTCCGCCTGCAAGGAATTACCTACGGCCTGCCGCTCGATTTCTATGTGCGCGACGAGCCGCAGAAGGCCAACACAATCGCGCAATTTCGCCAAGGGACATTTCAGTATCGGCCGAAACAACCATCGTTCTTGGTGAACACGTCATACCTCTTTCAATTCGCAACGCGCCCGTTCAAGGACGCGTTTCTGGCACGGATCGAAATTCCCCGCGCGGCATCACCCGCGATGCTGGAAACCGCCTTCTTGATCTGGTCGGGCCGGCTATGGATGGTGCTGATTGGATCGGCGACCTGTCTGTTGCTTTTCTTTGTTGGGCGGCGGTTGTGGGATTCCGCGGCCGGCCTGTTCGCGGCCTCCTTCTACGCGCTCTGGCCGCTGCCCATTGCAGCGGCGCATTACGTCAAAGAAGATACGCCGCTCGCGTTCTTCACGACATTGACCCTATTTTTCTGTCTGCGGCTCATCGAACATGGGCGCTGGCGCGATTACCTGTTGGTTGGCCTCAGTTGCGGTCTCGCCTTCGGCGCGAAATACCCGGGCGCGTTCACGCTTGCCGCTCTGCTCGGAGCGCATTTTCTTCGAACGCCTGAGAGCAAAGCGACGTTTGCCGGCAAGGGGTTCGCCGGCTCCCAGCTTGCGCCGTTGGGCGGTGCGCTGGCCGCTTCCTTGCTCGGCTTCGTCCTGACGAGCCCGCAACATCTCCTGCAAATCAAATCGCTTGCGGGAAGCCTTTTTTGGCAGAGCGAATATCTTGTTCGCGGTCATGGCGACAGCATCCGCGTGGAAGCGTTGCCCGAATGGTTTTCCTTCTATCTGCGAAAGGCGCTTTGGCCGGGACTGGCCGGAGCCGGCCTTTTGGTCGCGATCGGCGGGTGGATCGCTGCGATCGTCGTCACCAAGGACCAGACTCGGCTGAGAATGCTGACATTGGTGGCCGGGTGGATGGCCGCTTACTACCTCCTCGCCGAAAGCATGCCATCAAAGCCTTACCCGTTCTTTGCGCGCTATATCCTCCCAACGGTTCCCCTGCTTGCACTTGGGGCGGGCATCGGATGCTCGCTGCTATGGCATCTCATCAAGACAGTCGATGGCATCCATCGCCATCTCGCGCGTGCGGGCCTGATCCTGATCCTCGCTTTGACGCTGCTGCCCGCTGCACTCTTCGCCTGGCAGGTCGTCCCCGACACGCGTGACTTGGCCATGTCTTGGTTGGATCGCCGGTCCGGAACATTGATTCCACAGCGTTACTCTAGGTATCCGACTGAACTCAGACCGCAGGCTGCCGGCCATTGGACTGTGTTGCCCTTCCAAGACTGTCTGCCAGAC
>CAYMJW010000016.1:0-2275 GCA_964390455.1 uncultured Methyloceanibacter sp. | reverse complement strand
GGTTCTTTGCGCCATTCTCCTATGCGCGTTCATCGCGCGCCTGTTTCTGGCGGAACTGAAGCCTTACTGGTATGACGAGCTCCTCTCCGTCACTGTCTATGGCTCGAGCCACGACACGCTGTCCGGGGCGCTCGAGGAATTGGCCAAGCGCTCGGCGCACCCGCCGCTTTATCACGCGATCCTGTATTATTGGATGCAGGTGTTCGGGACCGGCGAAGCCGCCACGCGGACACTGTCCAATATCTATGTTACGGGAGCGACCTTCTGCCTCTATGTGTTGGCGCTCAGGCTATTCGGGCGCCGCGTTGCGATAGCCTCAACGCTTCTGTTCGCCTTCTCCTACACCGCGATTTACTTTGGCCACGAGGTTCGCTCCTACGGGCAGTCGTTGTTCCTGGTCACGCTGTCATCGCTGCTGTTGTGGCGCTGGCTGGAACATGCCGGCGGGACTTTGAACTGGCGGGACCTCTTCACCGGCCGCGCCGTCGGGCTGATGCTGTGCAACATCGCGCTCCTGCTCACGCATTACTCCAATGCGCTGTTCGTGATCGTGCAGGCGCTCTTCGTTGGCTGCTATGTGGTGTACGGGGGTACAGCGGGCGCACGGCTCGCAGCGCTTGGCAAGGCGGCCGCATTTTACGCGACCCAATTTCTCGTCTCGCTCGCAATATGGGGCCCGGTTGCCTTATCCACCCAAAGACGCTTTGCCGAGGAGACGAAGTATTCGGTTCAGGGTCTGCCGGCGCACTCGCCCCCGGTGATTTTCCTGGAGTCGGTGGTCAGGCCCAGTTTCGACGTGCCGTTGGTCATCCTCGCGCTCATCGCGATCTTGCTCGCGACCGTGCTCTTCAATAGCGCCAGGCATCGCTTCCTGCGCGGCGACAAGAAGGTGCCGCTCAATCAATATTTTCTCTTCTATCTAGCCGCCTGGGCAACCGTGCCTTGTGTTCTTGTCTATCTCTTCTACTTCGCAGGGGGATGGGAGCGTTACGTCTCGCGGTATCTATCGATCGCAGTCCCTCCCTTCACACTTCTTCTCGTCCTTTCGCTCGAGCAGGCCGTCAAACTGGCGGGCGCGAGCGTCCGCCGTCACTATCTCCGCAACGCGATGCTCTACGCCATTCTCGCCTGCGCCGTCTTTGCCCTGCCCGGTGCTTATCAGGCGGCCAAGGACCCGCAATCGCTCTATCGCGACATCGCGCGCTCCATTATCACTACGGTCGAGCAAGACCCGCAGTCGAGCTTCGCCATCTTCGACGCCGCGCGCCGGCGCGAATCGCTTCTGGATTTTTATCTGAAGCGATTGAGTACGATGAGGCCGGTCCGGGTCGATGGTACGTTCCGCATGCGTGACGAGCGGCCGGGCCGGGATCCGCTCAAGCACGTTGACGCCGAGGTCGCCGGCCGTGACTATGTCATCGTCGCCTTCCCGTTCGATAGCGCAGCCAATTTTCCGATGCTGATTTCAGCCCTCAAGAGCAGATACGACCTCGCCTTCAATCAACTGAATGGCGATGGACTCGGGTACCTGCTGTTCAAGTCGCGCCGCGCAGGCACGCCATGAGTCAAGCCGACGGCACCGCTAGATGCGCGCGTCGCTCGCGGCGGGCGGCAGCACGCCCTTAAGGTCGTAGATCAGGCCGCCCGGCGCAAGCAGCGCCTTGATGCCTTTCTCGCCCATTGCCGCGATCGGCTCGTGCTTCACGGCGAGAATGATCGCGTCGAACGGTCCGCACGGCATTTCGTTGGTCAGCGTCACGCCGTATTCGTGCTTGGCGAGCGCCGCATCCGCCATCGGATCGTAGGTGACGACCTCGGCGACGAAATCGCCGAGCGCACGCACGAGGTCGGCCACCTTGGTGTTGCGCGTGTCGGGCACGTTTTCCTTGAAGGTAAAGCCCATGACGAGCACGCGGGCGCGATCGATGCTCTGCTTGCGCTTGAGCATGGTCTTGATGACGTCGTTGGCGATGAAGCCCGCCATGCCGTCGTTGATGCGGCGGCCGGCGAGGATCATCTGCGGATGAAACCCGATCGATTCCGCCTTGTGGGTCATGTAGTAGGGATCGACGCCGATGCAGTGCCCGCCGACGAGGCCGGGCCGGAACGGCTGAAAGTTCCACTTGGTGCCCGCCGCCTCCAGCACCTCGCGGGTCTCGAGGCCGAGCGCCTTGAACAGCATGGCGAGCTCGTTGATGAGCGCAATGTTGACGTCGCGCTGGATGTTCTCGATCACCTTGGCGGCTTCGGCCACGCGGATCGAGCTTGCGCGATG
>CAYMJW010000015.1:19035-30296 GCA_964390455.1 uncultured Methyloceanibacter sp. | reverse complement strand
GACAATGTCGGCGACTGCGCCGGCATGGCGGCCGACCTGTTCGAGACCTATGTCGTGACCGTCGTCGCCACCATGGTGCTCGCCTCGATCTACTTCGCAGGCGGCGAGGATCGCGTCATGCAGATGATGCTTTACCCGCTCGCCATCGGCGCGACCTGCGTCATCACCTCGATCATCGGCACCTATTTCGTGCGGCTGGGCAAGAACCAGTCGATCATGGGCGCGCTCTACAAAGGCGTGATCGCGACCGGCGTGCTGTCGCTGATCCTGCTATGGCCGCTCACGGCCTGGCTCGTCGGCATGGACACCGCGATGAAAGTGGGCGAGGTCAGCTTCACCGGGCGCTCGCTGTTCTATTGCGGCGCGCTCGGTCTCGTCGTCACCGCGCTCATCGTCGTCATCACCGAGTATTACACCAGCACGAAGTTCCGCCCGGTGCATTCGATCGCCAAGGCTTCCGTCACCGGCCACGGCACCAACGTGATCCAGGGCCTCGCCGTGTCGCTCGAATCGACCGCGCTCCCCGCCCTGGTCATCATGGCCGGTATCGTCGGCGCGCATCTCCTTGCCGGTTTGTTCGGCATCGCCATCGCCGTGACCACCATGCTCGCGCTGGCCGGCATGATCGTGGCCCTCGATGCCTTCGGTCCTGTCACCGACAATGCCGGCGGCATCGCCGAGATGGCGGGATTGCCGAAGGACATCCGCAAGACGACCGATGCGCTCGACGCCGTCGGCAACACCACCAAAGCGGTGACCAAGGGCTATGCCATCGGCTCGGCCGGGCTCGGCGCGCTCGTGCTGTTCGCGGCCTACACCGAGGACCTGAAATTCTTCGCCGCCAACGCCGACAAATTCCCGTACTTCACCGACGTCGATCCCACCTTCACCCTGTCGAACCCTTACGTCGTGGTGGGTCTCTTCCTCGGCGGATTGCTGCCCTATCTGTTCGGCGGCATCGCCATGACGGCGGTGGGGCGCGCAGGCTCCGCAATCGTCGAGGAGGTGCGGCGCCAGTTCCGCGAAAAGCCCGGCATCATGAAGGGCACCGACCGCCCCGATTACGGGCGCGCCGTCGATTTGCTGACCCGCGCCGCGATCAAAGAGATGATCGTGCCTTCGCTGCTCCCGGTGCTGTCGCCGATCGCCTTCTACTTTGTCATTGAATCGATTGCCGGCAAGAGCGCCGCCTTCTCCGCGCTCGGCGCCATGCTGCTCGGCGTGATCGTCACCGGCCTGTTCGTGGCCATCTCCATGACGGCGGGCGGGGGCGCGTGGGACAATGCCAAGAAATACATCGAGGACGGCAATTACGGCGGCAAGGGCTCAGAGGCGCACAAGGCCGCGGTGACCGGCGACACGGTCGGCGATCCTTACAAGGACACGGCCGGTCCAGCAGTGAATCCCATGATTAAGATCACCAATATTGTGGCGTTGTTGTTGCTGGCCGTGCTCGCCCATCAATAGGCGCGCATGCGTCGGTCTAGATCGGCGGAGCGCCGCTCGCCTCCGGTGGCTTCTGGCCCTTGAACATGCCGCGATTGCCGATATTGCCGAAGATCTGCTCGACGAAGGAGAGATCCTTGCCGCGCGCCGGGGTCTCGCCCTTGTAATAGTTGACGACGATGCCGTCCTTCAGGCCGTAATGAGCGACCTCCTGGACATTGGCGTCGCCGCCGAAATAGACCGCGACGACCTGCCGGTCGATCTCTTTCGGCTTGAGAAAGGCGACGGTCTTGCTCGTAGTCGAGATGTAGTAGAAGGCCTCACCTGCGATCGTGCTCGTGGTATCGGGAGACCCGAGCACGGCGGCTACCTGCTCCTTGGTCATGCCGGGCTGTACGGAATTGACGTCCACATCGATGAAGACATGTCCGTGCCGGTCGATCTGGGCGCCGCAGCCCGCAAGCAAGCTTGCGCCAAGCGCGAGCGCGGCGAGCGCCGGACGCGACAGGCGCGCCTGTGCCGTGAATGAGAGAAGCCTGAACCTACGCAAAGACGAATGTCCCCCGAAATAACGCCGTATAGTGCCGCGCACGTCGCGAGAGGCTAGACCAAACGGGCCGTCCTTTGAACCCCTTCGCATCCTTTGGCGCACGACGCCGCCACCCATCGGACGCCTCGAAACTCTATGGCGCGATTGTGGCGCAGACGCGGCTCCCCGTTTTCTATCAGCGGTTTGGGGTCCCAGATACGCTCGAAGGCCGCTTCCTCGTGCTGTCGCTGCATCTATTTGTTGTGCATCACCGTCTGAAGGCGGCCCGAGAGAGCGCCTCAGGTCTCGCGCAGGACCTGGCCGACAGGTTCACCGCCGACATGGAAACGGTGCTCCGGGAGATCGGCGTCGGCGATCTCAGCATTCCGAAGAAGGTAAAGGGAGTTGCCGCCGCGGGCGCGTCCCTGCTCGAAACCCTTGAGCGCGCCGTGGGCTCGGCGGACGATGCCGTCGCTGCTGTCCTCGCGGGCGCGCTTCCCTCCGATCAACGCCCGAGCGAGGCTTCAACCTTGCGGCTCGCGCATTATGTAAGGGAAGCGGTGCGCGCGCTTGAGTCGCAGAGCGTGGCCGCGCTCGCCGCGGGGGATGTAAGGTTCCCGGGCAAAACGCCGGAGCTTGGAAAGGATGGAGATGACTGAGGACGACGATCGTCCCGTGCTGTCGCGGCCGCTGAAAGTGGACGAGATCAGGGACGGCGCAAGCGGCGAGATCGCTGCGACCGAGCCCGAGCTCGGTTCCATCGTCAAGATGCTCGATCTCGTGGCGCTCGATCGGCTCACCTTCGCCTATCGCCTCGATCGCCGCGGCGGCGGACGTCTTTTGCTCACGGGCACGCTTGCCGCGAGCGTGACGCAGACCTGCGTCATTACACTTGAGCCCGTCGAAGCCCGCCTTGAGGTGCCCGTTGAGGCGGAGTTCTGGCCGGCCGAACTCCTCCCGCCCGCGTCGGCGCGAACAGCCGCCGACCCTGGCGGCACGGGCCTGACGGACTGGCCCGAAGTGATCCGCGACGGCCGGATCGACCTCGGCCCGGTCGTTTACGAGACCCTCGCCACGGCGCTCGACCCCTATCCGAAGCGGGAGGGGGCGAGCTTCGATTGGGCGGAAGGTGAGGGCAAAGACGGCGAGAGCGCCGGAAGCGGCCATTTCGCGCCCCTTGCCGCCCTGAAGCGGGATTAGGCGCCCGTGAAAACCGGAAAATCAGGTTGTCACTGACGCCTTTTTTGCGTCTATTCCGGTCTCGTTTTCCGGGGGGTTGCGGCGGGCGTCTCGCCGCTTAGATCGTTCATCCTGAACGGCAGAGAATCATGGGTGCTCCAGTCACCATAGCGCTCGACGCCATGGGCGGGGACCACGGTCCAAGCGTGGTCATTCCCGCCGCGGCGATGACGGCGATCCGTCATCCCGAGGTGCGCTTCCTGCTCGTCGGCGATGCCGCGCGCATCGAGCCCGAGCTTAGAGCCCACCCTTCGCTCGCCGCTAGGTCTGAGATCGTTCACACCGATGTCGCCGTCGCCATGGACGCAAAGCCGAGCCAGGCGCTGCGCAAGGGTCGCTGGAAGTCGAGCATGTGGCTTGCGCTCGAAGCCGTGCGCGACGGACGCGCCGGTGCCGCGGTGTCGGCCGGCAACACCGGCGCGATGATGGTCATGGCGAAGTTCTGCCTGAAGACGATAGAAGGCATCGACCGGCCGGCGATCGCCGCCATATGGCCGACCGTCGAGAGCGAATGCATCGTGCTCGATGTCGGCGCCAATGTCGGCGCCGACTCGCGCCAGCTCGTCGAGTTTGCCCTGATGGGCGCGGCCTTGGCGCGGGCGCTGTTCGGCGTGGAGAAGCCCTCCGTCGGGCTGCTCAATATCGGTGTCGAGGAGGTCAAGGGCCTCGAAGAAATCAAGAAGGCCGCCGCCGTTCTCAAGGACGCGCCGCTTCCCATTCGCTACCACGGCTTCGTTGAAGGCGACGACGTGGGCAGAGGCGCGGTTGACGTCGTGGTCACGGACGGGTTTACCGGGAACATCGCCTTGAAGACCGCCGAAGGAACGGCTAAGCAGATTGGCGAGTATCTGCGCGCTGCCATGGGGCGGTCCGTTCTTGCGCGTATCGGCGCCGTCCTGGCGCAAGGGGCCTTCCGGGCCCTCAAAGACAAGTTGGATCCGCGCCAGCTGAACGGGGGCATCTTCCTCGGCTTGAACGGCATCGCCGTCAAAAGCCACGGTGGAACCGATGCGACCGGCTTCGCCTGCGCCATCGATCTTGCCTACGACATGGCGGCGAACGGCGTCGTCAAGCGTCTGGCTGGCGACATCGCCGCGTTCAACGCCAAGCTCGAGCTCGAAGGGGCCGCGTGACGTTTTGGAGTATTCGGTTTGGATATCGTAAGGACAGTGGTGAGGGGCTGCGGCGGATACCTGCCCGAGCGGGTATTGACCAATGACGACCTCGCGAAGATGGTCGACACCTCCGACGGGTGGATCGCCGAGCGAACCGGAATCAAGGAGCGCCGGATCGCCGCCGAAGGCGAGCTGACCTCGTCGATGGGGGCGATGGCCGCGCGGGCCGCGCTTGACGATGCGGGGCTCGCGCCGGAGGACATCGACCTCATCATTCTCGCGACCTCGACGCCGGACCAGACCTTTCCCGCGACAGCGGTCACCATCCAGGCCGAGCTCGGCATGACGCATGGCGCGGCCTTCGACGTGCAGGCCGTCTGCTCCGGTTTCGTCTTCGCGCTCGCCACCGCCGACAGCTATCTGAAAAGCGGCCAGTTCAAGCGGGCGCTCGTGATCGGCTCCGAGGCCTTCTCCCGCATCCTCGATTGGCAGGATCGCTCGACCTGCGTGCTGTTCGGCGATGGCGCGGGCGCGGTTGTGGTCGAGGCGCAGAAGCTGAACGGGGCGCTCACCGATCGCGGTGTCCTCGCCGTAAGCCTTCGGTCCGACGGCCGCTATCGTGACAAGCTCTATGTCGATGGCGGACCCTCCTCAACCGGAACGGTCGGATATGTCCGGATGGATGGCCCCGAGGTGTTCCGCCACGCTGTGACGAAAATCAGCGAAGTCATTGGTTCTACTCTGACTTTAGCCGGATACAAGGCGTCGGATATCGACTGGTTCGTGCCGCATCAGGCCAATAAGCGGATTCTGGATGGGGCCGCCCGGAAGCTTGGCCTGGACCCAAAGCGCATCATCATTACGGTCGATAAGCATGCCAACACCTCGGCAGCGTCGATCCCCTTGGCTTTGGCACAAGGGCGGGCCGACGGCCGCATCAAGACGGGCGACCTCGTCCTGCTCGAGGCCATGGGCGGCGGCTTCACCTGGGGCGCCGTTCTGCTCAGGTGGTAGCCAAAGGGGGTGCCGCGCGAATGCCACACCCCCATAGAAAATGTCGCAATATCAGGAATTTGATGGCAAGATAGATTGACCGTATCGCACTCGCTCGATTAGCATCTTGAATAGTCCCGCGACTGGGGGAGCGTAAGCATATGAGCGGGAAGACACTGACACGCGCCGATCTGGCGGAAGCTGTGTTTCAGAAGGTCGGTCTGCCGCGCAACGAATCCGCGGAGATCGTCGAGCTCGTGCTCCGCGAGATCATCGCGAGCCTTGAGCGCGGCGACACGGTAAAGTTGTCCTCGTTCGGCTCCTTCGGCATCCGCGACAAAGGCCAACGCATTGGGCGCAATCCAAAAACCGGCCAAGAAGTCCCGATCACGCCGCGGCGCGTGCTCGTCTTCCGGGCGAGCAACATCATGAAGCAGCGCATCAACGATGCGCTGTCGCGGAGAAAGGCGGCGGAGTAGGCGTACCGGTAATTTGGCGGTGCCGGAGAGGAGGACGGGGTGGATAAGTCGCCGGAGGCGTTTCGCACCATCAGCGAGGTTGCCGAAGAACTTGCGGTCCCGAAGCACGTCTTGCGCTTCTGGGAGGGCAAGTTCGCGCAACTCAAGCCCATGAAGCGCGGCGGCGGCCGGCGCTATTATCGGCCCGAGGACGTGGCGCTGCTGCGCGGCATCCGCTTCCTGCTTTACAGCGACGGCTACACCATTCGCGGCGTGCAGAAGATCCTCCGCGAGCAGGGACCGCGCTTCGTCATGGACCTCCGTCAGCGCGCCGATGACGAGGATCGGGTCGAGCCGATGGTCGTTCCCGTCGAGATTCCCGATATCGCCGCCGAGACGGCGCAGAGCCGCCCCGCGCGGCGGATGCAGACGCGAGCCGGGCAGCATGCGAACGTCGATGTCGACACGCTCGGCGCTCTCGTCGACGAGATCGAGGCGTGCCAGCGCATCCTCGCCTCGGCCAAGGACTAGGCGAGGGGCAACCGCGGCCGCGTGTTGCGCGGGCCTGAGCCTGTGTATGGCGCAACGACTTCAACCGAGGGAGAGTCAAGGCATGCGAGTTTCGATATTGCTGCGAGGCGCATTGGTCGCGCTGATCGCGTTTCTAGGCGTCGGTCTTCATGGCGCGAATGCCGATAGCGGCAACATCACGCTGACGATCTTCAAGGCCGGCTGGATCATCGGCGGCTCAGGCGGCGGCGGCACGCTCACCTTCCGCGGCCGCTCCTACCCGCTTAGTGTCGGCGGCATCGACTATGGCCTCGTCTTCGGCGGCTCGAAGACGGTGCTGCGCGGCCGGGTGCGCAACATCCAGCGCGCCTCCGACGTCGCCGGCGTCTATGCCGCGGCGGGCGCAGGTCTCGCGGTCGGGAGCGGCGTTCGCGCCATCGTCCTCACCAACCAGAACGGCGCCGTGCTCGAGCTTTCGGGCCGGCAGGTCGGGTTGATGGCGAACGCCGACCTCAGCGGCCTCGCGATCTCGATGAAATAGCCCGCCGCTCTTGGTGTGCCCGTCATTGCCGGGCTTGACCCGGCAATCCATTCCATTGACGCTTCATCTCGCTGGAGCGAAACGGCATGGATGCCCGGGTCAAGCCCGGGCTTGACGAAGGTCGCGGGCTGGCTACTGGGGTCTCAATCGCGTCCGGCGGCCGCTGGCTCTCTGTTGCCAAAGCCGCGCATATTAAATATCTGATTTCTCAAGGCGGAGCGTAGCGCAGCTCGGTTAGCGCACCGGTCTGGGGGACCGGGGGTCGGGAGTTCAAATCTCCCCGCTCCGACCATTTTTCCTGAACCGCCTTCCCCGGAGTGGCTACGGATCCCGAAAGGCGATGAACTGCTGGGAGAGGAGACAGAAGCCGCTTGGGGAGGTGTTGGCGTTCGGAGGGGGTCGTGTGTCTGGGTGGGCGCACTCGGCGGCTGTAAGGCCGCCGGAACCGAGCCTTAGTGTTCGGTTGGGGTTCGATTCCTCACCCCTCCGCCAGAATTCGAGCTTTCGAAACCGCCTGCTGCACGATCATGAGCGTTCGCAACCTAGATTTGCCGTCGATCTTGGGACGCCTCGCGATTGCCGCGAAGCAGACGGCTGGCAATTCAAGAGTCAACTCTGGCGTTACATACCCAATTGAAATCCCCGACCCCGCCACGTTGGTCGATGTGGCCGACAAGGCCGGGTTCTCGCTTGAGTGGCTGCTCTATGGCGTCCGCGACCAGGATGCCGAAAAAGCATCGCCGGCTTGCTCGAAAATTCACCATCCGCCTCCCGTCAATCTCGTCTTGCAGCAACCTGCGATGGTTGCGTTGCGGGAGTTCTTGAGCGGGCCGATTCTGACAAGAACCGTGCGCGCCGTGATGGCCGATTGGGTGCCACATGGGACGATCGATGAGGCCGCTGCAGCGATCGCCGATTTGGCCGCCGCGCGCGCGCGAGAGCAATGTCTGATCCGGCGCGATTACATCAACGCCACTGGGATCATAGTCCACACGGGCTGGGGAAATGCTCCGCTTGCCGCATCGGCGCGCGCACGCCTGCTCGAATCCGCCGGCGCCACGCCGACCGGGGCCACTGACGCACGCAGCAGGACAGAGTCCTGCGATAAGATGCTCTGCGCCTTGACGGCCGCAGAGCGCGCGACGATCACCACCTCGAACGCCGCTTCTCTTCTTTTGATCGGCGCCCTCGCTTGCGGCCGGGAAATCGTTGCGGCGGCCAGGGACTTGGTCGAGATCAGCGAGGGTGTTCGGATTCGCGACATTATCGAAGCATCGGGCGCGCGGATCGTCCCGGTCGGCGCAGCAAACTGTGTGAACATCGACGATTTCCGCCGAGCAATCACCGCGAATTCAGCCATGATCCTGCGCAGTCACGCATCGAACGTGGCCGCCACAGGATACGTCGAACACGTCGCCGATGCCGAGCTCGGAAGACTGGCCCACAATCACGGCTTGCCCTATGTCGTCAATCTTGGTGGCGGCAGCCTTGTCGATTTTGCTGAGCGCGGTTTGCCCGAGTGCCCAACGATCTCACGGGTGGTTGGTGACGGCGCCGACTTGGTCCTTGCGAGCGGCGACAAGGTCATTGGAGGACCTCAAGCGGGTATCGTCGTCGGTAAAAAAGATCTGATCGACCGCATGGTGCGCCACCCGCTGGCGCGAACATGCCGTCCAGGAAAATTGACGCTCGCCGCGCTCGAAGGGACACTGGCGTCCTACGTCTCTGGTCGCGCGTGGGAAGACATCCCGACCTTGCGAATGTTGGGGATGGATGTAGCCATGATCCGCGAACGCGCTTGCGCCTTGGCTGAAGAACTTAGGAAGCGGGGTTACCAGGCAGTCGATGCGGAGGATCATGCGCAATGTGGAGGCGCGGTCATGCCGGGCGTGGACCTACCCACGTGGACGGTGCGGCTTAAGCATGCCAAGCTCTCGGAGGAAGAATTGTACGCTCTGCTGCTCGCCCGGCAAATCGTAACCCGAAGAGGTTGCGGGGCAGTCATAATCGACCTCCGCAGTGTTTCGCATGAAGACGATCCGCGCCTCTATCGGGCTTTGGGCGTCAACACGCCGACATCGTCCCAGTGATCGCCGGCAAGGTGCGAGCGTTGCTCGCAATTTTTCGGATCGCTTTGCGCGAAGCGCTTCTAGCCAAAATTTACAGTCGGCAACGGACGGGCTAAGCCCTTCTTCAAGGCCTTCCTCAAGGCCTTGTGCTGCTCAAAGGGCGTCTCGTACAAGGTGCAACCCCCTCCATATGTAGCGACGCACGTCGAGGATCCCCCGCAAACGTCTTGCCAACAGCGCACCGTGGTAAAAAACGTCAGCATCAATCTCTCGAGATGCAATTTTTTCGTACTCTTCAAGAGGATGATCTCGTCTTGTATCGCGCTTGCCTTCAAAAACGCGGCGGCGTCTCGAACGGTTTCAAAGCGAACGAAAGACCCATCGGCAATCTCCTCGGCCGTCGCCTTGGAGCGATGCGAATGCTCGCCGACGAAAATGACTTGATCCGCAACTGAACGAGCCGCCCGATAGACGTTTCGGTAGGTTCGATCCGATCCGGAACCTTCACTGATGTGGCCTATTACGATGCGCTTCCGCGGCGCACTGAATTCAGCCAGCATGTCGAAGGCAAGGTTGATGCTGTAATTTGGCGCCTTGGAATCAACAATGAAGACAGGACCGCCTTTCGCGCGATGCACCGAACATCGCCCGAACATGGGTGCAAAGCTTGCGATACGCTCAACAATGATCGCTGGCGCGATACCGAGCTGATGTGTGCAAGCAAAGGCCGCGGCCACGGTTAAGCTATTGTGCGCGCCGGTCAAACGAGAAGCGATTTCGAACGCGTGGTCACGGTGTGTGATCGTAAGGCCAAGCGTTTCAGGCGTCTGGCAGCGGATATTTGATACGACATACGTGCCGCCAGTTTGACCGAAGGTTACAGTTCGCGCTTTGGTGCGCTCAGCCATGGCAGCGACACGGGGATCATCATGGTTGAGGATGGCCAGCCCGCTTGCCGGAAGCGCTTCGACCAACTTTCGTTTCTCTTCCGCGACCGCTTCGCATGTCCGAAAAGCGCTCTTGTGTTCGAGCGCAACGAGTGTGACGACCCCCACGGTTGGCCTGATGACATCAATCATTTGCTGTAGGCTTCCAGGGACGGTAGCGCCGAGCTCGCTAACAAAATAGCCATTGTCTGGCGGCGCAGTTTGTAACGAGCGGATGTGGTATCTAAAGGTATTGCTGGCCACCTGTGTGCGAACCGGGGCCACACCGGACAAAATGTGCGAAATCAATGCCGTCGTTGTTGACTTCGCGCTACTCCCAGTGACGCCAATAAAAGTTGCCTTGCTCCGCCTCCTCGCATAGATGGCCCGCCACTTGTGAATATGGCCTTGAGCATGGCGCACGGTCTTCTTCCGAACAAACCGCAATGCCCTCGCCGGCAATCCTACCAAGCGCAGCACGAGCCCACCCCCGTCTTACGGCTAGTTCGTCATTTTACGCCGCTGCCATCTAGGCTAGTCCAAAGAGCCGCGAACCGATAGAGCGGCCGTTAGCCGTTTATAGTCGTGAGCCACTTGGCGCCGGAGGATGACGGCGCGCATCTCGCCCAACCTCGCCCTCGTGGGGAGAGCCTGCCCTCGGGCTTGACCCGAGGGTCCGGCGTCGCCTTCGCGACGCCGGGGTGGGGGGAGGAGCAGTCACTAGTTCATAGTCCTCACTGGAGCTATGGCTCGCGAAAGGCGATGAAGCGGCTCATCGGATAGCTTCCGACCCCAACCTTGCGGTTTCCGCTTTTGCCCGAATGGTTGCCGGAGACCAGGATCACGCGATTGCCCTTGATCTCCTTCACGACGCCGACATGTCCGTTCATCACGCCGATGGCGCCCGGCTTTGCCGTCGCGGCCTTGCCGTAATGCGCCCAATCGCGCGCGAGGTTCGGGCCTTCGCCGCCGACCCACATCGCCATCTGCCGGCCGCACCACCGATGCGACCAGCCGGTCGGGTTGCTGCCGACGTCGCGCATCGCGCGGTGGAGAAGCGTGGGAGAGTGGTTCTTGCGCAGCACGTCGTGGTCGACGTAGTAGCGCAAATCCGCGTGAGCCGTCGTCGTCAGTCCAAATGCCACAATGGCGGTGGCGATCAAAACGCGCATCGTCTTCCTCTCTGCTATTGATTGAAACGGTGATTGGTTGCCCGCACCGGCTTCGGCGGGTGTTGCGAGGGGAGGGCTCGATCCTGACGGTCTCGCCCTGCCGGTCTTCAAGGCCCCGAACGGGGGTTGTGCAGCGGAGCTTCGCGAGCGTCCGCTAGCTGTGCGGCACGAGAGCCGCCAGAGCCGGCTCACGCGCAACCGCAACAGCAGGCGCTATATGCTTGTCCAAGAGGGTGTTTGTTTGGCGCAACTGTGGTTTCTTG